>CALGZX010000082.1 GCA_937934165.1 uncultured Collinsella sp.
ACCGTGCCACAGGACTGTGCCCCAGGTTCATCATGGCGACCATGATTTTCCCGCCGAGGCCCACGGGCTTGCGGGTGTTTTCAAAGAACGACATCTGGCCCCTCCGATTTCGTGCATTCCGCATAGGTCAACGGGAACGAGGCCTTCAGCACCGCGCTTTTCTGCACCGACCAGCCGTTTTGACGCAGGAAACACAGGTATTCCTCGCTTGTCCACCTGCTATGGAGGGGGAATCCCGCCATACTCATTAAAAAGGCTTTTGCCTTGCCGGGAACCGAGTTCCCCGCGTGGGTGAAGGTTGGCGCGATGAGCGCGCCGTCGTCCTTCAGCACCCGCCTGATTTCTTGCAGGGCCTTTTCCGGATGCGGCACTATGTGAAGCGCGTTGGACGCGATCACCACTTCGAAGGACTTCTGTGCATAGGGCAGGCGGAACATATCTTGTACGGAAAAGTGCAGCTTTGCGGATTGATTGTCCCGCTTTGCTTCAAGGATCATCTCTGCAGAAGCGTCTGTAGCCTCGATGTGCGCCGCCGCATTCACGATGTTCTTTGCGATAAGCCCCGTGCCGGTGGCAACCTCCAGTACGGTTTTTGCTTTCACCACCGGCCTGATCAGCTCATACATCTTCTCATACGCCGCCCGGTCCTTTCGCATGAAACGGTCGTACCGACCGGCATTCTTGTCCCAGAAGCCCTTGCGTTCGTGCATTGCTATCGCCCCCAAATAGTTAGAGACATCTAACTATAACACACGAATCATGCAGTAAGATAAGGCTAACCTTATTTTCTTGGCTAAAACGCATCTCTTCGGTTTTCGCTTATAACGGCGCGAGTCAGATACTAGGCTGGAGCTGAAGAAGGAGCTTGGCGGACAGGTAGGTCGATACCGGTTCCCGGAACGGTGATCCAGCCAATTACACCAGGGCTCTAGTCATTGAGTGGGAATAGAAAAATCCTTAGTTATGGGGGTATAAAGTTGATTCCCTTTAGGATAAACCCCATGAATATATGAATTGACCTGCTGACTCCAATGAAGATTGGAGGGTAACTGCCAGGGGTGACGGCCCAGCGAGTGTTATTTTGCGAGCTATGCGCATTGAAAGCGACCTTTCGTGGTATAAACTACTTGCCGGAAGCCGCGGCTTTCAGAGTACGGCTTACGTGTACGTTTAACCTCCGTGGGCGACGGGGTGCCGCAAGGCGTAGAATATCGCCCACCTGTAGGGGCCTGCAGCGATGCGGGCCCCGCTTCGTATGAGGGGGCGTAACCGATGAAGATCGTATCCATCTCCCAGGACTTCTTCGACCTCGTCGATGGCGACCGTGAGCTCATGCTTAAGCACAATCGCCCCTGCATCGTGGTGGTGAGGCTGCGTTTCCGCGGAAAGCGCAGGGACTTCGCCGTGCCGCTGCGTTCCAACATCGCCCCTAACGTGCCCAAAGACCAGTACTTTGCGTTGCCACCCCGCCCCACGACGCGCCCCGGCTGCCGCCACGGCATCCACTACATCAAGATGTTCCCCATAACCAAGGCCTACCAGCGCCGCTTCAGGACCGAGGGCTCGGCCTACTACGAGACGCTCCAGCGCATCATCGATGGCAACACCAAACGCATTGTCTCCGAATGCCAGGCGTACCTTGACCTCTATGAGCGCGAGGGAAGGTCCTGCTTTGCCGTCGACATCGATCGCATCGTGGGCCTGCTGGAAGGCGAGAAGTAGGGCACCTCGGTTCAGTCTCGAGCCATGCGGAGTCGCTCCGCATTTTTGAACGCCGCGTGTGCGTCCTAAATACTTGAGAAACAAGCTGTGAAGTGCGGTGGCGCGCCCGTGCCCGTGCATAGCCGTCACCATCAGCGTCTACGCGGTGTCGGCTTCAAGTGGAACTGGCGCCGCTGCTGTATATGGTTTGCCTTGCTGTAAATGGCAATCAATGCCCACGATGCTTCTGCTTGCGCTTCAGCTTTCGCTGCTCGAAGCGCACATCAGCCTCTTCCGCGCGGCGTCGGCTTCTTGCATGAGCTGACTCCTGTTTCATCGCTTCTCTCTGTGCTGCGAGCGCCTGCTGCGCCTTGGTGCTCATCGTGGGCCGCTTAAGGGCTTTCGCCGCTTCACGGGCGCGCCGCTTGGGGTTCTTCGCGGGCTTGTTTGTTTCAATGGCCTTGTCGCCGAAGAACGAGAGCTTCTCCCATTCGCTTGTAACGAATCGCAGGATCTCCTCATCGGACGGCTCCGCGCCGAAGACGATGCGGGCGACGCCGTACTTTCCGCCCTCGACGTGCTCCGCCAGCCCGACCCAGAATTGACCGTCGTGATATACGGTCAGGGTGGACGACACGCTGATCTGCATGGCTGGTTCCTCCTTTATGTAGATGACCATGCAGAGAAGGGACAACCAAGGAGGCAGGTTACTGATGCGGACTCCCGCACGCCCACGACTACCCGACGGGGACTGTGTTTTCATCTCTGATGCCCGCATTGTAGCACGCGCGGATGCGCCCTTCATCGCTGCCGACATGACGTGGCTGGGATTCGTTCCTCGACACATCCTTTTGTATATTGCCTTCCCGGTTTCGAAACTTTAAATCAATTCGAGTTTCGAAACCGGGAAGTAGAGCGTATGTGAGAGGCGATATGAGCATCAACTTGATGCTTGAGGGGGAGCTCGCGTCGCTTCTGCCCATCGGGGACGTGTTCCCGAAGGTCCTCATCTCCCGCATAGGGCATGAGACCTGTACCCGGGAAGGCGTACTCGTGCTGGACCTCGCGCGGTGCTGCTCGGTGAGCAGGGGTTCTGAACACTGCGTAGGGATATAGCGCGACAGGGGGGGTGCAGCACCGTTTGCGCCTTGTCTAGAGAACACGAACAAGAGATGTGGCCTGCAGACGACTGAATAGCTCCATCCGTTTTGGTTACAACAAAATGTGTGCCGCGCGCCTGCGGCATGAGGGAGGGAGATTTCTATGAATATCGTTGTATTGAGTGGTAGCCCGCGCAGGGGCGCCAATACTGACACCATGGTCGAGGCGTTTGCCGAGACCGCGCGTGAGGGCGGCAATACGGTCGAGGTCGTCCGTGTTGCCAGCAAGAAAATCGGTGGTTGCCTGGGGTGTCAGTATTGCTTCGCCCACGAGGGCACTTGCGTGCAGAAGGATGACATGGCCGACGTGATCGAGTCGCTGAAAGGCGCCGATATGGTTGTCTTCGCTTCGCCTATCTACTGGTTTGATATCACTGCGCAGGAGAAGGCCGCCATCGACCGCCTGTACGCCTTTGGTGCTACAAGCTTCCCGTTCACCAAGACGGCCCTTTTGCTCGATAGCCACAGCGAGGGCGTCTATGATGCGGCGATTGCTATGTACGAGTCAACCTGCGCGTACTGCAAGTGGGAGGACCAGGGCATTGTCACCATCAGCGGTATGACCGAGCGCGACAGCATGGCATCGTCGCCCAAGTTGGAAGAGGTGCGAGAGCTCGCTCGCAAGCTCGCCTAAGGACAAGAAGAACGCATGGCAATCAGCGTTGGCGGAAAGCCTACTTCCCTTACCAAGAGGATTACTGATTGCCATGCGTTGATGTCCTTATGGACAATCTCCGCGTGCTAGGAGACTTTCTCGCTCAGGAACTCCCTGAATGCGGGGATGTCAAAGCCAACGAGACCACGCCCACGTTCCCCGATGACGCCGTCCTCGAGAAGGCGGCGTTTGTATTGGCTTGCGTAGTTGCTGGCGACGCCCATGCGTTTGGCTATCTCCGAGACCCTGCTGGGGCCAGAATCGGGCAGCATCGCGAGTAAAAACTCAATGTCTTTATCGGAAAGCTCTCGATAGGTCGTTTCGAGAATGCGATCACGCAGCTCCATGCGTGCGAGTAGGGAACCCTGCTGGACATCGGATGCACTGATTTGGGGCGAGTTCTCCGAAACATCCCAAGTGCGATATCCGACAAGCTGCATCATGTAGGGGAATCCGTCGACGGCCTTCACAGCATTCTCGAGCGCTTCTGGTGTGATTGAACGTCCTCCGGCCTCAACGGTTTTGCGAAACGCGTTTGCAATTTCAACGTCAGTGATTCGTCCTAACTGATGATATTGGGAACGCCTGAGGAACGAGACGGAATCGTTACGCAGCAACGCCGACACTTTGTAGGGCAGTCCTGCCATGAGTAGGGCAACTTTTTTACCTTCGCGTACAAAGTGCTGGTAAACAGAGGCAAATTGAAGCATTTCTTCGAGATCGACGGTGACTTCATCGATGGTAATGAGAAGTCCGATGTCATGTTTTTCGAGTTGCTTAAAGATGCCATTCATGCGTGTGCGCCAGTTGCCCTGGACCTCTTGAGCATATGTCCAATCGATGCCCACTGGACCAATTTGAACGCCGTTTATGCGCGCATGAGGCTGTGAGAGGTAGCTATCTGCGGCTTCTTTGGTTCGCTCGATAATATCTTCGAGCATGCCTGACATGGCGGAGACATTTGCTGCGATCCAACCGTGTTCAAGCGCCGTTTCTGAAAGGAGCGAGAGAAGCGCTGTCTTGCCCGTTCCCCTTGCGCCCGTAAAAATAGTCGACAGGTTTGGATCTCCCGGGCCGTTGATAAAACCACGGTTGATGTCACGCAGAATATGCTCGCGACCCGCTAGAAAGGGAGGGATACTTCCGAACGTCGGGGTAAAGGGGTTCTTGCTGTACTCCATGGTGTCTCCTTTGCAAGTTTTGCTAATTTTTGCAAGTTTTGCTAATTTTTGCAAGTTTTGCTAACGACCGACCAAAGGGCATCGAAGCAGTGACGCTGACATTTTTTAACGCAGAAAAATAAGCAGAAATCAATTAATCTGCGTTAAGAAATAGTTGAGAAGAAAAACGACGAGTCCCGGGCGCAATGCCGTTGCGCTCCGGGCCTCGTCGCTTTGCGAAGTATCTAACGGTCTCGTTGCCGTCGTCCTAGTCAAACAGGCTCGGCATGTCGTTTTCCTTCATGAGGGCACCGGCTGAGGGGAGGCTCTGCGCGGTGAACTTCTCGGCCGAGACGCCGGTGCCAAGGATTTCCTCGGTCGTGCCGACGGTGGTGACCGAGCGGCCCTTCTTGGCGGTAAAGGCCTGGACACCCTGCGTGTTGGTGGTCGTCTTGGTCTTGAGCAGCGACGTGTTGAAGTTCATCAAACGATAGTCGCTCGAGACCAGCGCGATGTCGCGATCTGTGTTGAGCACCTGGGCATACAGCAGCTTGCTGCCACCGTAGATGGCGTTCTTGAGGCGTTTGCGGTTGGTCTTGGTGACGTATCCAGAAAGCGCGACGCGCACCACGCGGCCGTTCTCAAAGACGAACAACACGTCGGCCTTGTAGTCCTCGGGGTCGATGACCCAGATGACACTCTCGTCGGGTTCCATCTCAAGATCGGTCGGCAGGTACGAGCCCAGCTGTGCCGACTTGGTATCCTCAAACGCCGCAACCTTGCACTTGTACACCTGGCTCTTGTTGGTAAAGACCAGCAATTCGTGGGTGTTGGAGGACGGAAACTCGATAAAGGGTTTATCGCCGTCCTTGTACTTGAGCGTGGTCGCCTTCTTGAGTACGCGGTCCGTCATCTTCTTAAGGTAGCCGTCGCGCGAGAGCATGATGGTGACCGGATACTCCTCGACCTCGGGCTCCAGGCTTACCTCGATAACCTCATGGGGCTCGATCCTGCCCGTGCGGCGCGGCATCACGTACTTCTTGTTGACCGCGGCCAGCTCGTCGCTGATGACCTTCTTGATGTTCTCCTCGCTGGAGAGGATCTCCTCAAGCTCGGCAATCTCGCCCTCAAGCTTGGCAATGTCCTTGGTGCGGTTGAGGATGTACTCCTCGTTGATGTTGCGGAGCTTAAGCTCGGCAACAAACTCGGCCTGGGTCTCGTCGATGTCGAAACCCTTCATAAGGTTGGGCACGACCTCGGCTTCGAGCTTGGTGCCGCGGATGATGGCGATGGCCTTGTCGATGTCGAGCAAGATCGCCTCGAGGCCGTGCAGCAGGTGCAGGCGCTCGGACTTTTTGCCCAGGTCAAAGTTAATGCGGCGACGCGTGGACTCAATACGCCACTTGACCCACTCGTGCAGGATCTGGCGCACGCCCATGACACGGGGATAGCCGTCGACGAGCACGTTGAAGTTGCACGAGAACGAATCCTGCAGCGTGGTCGAGCGATAGAGCTTGGCCATGAGCTTGTCGGGGTCGACACCGCGCTTAAGGTCGATAGCGATGCGCAGGCCCGAGAGGTCGGTCTCGTCGCGGATGTCGGCGATCTCCTTGACCTTGCCCTCCTTGGAGAGCTTGACGATGCGCTCGATGATGACATCGGTCTTGGTGGTGTAGGGAATCTCGTAGACCTCGATGATGCGCTCTTCGGGAATCCAACGCCAGCGGGAGCGAATCTGGAAGCTGCCAAGGCCGGTCTCGATGATCTTCTCCATCTCCTCGCGGCGGTAGATGATCTCGCCGCCGGTCGAGAAGTCGGGCATGGGCATATACTCAAGCAGGTCGCAGTCGGGATCCTGCAGGTAGTGCATGGTGGCGGTGCAGACCTCGTTGAGGTTGAAACCGCAGATGTCGGACGCCATGGCGACGCCGATGCCCTTATTGGCCGAGACGAGGATGTTCGGGAACGTGGTGGGCAGCAGGCGCGGCTCCTTCATGGCGCCATCGTAGCTGTCGACGAAGTCGACCGGGTCCTTGTCGATGTCCTTGAAGATCTCGGCGCTGATGGGGGAGAGCTTGGCCTCGGTGTAACGCGAGGCGGCGTAGCTCAGGTCGCCCGAATAGTACTTGCCAAAGTTGCCCTTCGACTCCACGAAGGGCGCAAGCAGCGCTTCGTTGCCCGTCGCCAGGCGCACCATCGTCTCGTAGATCGCGGCATCGCCGTGCGGGTTGAGCTTCATGGTCTGACCCACAATGTTGGCGCTCTTCTGGCGCTCGCCCTTGAGCAGGCCCATCTTGTACATGGTGTAGAGCAGCTTACGGTGCGAGGGCTTAAAGCCATCAATCTCGGGGAACGCACGCGAGACGTTGACGCTCATGGCGTAGGGCATGTAGTTGACCTCGAGCGTCTGCGTGATCGGCTGGTCGGTGACCTCGGAGTGCAGGCCGATGACGTTCTCGGCGTTGACCTGCTTTTTCTTTGGCTGGTTTTTCGTCTTCTTCTTTGCCACGATTTCCTCTTGAACTTCTTATGGGCCGTCGTAATCGATTTGCTGCTATTGCAGGTCCAGCTGGTCCAGGTATTCCTTGCCGTGCTCAGAGATATGGCGCTTGCGGCCTGCCTCGTCGTTGCCCAGCAACAGATTGAACATGGTCTCCATCTTGGTGACGTCCTCGGGCTCCACCTTGATCAGGCGGCGCGTCTCGGGGTTCATGGTGGTGAGCCACATCATGTCCGGGTCGTTCTCACCAAGACCCTTGGAGCGGTTGATGGAGCACTTTTGGTCGCCAATCTCCTTGAGGATGCCGTTCTTCTCGAGCTCAGTGTAGGCAAAGTAGGTCTTCTCTTTGCAGTTGATCTCGTAGAGCGGCGACTCGGCGATATACACGTAACCCTCGTCGATAAGCGTGGGCACCAGGCGGTAGAGCATGGTGAGCACAAGCGTGCGGATGTGATAACCGTCGACGTCGGCGTCCGTACAGATGATGACTTTGTTCCAGTTGAGGTTGTCCAGGTCAAAGGCGCCAAGGTTCTTGATGCGCTTGTCCTTGATCTCCACGCCGCAGCCCAGCACGCGCATGAGGTCCATGATGATGTCGGACTTAAAGATGCGCGGATAGTCTTCCTTCAGGCAGTTGAGGATTTTACCGCGGACGGGCATAACGCCCTGGAACTCGGCATCGCGCGAGGTGCGAATGGCGCCTGCTGCCGAGTCGCCCTCTACGATATAGATCTCGCGACGGTTCTTATCTTTGGAGCGGCAGTCGATGAACTTCTGCACGCGGTTGGCCATGTCGGTCTTCTGCTGCAGGTTGGTTTTGATGCTCTGGCGCGTCTTCTCGGCGTTCTCGCGCGAGCGCTTGTTGATGAGCACCTGCTCCATGATCTTGTTGGCGGCGTCTTTGTTCTCGATCAAGTAGGTCGAGAGGCGCTCCTTAAAGAAGGCCGTCATGGCCTGCTGGATAAAGCGGTTATTGATGGCCTTCTTAGTCTGGTTTTCATAGGACGTCTGGGTGGAGAAGCAGTTGGTCACCAGCACCAGACAGTCCTGGACGTCCTGCCACTTAATGCCGCTCTCGTTTTTGTTGTACTTGCCCTGTTGCTTGATGTAGGCATCGATGGCACTGGTCAGAGCGCTGCGGGCGGCCTTCTCGGGCGAACCGCCGTTCTCGAGCCACGATGAGTTGTGGTAGTACTCCTGCATCATGAAGGTGCGCGAGAAGCACATGCACGCGGTAATCTTCACGTTGTAGTCGGGCAGGTCCTCGCGGTCGCGACCGCGACGGTCGGCCTCGATAAAGAAGGGCTCGGTAAGGTAGTCGGTACCGACCTTCTCGAGCACGTAGTCCTCGATGCCCTTGGGATAGCAAAAATCCTCTTCGGTAAACTCACCATCGTCACCCTCAATACGCAGGCGGAAGGTCACGTTGGCGTTGACCACGGCCTGGCGGCGCATGGTCTCGCGATACCAATCGTGGGGGATGCTGATGGAGGTAAAGACCTCAAGATCGGGGCGCCACTTGATGGTGGTGCCGGTACGGTCCTCGTCGCTGGGCTCAATCTCGAGTGCCTTCTTTTTGGCGCCAACGACCTTGCCCTTCTTAAAGTGTAGGGAGTACTTGTTGCCATCGCGCCAAACCGTGACGTCCATGTACTCGGAGGCGTACTGGGTCGCGCACGAGCCCAGGCCGTTGGTACCGAGCGAGAAGTCGTAGTCGCCGCCCTGGTTGTTATTGTATTTGCCGCCGGCGTAGAGCTCGCAAAAGACGAGCTCCCAGTTAAAGCGCTTCTCGGAGGGGTTCCAGTCGAGCGGGCAGCCACGGCCATTGTCCTCTACCTGGATAGAGCCATCGCGAAAGGCGGTAAGGGTGATGAGCTTGCCGTAGCCCTGGCGCGCCTCGTCAACGGCGTTGGACAGGATCTCGAAGGCGGCATGCGCGCAGCCGTCGAGCCCGTCCGAGCCAAAGATGACGGCGGGGCGCAGGCGTACGCGCTCCTCGTCCTTGAGCTGGCGGATACTGTCGTTACCATAGTTTGCGGTGTTTTTTGCCATACTCGCTCTCTCGGTGCTCCTTTGCTGCGTTTAAGTCATATAGATAGTCAAGGTAGCATAGCCCAGCCCACAGACGATTCCACCCAACACGAAATCCATCGAACAATCGTTCGAACTTAGGCTGAAAAGAGCTCACTCGGACAAAACCGAGTCGGTTTTGTCCGAGTAAGTTTGAAGACGGCCGAATGTGTCTTGCTGCGTTTGCGGTTGGATACGTTGTCGAAGACGTGTCGTGCGGATTGTTGGCGAAAAGACGGCGTGCCAAGCTCGAGGCAGAACTCGACTCCTCTGACGACATCTAATGCGTAATGGGCTGGCTCTGGGTATCCAAAACCAGCCCATTTTGATGTTCGATGAGCCGAGTCAGCGTCTCTCGTAAAAGCAACTAGGAGCTAGCGAGGCTCATCCGAATTGACCTCATCGGCGGTGTCTTTTTCGAGCGCCGTGCGGCGGGCGCTGTAGGCGACGAGGCCGGCGCCTGCTGCGGCGAGTGCTGCTGCGGCTGCCGTAAGGGGAGCGTTGACATCGCCCGTGCCAGCGAGCGCGCCCGCTTTTCCGGAGCGTTTGTTATTGCTGTGGTTCTTGCCACTGCCGGAGCTGCTTCCGCCGGAGCCGCCGCCCTCGTCGGTACCGCCGCCACTCGAGCCGCCATCGTCGTCTGCTGTCATCGGGGCGTCGTGAAGTTCTGTCGTATCCGCGCTGTCGCATACGCCGACCTGAACTTCTGAGCGTTCGCATGCCGCGTCGGGCACATGAAGCTCGTGCAGTACGGCATCCAGCGCCGAGTTTGCGCCCGGTCGAATTTCCTCGAGCGTTACGGGATTGAGCGCTACCAGATTACGTGCCTTCGCATACAGCGTTACGCGTTTGCCCACTTCGTCGCTCCAACTCTCGGGAATGGCGAAGCTCATGCGGAACTGTGCCGTGCAACCCGGTGCCAGCACGGCGTTGCCGTTGTCGGCTACCAGCGGGTGCGTTGCAAAACGTGTGCCCAGCGTCTCGAGCGCGTACTTCACGTGTGCCATGTCGTTGGCCGAAGCGTCCTCGGCAAGCTCTGGATCGTAGATCGAAGCCATGCGTGCGTTCACTCCGAATCCGATGGATGCGCTGGAGAACGGCTGGCTGGAGCCCTCTCGGTATAGATCGATCGTGCCGGCGGTCAGCAAGGTGTTGCCGTCGTTTCGCACCGTGACCATGAAGGATTCGCCTGCTGCCCCGGGCACCACTGCGCCCGAGGTAGCGACCGCGCCCGTCGGAGTGGCACACGCCACCAAGGGTACTTCGATGCCGTGCAGCTCCGCCTTGCTCTGCTCGGCACTCACAATGTGCGTGGCGAGCGCGGAGAGCATGCCTCCCGACGTCAAAAATGTCGTTATCTGATCGACGGGATGGTCCAGCTCGCACATCACGAACGGCTCCGTGAACAGATCGCCTGCCAAGGTGCTGGCGAAGATGCGGAAGTGCTTGCCCATCACTGCTACCGGGTTGCCTTCTTCGTCGTAGGTTTGTCCCACCTTGCCATCGGTGTTCTCTACATAGAGTACGCACCTGCCGTTGTTGCTTACGCTAAACGATGCCGGGCCACAGCCTGCGGCACCCACGGGCTGCGTCGCAAATGCCGATGCGCCTCGCGTCCAAGTAATATGCTGCAGTTGCTCGTTGACGGTTGCCAAAAAGCCCGAATGTTGTGGCCACGGCACCGCGTGGGGTACTGTGGCATCTGGCGACATAACGCCCCAACCCGCAATGGACTGGCCGATCACGGCGTACGATGCGCAGCCACAACCGCCTGCAGTCTCGTATACAACGGGCACCACCATTTTGCCATTGAGATTCTCGGGCGTGCCGAGCTCGATGCTCGACGGTGCCTGCGGAAAGCGGAGGACCTGACGGAACGTGAGACTGTCGCCCAAATCATCCGACCACAGGGTAAAGCACTCCAGCGCAACCTCGGCCTCGCTGCCGAGCGCCTTCTCTGCGGTGGCTCCGTGGCGGTGGAGGTAGACGCCCGACAGACGTCCGTCGACAAGTGTCTTGCCCACCGTGATGCGTGGGCACTGCAGGCAATGGTAGCCATCCTCCTGAAGGCGGCCGCGCGAGATGCTGCGCCACGACGTGTGCGATATCACACGAACTCCGTCATTGCTTATGCGCAGGCGCACAACGGACAGTATGCCGGATGTGCTCGCCGTATCGAAATGGGTGTTGTCGCCGGCGGGGCGCTCGCCCGAGACCAGCAGCACGTAGGCGTCCTGGTTTCCTCTTCCGTCCGTATATTCCACTACGTCGAAGTCGTAATCGTATATGCTGTCGCGCTCCACGTCGCCCTCGCCAAACCCAAGGGGAAAGTCCACAGGCGTGGGAGCGGACCACGTTCCGTTTGCCTTTGTGTGTACCACCAGGCGCGAGCGACCATTGTCGCCGTAGCGCACCGAGGCGATACGGAACAGGCATTCTACGCCGGCAATCATTGCCAGCTTCATGTGGGCTTCGCTGAGCACGCCAGCAAACAGCACGTTGTCGCTCGAGGGCTTGATGCCGCCACGCTCGTCCTCCGACACGCTGGCAGAATTGGCGTTCGGGTCCGCAACGGCGTTTGTTGCCTGACCGATATAGGTGTACTCATACATCGGCGCGGCGTTTTCGTCGCTCTCTATCAGTGCATGGACGAAATGCTCGATCTGTCCCGTGTCGTCGCTTTCTGCATCCGCCTCGAGCTCAATGCGCGTGACCGCCCGGTCCCAATCGCGCACGACGGGCGCGGCGTTTACGGCAGTGGCCTTAACCTCGGCGCGTGCGAGCAGTTCGGCGTTGGTGACGATGGTGGCCGATGCGATAAATTGCGGCACGCCGCCCGCCTCAATGTTGCCGGGCGTGCCGAAGCAGGCATCCAGCGTATAAGGCGTATCTCCACCCAATGCGAGCTCAGAGCGCTGGAGCATATACTGGTTGCCATTGTTCACCGACATATTCCACGAATCGAGGAGTGTGGGCCACGACCCCGACCAGGCCTTGGTGGTCCACTTGAACATCACAAACTGGAGTATCACATCGACATCGACGTCCGCACCTACACGCAGTCGCGGAAGCTGGTGTCCATCTGCCTTCTCGTACCCAATGAACAGCGTGAGGGATGCGGCGCCGCGCACGGCAGACGAGGCGACGCCTGCAACGCCGGCGCCAAAGGTGACGGCAAGCCCGATTTGGATGGTGAATGAGCCCGACGTGTTGGAATAGTCGAGTGAAATGTTTTTAAAAAACGCCGCGCCGCTGCCGTGCGTGTGGGCACCCACGGCGAGCGCCAGCTTCGCCAGCACCCAGGGGTTGACGTTTAGGAAAAACGGCACCGGTCCTAGGGTAAACTGCTCGGTCCAATTGAGGTCGGTTCTTACCTGGAAGAGGGCCTTAATATTGCCGTATGCGGGGTCGTTGTTGTTACCCCAGGTTTTGCCCACCCAATCGTAGGCGAGCGAGCCGTACAGCTGTGTGGCGATATCCATCGTGAACAGCGGCGTGCAATGGTGACGAAGGAGCTTGGTGTTTCTTGGATCGGTGCCCGAACCGGCACTCATACTTTTGTACTGATTCCACTTCCCCTCCATCTCGTCGAGGTAGCGGTTTGCCTGCTTGGCGCCCGACTCACGCGGCGATTTCTTCCAGTATTCCGGATCAGGGTTGCCCGAATCGTTCATATAGCTAGCTGGTTTGTACCCTCCGCCAAACAGCACGTATCCAGCAAACGAGAAATCGAACAGAATGGGAAATGTGGGCATCCAGCACGTGAACTTATTGCCGCCGATACCGGGAAACGCCGCGGGGAAATCAAACGGAGTGATCTCTTGGTCCATGGTGGTGGGAATGATGGTGGTCGAGCCCGATTCCGCCTTTGCGGCCGGCGCGGTGACAACGGCCATAGGGGATGAGAGCGTGTAGGTTTTGCCCTGGTAGTCGAGGACAAAGCGCAGCTTGCATCCTTCCTCCAGAAGGCCCGAAGCTGCATCGAGGAACGTGTCTTCGAGCGTGAACGTCGCCAGATTATTCGCGCCCGATGCGCTGGCCTTGACTTGGCCAATCTGCGTGACGGTTTTGGGTGAGTTGCCCGCGGCAGGCATCACTTTATTGATATGCAACGTTGCCTGCCCGCCCTGCGGCAGATGGGCCTGCACGGTAAAAGCGTGCGTGTCGGGCTGATCGTTTGCTGCTTCGTCCGCTGGCATTGCCATAAACGTGGCGTCGGCGTACTGGATGTCCCATTCGTCGAATGTGAGCTGGCGAAAGTACGGCTCGCCATCGGAGAGCGGACGTGTGGGTGCGGTAATGGCGGTGCCGCCTTGGACACGCGCGAGGGGAATCTCGACATCGCGGTAGCCCGCCATGCTAATGGAGATGCCGCCGTTAAAGTCATACGCGTCGAGAAGCGTCGCCTCGTCCACGTAGCCTTCTGAAAGCGGCGCGACCTCAAAGATGGCCGTGCCTTCGTCATCGGTCGTGGCGGTGAGCTGCTTGCCTGCGGCATAGCGCGATGTGAGCGTGACCTGGGCACCCGTGATGGGCGTATTCTTGTTGGCGACGTCGACTACGACCACACCAAACATGGTGCGCGAGAGCACCAAGACCTTGAAGGGATCATCTTCATCGGCGTATGCCTCGGTGGGGGTGAACGGCAGTATGAAGGCGTTTGCGCTTCCCGGCACGCGCGGCAACATAATGCTCGCCAGCGAGGACGCTCCGGCAACAAGTAACGAACGGCGATCAAGCATCTTTGGCTCCCATCCCGCAGGTATCGGTGGAAATAATCCAATTTTGCGAGAAGGCGCCACGTGGCGGTAGTGCCATTCAAGGGTCAAAATGTCCAAATTGATTGAGCGAAGCGCCGGGGTTCCGAAACGCGTTCGATGCGCTCGGCAGCTCGGTCGCTAACGCAACATATGCGCGACTAGCTCGGCGCGTGTGCCGATGCCAAGCTTTGCGTATACGCCGGATAGGCGGTTTTTAACGGTGCCCGGCGACACACCCATATGACGAGCGATTTCGGCGTTGGTCCATCCACGGCAGGCGAGCATGGCCATGGTGAACTCTGTGGTCGTTAGATCGTCGGCCACGTCCTCGCCCGAATCGGGGTTGTGGATGCGCCGCCAGCCGTAGCTGAAGCGGTACGTGATCTCGATGATGCGCGCGAAGTCGTCAGGGTATTGCGTTTTTAGGCATGCCTCGATAAGCCCCTGTAAAAGGCCGTGATGCTCGCCAATGAGCTCAATAAGGCCGTCGGGACGCGCAATGTTCCAAGCAACTCCGAAGTGCGTTTTTGCGGCGTCGATGTCCTTGAGGCTCATGCATGCCATGGAAGCTGCCAGGTGCAGGAACAGTTCCGAGATCGGATAGCTCCCTTGTTTCATGATCAGGGCGTTTTCCGCCATGCCCAGACTGCGGCCATATTCGCCGCGCAGGTACAGGGCATGCGCCATCACGTAGCTGGCGAACAGGCGCAGGCCTTCGGGCAGATGCGGCGCAAGCGGATAAAACGCTTCGGCAGAATACGGGGAAGACAAGTGCAGCAGGACGCTTGCGGCCGAGGCGAACAGGATATGCGTGGCGTGGACGGCGGGTGATTCCTCGTCAGTTGGCGTATCGAGGATGCCCGCAAGACAACGGCGGGCGTCGGCGATACGGTTGAGCGACAGACTGGCGTATCCGCAGATAAAGCATGCGGAATAGCGCAGTGCGGAATCGGTGGCGTCAAGATAGGGGCGCGCCGTCTTGGCAGCGAGGGCGGCCTGTCCGCGAAAGTACAGCGCTTCTGCCATGGCGATGGTGCGTGAATCGGGGTCGGAAATGCCTGCAACCGCAGCGTCAATCTGCCCCGGCACAAAGGCGGTGCACATCAACGGCATGGGAACGCATGGGTAGCCATCGCAGTCCATCTTCCATCTCCCAACAGCTGGCAACAATGCAGCAATTGTACTCCTGTTGCTCGGGACCCCTTTCGTTTTACTGTTCGGTTAACGCTACGGATCGTTTTGGAAGGCTTACGAGCATGGTGGTCCCGCTCTCGGAACTTGCTTCGACCTCTACCGCGCCACCGTGAAGCGCTGCAATCTCCCAAACAAGCGCTAGCCCGAGTCCTGCGCCGCCGTATGCCCTGCTGCGGGATTTGTCTAGACGAAAGAACGGCTGGAAGATGCTCTCACGGTACTGCTTGGGTATTCCCGGGCCCTGGTCCTCGACTCTCAGGAACACGTGGCTGTCGTTGTCGCAGATGGAGACGTTGACAGTCGAGCCGGGGCGGCTGTAATGGATGGCATTTTCGACCAGGTTAAACACCAGCCGATAGAGGAGCGTGTCGCTCCCGATTACTAAAGCGTCTCCAGCACAATTGAGGGCTATGCCCTTATTTTCGGCAAGTGGCGCAAGGTCGGTGAGGACCTCTTCGGACAAGGGACCAAGTTCCACATCGTCCTCGCAAAGAACGCTGCGGAGCTCGCTCATCTCGAGCAATACCTTGGTCATTCGAGACATGCGCTCGGTTTGTTCTTGTAGCAGGCCGAGCAGCTCGGCTGTTTCGGGTTGCAAACCGGAGTGCTCGGAGATGAATAGTTCAATCTGTGCTTGCATAAGGGCGAGCGGGGTGCGCAGCTCGTGTGCGGCGTTGCCGGTAAACTGACGCTGTGCAGAGAACCCTTCGCCAAGACGGGAGATCATGTCGTTGAAAGAGGCGCTGCATCGTTGTAGCTCGGTGGGCACATCTTCACTGAGTCTGATTTCGCTTAGGTTGTCAGGCTGCACACGCTCAACCTGGGCTGCAAAAGCCCGTAGCGGTTTGAGCGCACGACCGCTCACAAAGTATGCCAGCGCGCCGCCAAGGAGTGTGACTCCAGCCGTGATGTACCAGGCTGTCGTGCCAAAAGACTCCTGTGCGTCGTTTACGACGATTGTGACCTTGTCATCGAGGGCCGTTTTCGTTGGGTCGAACACCTGGGGCGAATCCGCGCCGGCAGCGTTAAAGGCCGAGATGTCACTGCCGATGGCATCCATATAGCGCATGCCCGTATAGCCGACCAGGCAGTTCGTCAGCACGCACGCCGCACACGTGAGCAGTGCCGTCATGATCGTTATGCGCCATTGCAGCGAAAGCCTTTTCATTCGCTATCCTCCATAACGTAGCCCTCTCCAATCCGATTGCGAATCGGGTCGTATCCCAAAGCGCTGCGTAGCTTTTTGCGGAGTGACGAGATGTGAACGCGGGTTGCGTTGCTAAAGCTGTTCACGCTGCTATCCCAAACGTGCTCGATAAGCTCCTCCTGGCTTACCGGGCGCCCCTGATTAAGCATCAGGTATTCCAGGATTCCCGTTTCCTTGCGTGTAAGAGATAGAGCCTCACTGTCCACGGAGGCGATGCGCGCCTTGGTGTCAAAGCAGAGCTTCCCGCAGGTTAATACTATGTCGCTTTGTGCGAAACGCCTGAGGGTAAGGCTGCGGATCCTTGCCGCAAGCTCGTCCAGATGAAACGGCTTGGTAAGGTAATCGTTGGCGCCGGCATCGAGTCCAGAGACTTTATCGGATACTTCGCCACGCGCGGACAGAATCAGCACCTTGGTCTCGCAGTCAGTTTTCCTAAGTTCCCTGAGCACGGTCATGCCGTCGATACGGGGAAGGTTGAGGTCGAGTACCACGAGGTCAAATACTTCGACGCCCAGCAGGTCGAGCGCCTCCTGTCCGTCGTGACAGCAGTCGACGCTGTATGCCAAGTTTCGCAAGCTGCGCGCGATTGCATCGCACAGTGCTCGCTCGTCTTCGACGATCAAAATACGCATAACAGTCTCCTTGCACATTCCAAATCGCGCTTAACACGGATTTTATAGTCGATATGGTCCAATGGTCGCGTAACGAAAGGAGTGGTCGGGTTGTTCAAAGCGGTAAAACCCGTGGTACAGGTCGTTTTGTTGATCGTCGGAATTGCCATGGTGTGCTTTGGTGTTATGCGTGGCGAGGCGGATGCCGTGCTGGCCAAAGCGATTAGGCTGTGCTTGGAGTGTATCGGAATTGGATAAAAGAGAAAACACTGCGTCGCATGTTTTGGCCCGATTTCGCGGATTCATTCAGGCGGCGGCGACGCTGGTCACCAACATTCACCTGCCAAACTTTGCCAAAGGCGGCATCTATCAGGGCGCGGGAAAAACAGTCTGCGTACCTGGACTTAATTGCTATTCGTGCCCCGCGGCATCGGGTGCGTGCCCCATCGGGTCGTTCCAGTCGGTGGTAGGTTCATCCAAGTTCAACTTTTCTTACTATGTTACCGGTACGCTCATTTTGCTCGGCGTGCTGCTGGGACGCTTTGTATGCGGCTTTCTGTGCCCGTTTGGCTGGCTGCAGGAGCTGCTTCACAAGATTCCCGGCAAAAAGTTCTCCACGAAAAGGCTCAAGGCGCTTACGTATATCAAATACTTCGTGCTGCTGTTTGCTGTGGTATTGCTGCCTGTGCTGGTGGTCAACGACTTGGGGATGGGAGATCCGTTCTTTTGCAAATACGTCTGTCCGCAGGGCGTGCTCGAGGGCGCCATTCCGCTGGCCATTGCCAACGCCGGCATTCGATCTGCGCTGGGGCAGCTCTTTACCTGGAAACTTGCCGTTCTCATTGCCGTAGTAGTGCTGAGCGTTTTGTTCTATCGCCCCTTCTGCAAATGGATTTGCCCGCTCGGCGCATTCTATGCGCTCATGAATAGGGTGTCTCTACTGGGGATTCGGGTTGACGCATGCAAATGTGTCTCGTGCGGCAAGTGCTCAAAGGTTTGTCAGATGGACGTTGATGTGGTCCGCGCGCCCAATCATGCCGAATGTATCCGGTGCGGAAAGTGCATCGGGGCCTGTCCTGTCGATGCCATCAGCTATCGCTATGGCCTGGATGTGTCGGCGGAAAAGCTTCCCTTGACCGCCGATAAAAAGTAAACAAGCTTCGACAAAACGGAGGAATGACCATGAAGCTTTCTAAGATTGCGGCCCTGTTTATGGTGCCGGTATTGGCCTTGTGCCTTGTGGCATGTTCGGCGCCCGGTGGCAATGCGAGCGAATCTGCGAGCTTCGATCCTAAGATCGCAGAACTCACTGCGCAGAAGCCGGCCAATGCCGACGAGGCCGCCGAGCTGTATGCGAAGCTCATGCAGAAGGAGAACGAGATCTTTTCGAGTGATAACGCGCTGTGGGAAAAGGTATTCAATGCGGCAAATAAAGACTCGGCAATGATTGAGGACGGCAGCAATTACGGCGATTTCCTGCTCAAGACCATTGACGGCGCCAAGGATGAGTTCACGGCGGATGAGCTTAAGACGCTCAAGGCCGGTGCACAGCAGATCAAGGAGATCGAGGACAAGCTCGAGAGCCTGGAGAAGGAGTTTCCCGGCTGTGGAAGCACGCCGAGTGCAGGCGAGAGCGTCGACGCTTCGACCGCTGGCATGACGGCTGGTACCAATGCTTCGAGCGAGGCGACGAAGTTCCCCAGTTTTACGGGCAAGGACCTGGATGGCAACGACGTGAGCAGCGACGAGCTGTTCTCCAAGAACAAGGTCACCGTCATGAACTTCTGGTTCACCACTTGCAAGCCGTGCGTGGGCGAGCTGGGCGATCTTGAGGACCTGAATAAGGAGCTTGCCAAGAAGGGCGGCCAGGTCGTGGGCGTCAATTCCTTTACGCTCGATGGCAACAAGGGCGAGATTGCAGATGCCAAGGACGTGCTGAGCAAGAAGGGCGTGACGTATAAGAACATCTGGTTCAAGTCGGATAGCGATGCCGGTAAGTTTACGTCAAATTTGTTCTCGTTCCCGACAACGTATGTCATCGATCAGAATGGCAACATCGTAGGGGATCCAATCGTGGGAGCCATTAGCTCCGCTGAGCAGCGCGCAGCGCTCGACAAGCTTATTGACCAGGCGATTGCGAATAGCGAGCAGTAAAAAACGCGTAAAGCATGGCGAAGATCGTGCACCGCTGTGCGAAGTAGTCTGCTGCCTTTCAAGATAAGCTCCACCATATAGAGGTCCCGCTCGGGACCTCTTCTTTTGGGCGCCGTCCCGTTCGTTTTTTGGCGCGGTTCCCTACATTCCTCACTGGTTCCGGCAAAAAATGGGGATAGAGTAGGACAAACGCGTCGAATACGAACGGCGGGGGAGAGCGGGTGAACGTGCCCGCGTGGGAGAGGTTGCCGTCCATGCTGGAGCTCAAAGGTATTTGCAAAAGGTACGTTACGCAGTCGTTTACGCAGGTGGCGCTCGACAACGTAAGCCTGTCTTTTCGCGATAACGAGTTCGTGGCCATTCTGGGTCCCTCGGGCTCGGGCAAAACGACGATGCTCAACGTTATCGGCGGGCTCGATCATTTCGATTCCGGCGACCTGCTGATCGACGGTATTTCGACCAAGGATTTTCACGATCGCGATTGGGATGCCTATCGCAATAACCGCATCGGCTTTGTGTTCCAGAGCTATAACCTCATTCCGCATCAGACCATTTTGGAAAACGTGGAGCTGGCGCTTACGCTCACGGGCGTGGGGCATGCCGAGCGTCGCCAGCGTGCGCGCGAGGCGTTGGAGAAAGTCGGCTTGGGCGAGCACGTTAACAAGCGCCCGAGCCAGCTATCGGGCGGGCAGATGCAGCGCGTGGCCATTGCCCGCGCCCTGATCAATGACCCTGAGATCGTCCTTGCCGACGAGCCGACTGGCGCTTTGGATTCAACGACATCCGTGCAGGTTATGGATTTGCTCAAAGAAGTTGCGCGCGACCGTCTGGTCATCATGGTCACGCACAATCCCGACCTGGCATACCAATACGCCACGCGCATCGTCAACCTGGCGGACGGCAAGATCACCGATGATTCCGATCCTTTCGATGTCGCTGACGCCACGCGCCGCGAGGCCAAGCCTACGCGCAAAACCTCGATGAGCTTTGTGACGGCGCTGGGGCTTTCTGCCCGAAACCTCATGACCAAGAAGGGCCGCACGGCCATGACGGCCTTTGCGGGCTCGATTGGCATTATCGGTATCGCGGCGATTCTGGCGCTGTCCAACGGCGTAAACGGCTACATCAAAAAGGTCGAGGAGGATACGCTCTCGAGCTACCAACTCACCATTTCCAAGCAGGATTACGACCTGTCGTCCATGATGGGCGGACAGGGGGCCACGGATGATGGCTCGTCTGAAAGCGTGGACTCGTCCGACGACAGTGCCGGCGGCAAGGCTAAGGGAACCGATAAGATTCCCGTGGTCACGGCCGTAAGGGATATGTTCGCAAGTGTTAAATCTAACGATATGACGAGCTTTAAGGCATGGCTTGACGACGGCGGCGATGGTATCGACAAAGAGGTCAACGCCATCCAGTACGGCTACGGTGTATCGCCGGTTGTCTATCGTGCCGGCAAGGGCGATGAGAAGCCTGTCCGGCTGGTGCCCAACGCCATGACTGAGGCCATGAGCGGAGGCGCGAGCTCGGCGGCAACGGTGAGCATGGAATCCATGGGAACCTCGGTCTTTAACGAGATGATTGACGACCAGAGCCTGCTCGACAGCCAGTACGATGTCGTGGCGGGGCATTGGCCTACGTCTGCTAACGAAGCCGTGATGGTGCTTTCGAGCCGTGGCACGGTGGGCGACTACACGCTCTACAGCATCGGCGCGCTGGATATCAATGAGCTCAACGATCTGGTAAACAGCGCTATGACGGCTGACGGTGGGGTCGAAACGCCCGAGACCGGCACCGAATTTACCTACGACGATGCGCTGTCCACGACGTTTAAGGTGCTGTCGCCGGCCGATGCGTATCGCAAAAACGAAGAGACCGGCATATGGACCGATATGTCTGGCGACACCGACTTTATGGCCGCCAAGGTTGCCGACGGTATCGACGTGCACATTGTGGGCGTGGTGCGACCCAACGAGACCGCCAACGCGAGCGCGTTGTCCCCGGGCATTGCCTACACGCATGCGCTGACTCGCCAGCTTATGGAGCGCGCCGCAAATTCGCAGATTGTGCAGGAGCAGCTTGCCCACCCCGAGACGGATGTCTTTACGGGCAAAACCTTCGACGAACTGCAAGGCGAGGCCAAGCAAGGCGTTGATCTGGGCAGCATGTTTAGTGTGGACGAGGCGGCGCTGAAGAGTGCGTTTTCGTTCGATACATCTGCGCTCTCGGGTGCAGCCAGCGGTATGGACCTTTCTGGCATCGATCTGTCGGGGCTGGACATTGACCTTTCGGGCGTTGGCAAGGACATCGACTTCAGCGACATCATGGCAAAAGCGCCAACCCCAGATTTCTCGGGTATCTTTGACGGTCTGGAACTCACGCCCGAGCAAATGCAGCAGGTGGGAACACTGGCCAACCAGCTGTTTGAGGGCTTTTTGCAGTCTGATCAGTTTAAGGCGCTGACACCCGATGATCTTAAGGACGCGTCAAAGCTCGCCGCCGCATTCTCGACGTATCTTGAGAATGATGCCGCAGCCCAGCAATGCCTAGCTCAGCTCAAGGCCCTCGGCGGCGATGCCCTAGCAGAGCGCCTGGAACAGGCGATGACCGACTATGTGCAAAAGCAGCTGGCTCCGTATCTGCAGCAGGCTATGGATCAGGTGATGAAGTCGATCAGCGAGCAGATAGCGTCGACGGTATCGTCCCAGCTCAAGGCGGGCGCGGCAGGGCTCATGGACCAGATGGCGACGCAGATGTCTTCGAGTTTTGCCAACCTGGCGAGCGCCATGCACGTGGATGCGAACGCCTTTGCCCGCGCCATCCATTTCAACATGGACGCCGAGGACCTGAGTTCGCTCATGATGAGCTATGCCAAGGCTTCGAAGCTCACCTACGACAACAATCTGACCACGTTGGGCTATGCGGATGAGGCAGACCCCATCTCGGTTAAGATTTTCCCGCGCGACTTTGAGGCCAAGGAGCGCGTGCTCGATCACATCGATGCGTACAACAAGCAGGTCAAAGCCGCTGGCCACGATGATCGGGCAATTTCGTACACCGACTACATGGGCATCATCATGGGCTCGGTGACCGACATCGTGAACACCATCAGCTTGGTGCTCATCGCATTCGTGAGTATCAGCCTGGTGGTGAGCTCCATCATGATCGGCATCATCACGTACATCAGCGTGCTGGAGCGCAAAAAGGAGATTGGCATTCTGCGTGCGATTGGCGCGTCGAAGCGCAACGTGGCAAACGTGTTCAACGCCGAGACCTTTATCGAGGGCCTCATTGCCGGCGTCTTTGCTGTTGTCGTCGTGGTGCTCGTGAGCTTCCCGGTTAATACCTGGGCGCTTGCGGCCAAACAGGTCCCCAACCTAATGAGTCTGCCCGTGCAGGATGCGTTGGTGCTCATCGCGATTTCGGTGCTGCTGACGGTTGTTGCCGGCCTGCTGCCCGCCCGCAGCGCGTCCAGGAAGGATCCCGTGGAGGCCCTTCGCTCCGAATAATGTGGCAAAGGGGCAGTCCCTTTGCCACGTTCGTTGATATGAGAGAAGAGTAGATGATTCTATCGTTGGCCCCTATGGAGGGGATTACCGGGCATGTGTTCCGTCGCGTGCATGCGGAGTGCTTCGGTGCACTCGATTGCTATTACACGCCGTTTTTGCCGCCGCCGCGGGTGGGAAACCGCTTTGGCGGCAAGGCGTTTAAGGAGATCGATCCTGCCAACAACCAGGGGCTCAACGTAGTGCCCCAGCTCATGTCCAAGAACGCGGACGAGTTTGTGTGGGCGGCACAGGTGCTCGCCGACATGGGCTACCGCGAGGTCAATCTCAACCTTGGCTGCCCCTCGGGAACGGTTGTCGCCAAGGGCAAGGGCTCGGGTTTCTTGCGCAATCTCGACGAGCTCGAGGCGTTCTTAAGCGATGTGTGCGAGCGGTCGCCGTTGCCGGTATCGGTAAAGACCAGGCTGGGGTTGGAACGCGATGACGAGTATGAACGTGTGCTCGATCTGTATTGCCGCATGCCGTTGGCAGAGCTGATTGTGCACCCGCGCGTACAGAAGGACCGTTATACGGGCTCGCCGCGCAAGGAGTTTTACGGCGAGACGCTGGAGCGTGCGCCGTTTCCGGTGGCCTATAACGGCGACATTTTCGATCTTGAGGATATGGACGCGCTG
Source organism: uncultured Collinsella sp. (assembly GCA_937934165.1). Taxonomy (GTDB): domain Bacteria; phylum Actinomycetota; class Coriobacteriia; order Coriobacteriales; family Coriobacteriaceae; genus Collinsella. The sequence continues at coordinate 23,353 of CALGZX010000082.1, forward strand.
GCGGAGGCCTATCCCGACACGCGCCATGTAATGCTAGGGCGTGGCCTGCTCGCGAACCCCGCGCTGGCTCGCATGGTTAAGGGCGGTCCTGCTGCCACGGCAGCCGAACTGCAGCGTTTCCACGACACTCTGTTTGCGGTCTATGCAGAAGAGATTGGCGGCAACGCGGTCTTTCGTATGAAGGAGTGGTGGTTCTACGCCAAGTGCGCTTTCGCTGACCCCGCTACCGTTCACAAGCTCGTACGTAAGACCAAAAAAGTCGACGAATACCGCGCCGCCGTCGAGCGCGTCTTTCGCGAGCAGCCACTCGCACCCATAGCTCGCTTCCGCGGCTAGTTAGACATCGGGGACGTTCTTTAACGACTAGTCATTTAAGAACGTCCCCAATGACTATGTTGCAAAAGCTGTACACCAGCATCCAAAGATGTCGAAAAATGTCGACTTTGGATGCTGGTGTACATGTTTAGGCCGTATGGGGTGGGGCCTTGGACGGACGGGATGCGCGTACTAGAGCAGGTTCTCCTGTACCCACGCGATGATGTCGCTCGACTCGTAGAGTGGCTTGCCGTCGATGAACAGGCAGGGAACCTGGCGTTTTCCGCCGACGGAGATAAGCGTTTGCTCGGCATCGGAATCGGTCGAGATATTGCGTTCAGGAATGGTCACGCCGTTATCGGCCAAAAAGCGCTTGACCTTTATGCAGTACGGGCAGCCGGTCATAACGAATAGCGTGAGCTCATGATTAGTAGCCATAGGTCTCCAATCGGTTGCGGTTTTGATTGAAATACCCAAAGCCGCCGCGGTCTATGCGCGCGTCAACGACGACTCGATGGCCTGGACCAGAAACGCCGTGGCTCCGGTGCCGCAGGGCTTGTCGTAGTAGTCAACAAAGCGCTGGTCGGCAAGATAACCATTGGCGAGGCCCAGGTACGCTTCGTTCTGGGGTTCGCGTCCCCAGTTGAGACCAATCCAACGACGATGCATCGCGACAAGCTTGCGAGCCTCGCTTCCATTCGCATCGCCATCGCCCATGGCAATCGAGAGTTGGCCCAGAATAGCGCGTTCAAGTTCCTTCATGTCGTTCCATGTCTCGGGGTCCATGTCCAGCAGTGCTTCGTTTGCTGCGTCGATCGCCTCGTCGCCGTAGCGCTTCCGGGCTTCGGCGCCGTAGCGCTCTTCGTTTTCCTGCACGGTGCGCCAGCGCTCCAGTTGCGGCAGGACGGCGCCCATGAGCGAGACGGCTTCGTCGAGCGACATGCCGGTGTTTTGTGCCAGGCGCGGGGCACAATCCTCAATCATTGCCTCCATGGTGGTGTCATAGGTGTACTTGCCGTGGTCGTAGCACCACTTGCAGTAATGATCGGTCGCGGTGCCCGTGGCATCGGTGCCGCAGTCGTCGGGCGTGAGTATCATGCCGCAGCTCTGACAATAGTGCTCGGGCATTTCGAGCAGATGAGACAGGGGCTCGCCAGTCACGGCGGCGATGAGCTTCATCATGTCGATGCCCGGGGTGACTTCGCCGCGCTCCCAACGGCTGATGGCCTGGCGTGTGACGAAGAGCTTAGCGGCGAGCTGCTCTTGGGTAAGGTGATGGGCGCGACGGATGGCAATGAGCTTTTCTGCAAAGGCCATAATGGCTCCTTTCTGCTGGTTGATGGCTTAAGCATACGCGGCGGCAGGCGCCCTTCCAAGCAACCGTTGGTTGCACGACAGGAGTCCGCGGCGAAGAATTGCGCGCAACGCCCCGCGCCTCCATGCCGTACAATGACCGGCATGGAACCTATCGCACACATACATACCGACCTGCCGCAGAAGTTCGGCATTCCGCGCAACAGCTTTTTGGCGCCCCATCTGCAGGGGCGCATCGTCTTTGAGCCGGAATTTGCCTCCAATGCAGCAGTTGAGGGTCTGGACTCCTTCTCTCACCTGTGGCTGCTGTGGCGCTTCGAAAATGGAACGCCCGGCGGCACGGCTAAAGACATAGCTGCCGATGCCAAGTCGCAGGACAGGTCCGGCACCAACGCAAAATGGTCGAAAACCGTGCGTCCGCCGCGTCTGGGCGGAGCCGAACGTGTGGGAGTGTTTGCCACACGCAGTCCGTTTCGCCCTAACCCCATCGGGCTCACCTGCGTTAAGCTCGACCGCGTGGAGCTTACCGACGACGGCCCCATCATCCATGTGCTGGGGGCCGATCTGCGCGACGGCACGCCCATCTACGACATTAAGCCCTACATTCCGTTTGCGGACTGCCACCCGGATGCAACGGGCGGCTGGATTGAGGGTGCTCCGTGGCAAGAGCTCGATGTTGAGTTCCCGCAAGCGCTTCAAGACATGGTCCCGCCTGCAAAGCTCCCCGGTCTGGTTGAGGTTCTTCGCCAAGATCCGCGCCGCGCGGGTAGCAAGCACGAGCCAACCCGCATTTACCACTTGGCTTACGCTGGGCTCGACATATCGTTTACGGTCGACGAAACCCAGCTAACCGTAACCGCCGTCAACGACGCGCAAGACTAACCAGCCATTCGTCCGCACCCGTCAAATTAAGCGCCAAACCCCGCGCCAAAACCGTCCACGCTGGTGGACAATAACGCCTACCAAAACAATCAACTTTGCACGGGAGTCCAGCATGAAATACGACTTCACTTCAATCATCGACCGCCACGGCATGGACGCCATCGCCGTTGACTCCTGGGGCGAGATCCCCGGTATGGCTCCGAACGCACCCGATGAGAGCTTCGATCGCATTCCCATGTGGGTGGCCGACATGAATTTTGCCACGGTGCCCACGGTCCAGGAACACATCATTCAGCGTGCCCAGCACCCCATGTTTGGCTATTTCAATCCGCGCCCCGAGTATTTCGACCGCATCATCGAATGGCAGAGCCGCCGTAATGGCGTCGAGGGCCTGGCACCTGAGCATATTGGCTACGAAAACGGCGTGCTGGGCGGGGTCGTGTCGACGCTACGCGCGTATGTCCAGCCGGGCGATGCGGTGCTGGTCCATAGCCCCACCTACATTGGTTTTACCAAGTCTATCGAAGCCGCGGGTTATCGTATTGTCCACAGCCCGCTTAAACTTGACGACCAGGGCGTGTGGCGCATGGACTTTGAGGACATGGAGCGCAAACTCGCCCAAAACCACATCCATGCCGCGGTGTTCTGCTCGCCGCACAATCCCTGCGGCCGCGTATGGGAGCGCGACGAGATCGAGCGCGCCATGGACATTTATCGCCAGCACGATTGCGTGGTGATCTCGGACGAGATTTGGTCCGATATCATCCTGCCGGGACACAAGCATATTCCGACGCAGTCGGTAAGCGAGGACGCCCGCATGCGCACGGTTGCCCTCTATGCGCCCAGCAAGACGTTCAACCTGGCGGGCCTGGTCGGCAGCTACCACATCATCTATAACGAGACGCTGCGCGACCGCGTGTGCGCCGTGTCCGACAAGACCCACTACAACGAGATGAACGTCCTCTCTATGCATGCGCTTATCGGTGCCTACCAGCCGCAGGGCTACGAGTGGGTGGACGAGCTCAACCAGGTGCTTGCCGGCAATATCGAGTACTTCTGCACGTATGCAGAAAAACACTGGAAGGGCGTCGCGTTTTCACGTCCGCAGGGCACGTACATGGTGTTTATTGACTGCGCCGAGTGGTGCCGCGAGCATGGCCGCGATATTCAGTGGCTGCTCGACGAGGGGGCGCGCGTGGGCGTGGGGTATCAGGACGGCCGCCCGTTCCATGGACCCTGCCACATTCGTGTGAATCTGGCGCTGCCGCTTTCGCGCGTAAGGGAAGCGTGCGATCGCTTGGACCGCTACGTTTTTAATGCACGGTAGGCGTGTGCTGCATGCGGGGCCTTCTGCCAAGCCGGCTGGAAGGCCCCACATGGTAAAGCATCTGTAGCAATTGGGCGCAGACCTGCTGAGAGGCTTACTTTTCTTGAATCTGCTTGCCGCAAAGATGCTCAATCGTAATCTCGTAGAGCTGGACGCCCTTGATGTCTTTGGCGATTTCCTCTTCGACTTCCTCGGCAGAAGGGTAGTACTTAAGCGCGAGCTGGCGGACTTTGTCCTCGATAAACGCGGGGGTGTCATTCGCCAGGCGACAACGGCCAAAGACCACGGTACTCATAACGTAGGGAGCCCAGTCACCGTCCTGGTACCACTCGTTGCCGTAAACGGTAAAGCAGACCTTGTCATCGCGCTTGAGTGCGTCGACCTTGTGGCCAGCCTTGGCGCCATGGAAATAAATCTTGTCGTGCTCGTCGTCAAAGAAGTAGTTGACGGGAATGGCGTACGGGTAGCCATCGTCGCCGTTGACGGCAAAGACGCCGCGCTTGCAGGTAGCGAGCAGTTCGCGCGCTTCCTCGTCAGTGATGGCGCGTTTCTTTCGACGTAAGGGCCTAAACATCGTTGGTTTCCTTTCTGGTCGTGCGTGGTGGTTGAGCACAAACTATAGCGAAACGGATCCGTTTTTCTTGATGCGGGCGAGTATGTTTTTGAGCTTGTTAAAGTCGAGCGGTTTGGACAGATGGGCGTTCATGCCGGCATCGTGTGCCGCCTTGGCGTCCTCGGCAAAGGCGTTGGCGGTGAGCGCGATGATGGGGATATCGGCTGCATCGACCTTCTCGCTCAGACGAATCGCGCGGGTTGCCTCATAGCCGTCCATGCCCGGCATCATGATGTCCATCAGAATCGCATCGAAGCTGCCGGCGGGACGGCCAACGTATAGGTCGACCGCTTCGTTGCCATCGGCGGCGCGAGTTACGACAATGCCTTCGCTTTCGAGCAGCGTCTGGGCAATCTCGGCATTCAATTCGTTGTCTTCGGCGAGCAACACGTTCATGTCGGCGAGCGAGCAGTCGAGCACCCCCTCGACCGTATCTGCCCGCGCCTGAGGGTTCTTGTCGATATCGAGCGGAATCTGGACGTTGAACGTACTCCCCACGCCAACCTCACTCGAAATCTCAATCGTACCGCCCATCAGTTCAATAAGCGACTTGACGATTGGCATGCCCATGCCGGTTCCTTGGAACTTGCTGCGCGCATCGTCACCTTCTTGGGCAAACGGTTCATAGATATGCTTTAAAAACTCGGGAGCCATGCCAATGCCGGTATCCGAAACGCTAAAGCAAAAGAGCGCGCGCCCATCATCGAGTGGCTTGGTCTTTGAACTAAAGGTGACGGAGCCGCCGCGCTTGTTGTACTTAATTTGTTGTCTAACAGGTTGATCATGATCTGTCGGATATGGGTGGGACTGCCGATCATGTATGGCCCCGTGGCGTACGGCAGACTATTGTCCTGCATTGTGATGCCGTTACTGGACGCGCGGAGCTTGCACAGCACCAGTGTGTCGTCGCAGAGCTCTTTGAGGTTAAAAGGCGCATGCTCCAGTGTTAGCTTGCGGTCTTCGATTTTGCCCATCTCGAGGATGTCGTTGATCAGCGAGAGCAGGTGATTGGCGGCAACGCGCGCCTTGGCACGGCTCTCGCGGGCGACCTGGATATCGCCTTCCTTCAATTCCTCGATCTCGATAAGGCCCAGGATACCGTTGAGCGGCGTACGGATGTCGTGGCTCATGCGCGTGAGGAATGCCGTCTTGGCGGCGTTGGCGGCATCGGCTTTTTTGCGCTCGGTTCGAGCGCGTACGAGCGCCCAGATGAGCAGGACGATGCCGACCGACAACATACCGATGAGGGTAGCTGCAATGGCGGTGCGGTTGCGATAAAGGAATTGAAGCGTGTTGGATTCCTGGGCCGTGTACGACGTGGAGGAGAAATTGCTTGCGGAGAGCGATTCTCCGGCATTGATGATGCCCTTGTTGATGATTCCCAACAGCTCGGGTTTTCCGCGCGAAATCCAGCACGAGAGCTCACAGGTGTCAGGGAGCTCGGTCGTCTCGCAGTCCTCGAGATCGTAACGGTCACCGATGGTTTTTACGCGTGAACTAGGAGCGACGATGCAGTGCGCCGTTCCCTTCCTGAGGGCGTCGAACGCTTCATCGTCGGATTGGTATTCGGTTACGGTCGCTGTGGGGAACAGACTTTCAAGTGCATTTTTGTTGACAAACGATGATTTGGTACAGGCGATGTTCTGAAGGTCTTTGTTTAGGTTGCTGCCGGTGTGGATGGCGGTGAGGGATATGGTCCCCAACGATATCGACTGCACAACGCCTGTTTGCTCGGCAAACCAGTAATCTCGGTATACCGGCAGCGCAACGTCTATGCTTTCCTTTGACAGGGCCTTTGACATCATCTTGTAGCTATCAAAGGCGACGGTTTTGACCGTAATGCCAAATTTATCGTGCAGCGTCGTCGCAAGCGATGCGAGCGAGCCTTCTATTTTGCTGCCTTCGTCTTCGTTGCAGTAGGGGAGTTTGCCCGTAATGTAGCCGAGCGTGATGGTGTTGTTGTTCGCCTTGAGCCAGGAACGTTCGGGGCCGTTGAGCGATGATGAACCGCTGTTTTGGGCCGAGTAGTTAGATTTGACTTCGTCGATATAGCGTGGGTTGACGCGGGCGATTGACGTCATGGCGGCATTGATGTCGTTCATCAGGTCGGGGCGGCTTTTGGGGACGGCAAAATAGTAGTCACTCGAGCCAACGTAGAACATGGGGGAGGCATCGGGCGAGGAAATGGTGTCGTTCATGATGACGGCATCGACTTCGTCGTTTGCGAGCGCGTCAAAGAGAACGGAGCCTCCGTCATACTCCCTGTATGTGCAGGTGATTCCTTCGTTGGTGAGCCACTGCTGGCCAACGAAGGTTTGCATAACGTCGGGGTTGTAGCCGATGGTGAGGCCTTGGAGCGCTTGGGGGTCACCCTTGGCCAGATCGTCGCGATCGGGCTTGGCGTAGATGTAGTAGCGCTCGGTGCCCTCGGGGTTCGAGGAAAAGAGCAGCTTTTGGGCACGTTCCTCGGAGTAGGAGATGTTGGGCATGAGGTCGATCTCGCCTGCCTTGAGCATGTCCATAAGCTCGGTGAAGGTGCCGGAGACGTATTCGTACCGCCAGCCGGGCGTGTAGTACGACAGGGTCTGGAGGTACTCGTAACCCCATCCCGAGAGACGCTCGCCGGGGGTGCCGTCCTGGAAGCCCTCGTTGTTGACGAGCCAACCAACGCGGACCGTCTTGACTGACTGATCGGAGTCGGCGGCAAAGGCGGGGGCGGGCATGATGGTGCTCAGTACGGCAAGCGCGGCAAGCGCGACGGCCAGGGTGCGATATATAACTGAACGAAGGACAACGGCAGCTCTCACATGCAATCCTAACGAATCGAGACATTACCGCATAAGGATACCAGCTCAGCCTGCCCAGTCGGCAGCTGTACCGCTAAACGCTCCCGCCCGGCAGTCATCGGGGACGTTCTTAAACGACTAGTCATTGGGGACGTTCTTGTTTGACTAGTCATTTAAGAACGTCCCCAATGACTAGTTCCCAATGACTAGTTTCGTTTGCGGGGGAGGCGTGGGACAATACCGAGCGAACGAGATTGGACGTCTGGGAAAAGGGGTCGCGATGAACAAGTTGAGGACGCTTGCCGACGTGTTGCGCCAGGCTGGCTTTGCGCGCATCACGGGTCTGTTTCTTATCTTCTATCTGCTGTGCTCGACGGCTGTCTGGCTGTCCGAGCCCACGACCCTCACGTTTGGCGATGGTCTCTGGTTTAGCTTTGAGACGGTCTCGACGATCGGCTTTGGCGATATCCCCGCCGAAACGCCGGTTGCCCGCGGCATTACCGTTATCCTAAGCGTCATCAGTATCTTCTACATCGCCATGCTCACGGGCGTGGCGGTGAACTACTGCAATACGCTTATCAAGCTGCGCCAAAAGGACACCATGGCGCGCTTTATGGACGATCTTGAGCATTTGGAAGAGCTCGATCGTGACGAGCTCGCCGATCTTTCGCGTCGCGTGCGCGAGTATCGTCGACGCCAGCGCTAAGACGAACGTCGTGCGCCACAACAAGGGGGACCAAATATGAATATCACCGTGTATCTGGGTGCCAGTGCCGGCAATGATCCGGCGTTTCTGCCCGCGGTGCAGGAGCTGGGCAACTGGATTGGCGCCAACGGGCACGCGCTGGTATACGGCGGGTCCAAATCGGGCCTGATGGGTGCGCTCGCCGATAGCGTACTCGAGGCGGGTGGACACGTGACGGGTGTTGAGCCGAGCTTTTTTATCGAGGCCGAGTTTCAACATGACGGTATCAACGACCTTATCGTGACGAGCGATATGGCGGAGCGCAAGGCCAAGATGATTGAGCTCGGCGATGCGTTCATCGCATTTCCGGGCGGTACGGGCACGCTCGAGGAGATTGCCGAGGTCATGTCCGCCGTGTCGTTGGGACACCTGAGTGCTCCGTGCATCCTGTATAACCTGGACGGTTACTACAACGACCTCAAGGCGCTGCTCGGGCACATGATTGATAAAGGGCTTTCGAGCCCGAGGCGCCAGCACGGCATCTACTTTGCCGACGATTTGCGCGAGATTGTCTCGATTATCAACGGATAAGTCTTGAGCCTGCCCCACCATGACTCCCAATGGTGCCGTTTGCGGCGCAGATGGTTGGCTCGTTCGAGCAACGCTCACTCTACAATAAAACGTATCTATGTCGACTTTAACCGCGGGAGGACCCGATGGATAACCTTGCCAAACCCACAAACCGCGCGCTGTTTTTGGTCAGCGTTGCCGTGACCGGTGCACTCGCAGGTGCTGCGGTCTGGCTGTTCTTTTTTGCGATGGAGCACGGTATCGACTATCTATGGACCGAGATTCCGCACGCGCTGGGCGTCGCTTCGCCCGAGCTTGCCAGCGGCCCGTTTGGCTTTCTGCCGTACCCGTTTTTTATCTGCCTGCTGGGCGGCCTGTTAATCGGTCTGTACGAAAAGATGACAGGCACCAAGACCGATGACCTCAACCAGGTGATGGCTAAGGTTAAGCAAGACGGGCGCTATCCGTACGACAACCTGGGCAAGCTTTCGCTCGCGGCATTGCTGCCGCTGCTGTTTGGCGGAAGCATTGGACCGGAGGCCGGCCTGACCGGCGTTATCGCAGGTCTGTGCAGTTGGGTCGGCGACCGCATGCGTCGCTTTGGCGCCGAGTTTAGGGAGCTTACGCTGCTGGGCACCCAGGCTGCCCTGACGGCGCTCTTTACCGCGCCCGTCTTTGGTTTTGTGGCACCGCTTGCCGGCAGCGCCGACGGCCAGGGCGAAGACGCCGACGATGAGTCCGTGTCCGACGAGGTCACCATCAAGCTGCCCAAGGCGCAAAAGACCGTGGTCTACGGCATTGCGATTGCCGGCGGTCTGGGCACCTACCTGCTGCTTGGCCAGCTTGTGGGCGGCGGCATGGGTATGCCGAGGTTCGAGTCCGCCGAGGTGGGCAACCTGGAGCTTACCTGGCTCATTCCTCTGTCGCTGATCGGAACAATCTGCGGCTGGCTGTACTTTGTCTCTGAGCACGCGAGCGAAGTGCTTGCCCACGCAATAGGGGAGCACCCCATCGCTAAGGCCATGCTGGCCGGTCTGGTACTTGCCGCCTGCGGTACGGCTCTGCCCTTCACCATGTTTGCCGGCGAGACGCAGGCCGACGTGCTCATGGAAACCTATCTGACCATTCCCGCCGGCGTGCTTATCGCGACCGGTCTTGTTAAGGCCATGCTGACGCCCGCCCTCATCAACCTTGGTTGGCGCGGCGGCCACTTCTTTCCGGTTATCTTCTCGGGCGTAAGCCTGGGCTATGGCCTTGCCATCCTCACCGGCGCAGATCCGGTCTTTTGCGTCGCCGTCTGCACGGCATCGACGATGGGCGCCGTCATGCGTCAGCCGGTCATGGTCGTGGGCCTGCTGCTCATGTGCTTCCCACTCAAAGGCATCGTCTGTATGATCATCGCTGCCGCCATCGCCGCCGGCATTCCGCTGCCCAAGCCGCTGCGCAAGTAGTACGGTGGCTCACGCCAGGGATATGCCATTTGTCACGGATTTACGGGGAGGGGCGGCGATCGCGTCCTTCGTGGATTGAGACACGCGTGGCTACAGATCGCGTACTCGATAAACCTTGGTGCTGACAGCGCAGCTGATTGCACATAGTGCGAGCGCCAGTACTGCAATTCCTGCACACAGACAGCCAAGGACGGCGGGATCGGGATTCGCTCCGGCAATCGACATGAGCCAGTTGCTGATGGGGTTGGAGGAACTCAGCATTGCCATGGTGCCGCAGCCAAACAGGGCAAACAGGCCAAGGGATAGGCGCAGCGCCTCCATGTGTCCAAATCGGAAGAACAGCGGCTGTGCCAAGAATACCATCATGAGGGAGATGAGCATTGATGCCGCCGAGGCGGTTGCGATTCCAAAGATCGTCTGTCCCGTCGAAGGAATGCCCGCGCTGTTGAAGAGCGGGATGGAGGCGATGCTCAAAAGCGTGGCTGCACATGCCATGACGACCGAGAAGACAACGATGCACAGGTAGCGTGCGCAAATAATGTCTTTGCGCGAGAAGGGCAACGTTGCTCGATAACGCTCCCAGCCGTTTTGGTTATCGTAGCCAGCTAGCGAGTTCATGATTATGATGGGCGACATTGCGCTGACCGCACAGGCGCCGGCGCTCATACCGGAATCGCCGTCTGTCGCGTTGGCGAGGGTCAACACGACGAAGATGAACAGCCCGACACCCGCGATGCTCGGGGTGAGCGTGCGAACGATGGCGAGCTCGGACATAAAGGCACGTTTCATTTCGAAGTCCCTTTCAGCGTGAGGCGCAGATAGTCGTCAATGGTTGCCCGATCGCAGGGAATCTCGGGGAAGGCCTCGAGCGTTTCGCGACGGTTGGGCACGAGCACGTCCACGCTGTAGGCGTGGTGGACGGCACGGGCGCCTTCGACGCAAACCATAAGCTCGGCGGCCTGTGCTTGGGTACAGTGGGCGATGCCGGCGCGGTCGGTAATATCCTCGCGCGGCAGGTCAAACACAATCGAGCCAGCATCGATGCAGATGACGCGATCAGCGGTGCGATCGAGGTCGGACGTAATGTGGCTCGAGAGCAGCACGCTGTGCTGGCCGTCGGCGACAAAGGCAAGCAGCTCGTCGAGCAGTTCCTCGCGCGCCATGGGATCAAGGCCTGCAGTGGCTTCGTCCAAAACGAGCAGCTTGGCATTGTGGCTGAGTGCGCAGGCAAGTTGCAGCTTCATGCCCATACCGCGGGAAAGGTCCTTGACCTTTGTTTTGGGATCCAGGCCAAATCGGCTAATGAGGTCGGCGAAGGTGCCATGGCTCCAGGTGGGGTATGCCGGGCTTACGAGTGCCTCGACTTCGGCCACCTTGAGCGTGGAGGGGAAGGGGCATGTGTCCAGGACAAGACCGACGTGGGAGCGCAAGCAGCGCTGCGCTTCACCGGGTGCGTCGGCGCCACAGCGCTGCCCAAACAGGTGCACTTCGCCGGCATCGAGTTTGATAAGCCCGAGCGCGGCTCGAATCGTCGTCGTCTTGCCGGCGCCGTTTGCGCCCACAAAGCCAACAATCTGGCCGGGCTCCACGGCGAGCGTGACATCGCGTAGTGAAAAGCGGTCGCTCACACGGCGTGAGATACCTTTGAGTTCTAGCAAGTTCTGCATGGTATAGCCTTTCTTGCAGATGGCTACTGCATGGTTTCGGGGGCTACCAGGTCGAGCATCTCGTGCAGCTTGTCGCGTGTGACGCCCAGGGTTTCGGCTTGGCTTGCCGCTTTCGCAAGTAGCTCTTCGATATGGCAGAGCTGGTTTTCGCGCAAGAGCTCCTGGTTGCCCTCGGCGACAAAACAGCCCTTGCCCTGCACGGTGCAGATAAAACCGAGCTGCTCCAGGTCGGCGTAGGCGCGCTTGGTGGTGATGACGCTCACGCCAAGGTCGCTCGCGAGTGCACGGATGCTGGGGAGTTTGGCTCCCGCGGCGAGCGTGCCCGAAAGGATTTGAGCTTTGACCTGCGAGGATATCTGCTCGTAGATGGGCTTGTCGCTCGAATTGGATAGGATAATGTCCACAGCGGCTCCTTAGCTGTTGGGCTACACGTGTATATAACCGGTAAGCACAGTATATATACACTATGCACAGTTATGCAAGAGCCAAATACGGATTAAGCCGGCTACCCAGACCCCAACTGATGAATTTGTCCTGATAGGCGCCCTAGAGCGAGATTTCGCGGCTACAATAATACGGTTACAACGACGTAATGCACTCAATGCAAGAAAGGATCCGCATGGCAAGCCTGTCGGATGAAATCTCGTCGCGCCGCACATTCGCGATCATCAGCCACCCGGACGCCGGTAAGACCACGCTTACCGAGAAGCTGCTGCTCTATACCGGCAGCATCCAGACCGCCGGCTCGGTCAAGGGCAAGAGCTCGGCCAAGCATGCCGTTTCGGACTGGATGGACATCGAGAAGGAGCGCGGCATTTCCGTTACCTCCTCGGTGCTGCAGTTCACCTACAACGGCGCCTGCGTCAACATCCTCGATACCCCCGGCCACCAGGACTTCTCGGAGGATACCTACCGTACCCTTATGGCCGCCGACGCCGCAGTCATGGTCATCGACGGCGCCAAGGGCGTCGAGGCCCAGACCAAAAAGCTCTTTAAGGTCTGTACGCTGCGCCACATTCCCATCTTCACCTTTGTGAACAAGCTCGACCACGAGGCTCGCGATCCGTTTGAGCTCATGGAAGAGATCGAGAACGTCCTGGGCATCAATACGTATCCCATGAACTGGCCGATCGGCAGCGGCCGCAACTTCCGCGGCGTGTTCGACCGTCAGACTCGTCGCGTCATTGCCTTCGAGGGCGACGGCCACGCCAACGCCACCAAGAAGGTCGCCGAGGTCGAGGCCGAGCTGGGCGACCCTGCCATGGATGAGCTCATCGGCGAGGAGAACCATAAGAACCTGATGGACGACATCGAGCTGCTCGATGGCGCTGGCGACGAGCTCGACTTGGATGCTGTGGCCTGCGGCAAGCTGAGCCCGGCGTTCTTTGGCTCGGCGCTCACCAACTTTGGCGTGGAGCCCTTCCTCAAGGAGTTCCTGCGTCTGGCCCCGACGCCGCGCGCCTATACCGATACGCTCACCAGCGAGCCGGTCGATCCCTGCCGCGACGACTTTAGCGGCTTTGTGTTTAAGATCCAGGCCAACATGAACAAGAACCACCGCGACCGCATCGCCTTTGTGCGCATTTGCTCGGGCAAGTTCGAGCGCGGCATGGACGCCTTCCACGTGCAGGGCAACCGCAAGCTTAAGCTTGCTACTGGCACCTCGATGATGGCCGATGACCGTGCGATTGTTGACGAGGCGTACGCGGGCGATATCGTGGGCCTGTTCGATCCGGGTATCTTTAGCATCGGCGACACTGTGTGCTCTGGCAAGCGCCACGTGCAGTATCCGCAGATCCCGACGTTTGCCCCCGAGATGTTCGCTCGCATTACGCAGGTCGACACGCTCAAGCGCAAGCAGTTCGTCAAGGGCATGGAGGAGCTTGCCCAGGAGGGTGCCATCCAGATCTTCCGCGAGCTGGGTGCCGGCATGGAGAGCGTCATCGTGGGCGTGGTCGGCGTGCTGCAGTTTGAGGTACTCGAGCGCCGCCTCAAGGCCGAGTACCGTGTTGAGGTTCGTCGCCAGCCACTGCCCTATACGGACATCCGCTGGATCCAGAACGACCCCGACACCATCGATATCCCGGGCCTTTCGCTCACGCGCGACACCCTGCGTGTCGAGGACATGCGCGGCGGTAAGCTGCTGCTGTTCACGAGCCCGTGGAACGTGGATTGGGCAACCGACCACAACCCCGACCTTATCCTGTCGGAGTTTGGCAACGTAGCGTTTTAACGCATCGGCGCGGTGGCCCTGCGGGGCTGCCGCGCCGTTTGCTTGCCTGATGCCGTGTGAGCGGCTATCATACCCACCGTCGTCTCAAGACCGGGGCGTCCGAGCAGTTCGGGTCCGATATCCTGCTCGTTAAACCTAAAACCAAAGGAGTACATAATGATCAAGAAGGTCATGGAGGACTACAAGGTCCTGTTGCGGAGCATTCCCGCGGCAACGGTTTCGCTGTTTTTCGTGAGCGTCATCATGATGAACCTGCTGGCCAACAAGGAGCTCATCAGCCTGCCGTATCTGGCACTCGATTGCGGCTTTGTGGTGAGCTGGGTTTCGTTTTTGTGCCAGGACATGATTTGCAAGCGCTTTGGCGCCAAGGCATCCATCAAAATCTCTATCCTCGCGCTGCTGGTCAACCTCGCCGTGAGCCTGTGCTTTTGGGCATGTTCGCTCACGCCCGGCATGTGGGGCGCCTACTACGACACGGGCATGATCGAGGTCAACACCGCCCTTAACGCCACCATCGGCGGCACCTGGTACGTGGTGCTGGGCTCTTCGCTGGCAATGCTCGTTTCTGCCGTGGTTAACTCCACGCTCAACCAGTCGCTCGGCCGCATGCTCAAAAAGAATAACTTTGCGAGCTTCGCCTTCCGCTCCTATGTGTCCACGGGTGTTGGCCAGTTTATCGACAACCTGGTCTTTGCCATTGTGGTGAGCCACACGTTCTTCGGCTGGACCTGGGTGCAGGTCCTCATGTGCTCGCTGACGGGCGCTGTCGCCGAGCTGCTGTGCGAGGTCTTCCTGAGCCCCGTGGGCTACAAGGTCGTGCGCGGCTGGGAGCGCGAGAACGTGGGCTCCGAGTACCTCGAGCGCCACGCAACCGCCTAAGGAGCAAGTATGCGGGTTTTGATCACGGGCGCTTCGGGCGGTATCGGAGCCGCATGCGTGCAGCGCTTTTTGGACGAGGGCCACGAGGTCGTGGGCTTTGATCTGCTGCCGGCAGCGATCGAGCACGAGCGCTACCGCCATCTGATCGTTGATGTTCGCGAGCCGGACTCGTTTCCAGGCGACCTTGAACCCCAAGTGATCGTGAACGTTGCCGGTACGCAGGATTCGGCCGACGATATCGCCGCCAACCTGTGTGGCACCATCAACGTGACCGAGCGCTACGCTTTTGTGGGGGAGGGGCTTGTCGCCAAGCCGGCGCCCGCTATCAAATCCGTGGTCAATGTGGGGTCGGCGAGTGGGCATACGGGGTCGGAGTTTCCCGTCTATGCCGCCAGCAAGGGCGGCGTTATCGCCTACACCAAGAACCTTGCAAACCGCTTGGCACCGCAGGCCATCGCCAACAGTGTGGACCCGGGCGGCGTTATCACGCCGCTCAACCGTTGCGTGATGGAAGACGAGCACCTGTGGAACCAGATTATGGAGCTCACGCCGCTTAAGCGCTGGGCCACTGCCCAAGAGATCGCCGAGTGGATCTACTTTGTGGGCGTGACCAACCGGTTTATGACCGGGCAGAGTCTGCTGATCGATGGCGGCGAGGCCGGCCGCACACAATTTATTTGGCCCGAATAGGAAACGCGCCCGACAGAAAACCGTCGGGCGCGTTTTTGATGCATCGATTGTTAGCCGAGGCAAGTCCAGTTGACGGGGGTCGAGTCGTGCTGTTCGAGTATCCGATTGGCTGCCGAGAAGGGACGCGACCCCATAAAAGCGGGGAGTTCTGCCGTGGCACGATTGGCCGAAAGCGGCGAGGGGTGCGTGGATGCCAGGCAGAACTTGCCGGTTGCCTTGCCCGCACCAGTTGCGACGAGCTTGCCTTCGACCATCTGCTGGGCAAAGCGACCCCATGCCAAAAAGACTACCGGCTGGGGCAGCTGGCAGCAGCGTTCGATAACGTAGTCGGTCAGGGTGCTCCAGCCCAGTTTGGCGTGCGAGTTGGCGGCATGCTCGCGCACGGTGAGCGTAGTGTTGAGGAGCAGGACGCCCTGCTGTGCCCATGGGGTTAGGTCTCCCGTGGCGGGAATGGGGCAACCCAGATCGGCGTTGAGTTCCTTGTAAATGTTACGCAGGCTCGGCGGTAGCTTGGTTTGCGTCTCGGGGACCGAGAACGACAGCCCCATGGCCTGGTTGGGTCCGTGATAGGGGTCTTGACCCAAGATGACAACCTTGACCTGGTCGGCCGGCGTGTAGGCGAGGGCATTGAGGATGTCGTCTTGTGCCGGGTAGATGGTTTGCTCAGCACGCAAAAGGGCGATGCGCTCGAGCAGCTGGTTCGTAGTGTCACGTACCGGCTGCGGCGCATCGCCCAACCAAGTTGCTATGTTGCGGTCGCGGGTCGCGGCGTCCATGGGGCTCCTTTACGTCAGATGCTCTGCTGGCATCTATTGTAAAGGCGCACCGGTTGCCTTTATGCCACGGCTGTATGAAGAGTGGGGTCTACGAGACGTGCTCGGGCGCTCCTGCCATGCGAGCCTGTTCATGTGCGCGGAGGCGCGGAAGCTCGACGGTTGCCACCATGACACCGGTGAGGATGAGGGCGGCGCCAAAGAAGGCGATGGGGCTCAGGACCTCGCCGACCAGGAAGAACGAAAAGACGGCGGAGCATACCGGCTCGAGCGAGAAGGCGAAACCGGTGGTCTCGGCAGGCACGTGGGGCTGCACGAGTGTCTGGGTGATAAAGCCGTAGGCAGAGCAGATGAGTGCGAGCGCGACGACGACCACGATTTCGCCCGGCGTGCTGGGAAGCGTGAAGCCGCCAAAGGTGAATGCCGCGACGCCCGAGAACAAACCGCCAAAGCCTAGCTGCCAAACGCCCAGAGCCAGCGGATCGACTTCTTCGACAAAGCGCTTGGCCACGATAATGTGGCTGGCATAGATAAAGGCCGAGAGCAGCATGATGATTGCGCCGGGATTCAGGCTGGTAAAGTCGGCGCCCGAGAGCAGCAGCATGCCGCAGGTGACGATAGCCGTGCCGATGAGCACCTTGCGCTCGGGGGCGCGACGCAGCAGGGCTGCGTTGGCAAACGGCACGATCACGACCGTCAGGCTCTGCAAAAAGCCGGCAGTGGAGGCAGAGGTGAGGCTGGAGCCCAGGCACATGCAGGTGAGCTCGGTTGCCATAATGGCGCCGATGATGGCGGCACGGACCATAAGGTCGCGGTTGATGCGCAACGCGTGCTTGTGGAAGAGCAGCAGGCAGACCACAAAGGCGATGATGCAGCGTAGCGCGACGATGCTCGTGGCGTTCATGCTGTCCATGCCGATCTTCATGAGGGGATACGAAAAGCCCCATGCGACGGGAACGGAAAATGAGAGCGCGATTGCTTTTTTGCGATCCATGGGACTCCTTTTGTTACAGAACGGTTTCGCAAAAAGGATTCTGCTCCCAGATGTGGATGTAGTAAAGCGAATGTATCTTCAGTATGATTAAGAAATACTAATGTTGGCAGAAAAAGCCCTGGCAAAACGTTTTACGGCTGCATTGATGTGGAGGCGCGATGGCATCGCGGTATCAGATTGTGTGTATGGTGGTCGATCGCGGCAGTCTTAAGGGCGCGGCGGACGAGCTGGGCTATACGCAAAGTGCGGTGAGCCAGGCCGTCAGGGCGCTCGAGCGTGAGCTGGGTACCACGCTTATCGAGCGCGGTAAGCGGGGTGTGTCGCTTACGCGCGATGGCAAGCAGTATCTGCCGTATCTGCGACAGATCGTAACTGCCGAGGCTGAGCTTGAGGGCAAGCGCCAGGAGCTGCTGGGGCTTTCGTCGACCGATATTCGCATTGCGACGTTTACCAACGTGAGCCGTACCGTGTTGCCGCGCGTGATTCGCGACTTTGGAGCCCTACACCCGGGCGTGCACTTTACCCTCAAGCAGGGCGATTACACGCGCAACGCCCAGTGGGTGCACGATGGCGTGGTCGATTTTTGCTTTACGGCACGCGGGTTTACCGCGGGGCTCGAGAAGCGCGTGGTCTATCACGACGAGTTGGTGGCATTGCTGCCGGCCGCGCATCCGCTGGCGGCAAAGGAAAAGGTGACGCTCGCCGACCTGGCTTCCGATCCGTTTGTGCTTCTGGATGAGGGCGAACAGAGCCTGGTGCTCGATGCATTTGCGGCGCATGGCCTGTCGCCGCACGTGACGAGCGAGGTCACCGACGACTACACCATCATGGCGATGGTGGAGGAGGGCCTAGGCGTGAGTATGCTCTACCGTCGTACTGTGGAGGGCATGCGTGCCGATATTCGCGTACGTCCCATCGTGCATGCCCCCTCGCGCGACGTGGTGGCCGCTTGGCGCAGCTGGGACACCATGCCCATCGCCACGAGGCGCTTTATCGACTATATGAGCTCTCATATTGTCAATTAATGACTGGCGTGGCGTTGAGTGCGGTGTTTAGCGGGCTGTCGCTTTGGCTTGGGTGGCGCGATAGGTGCGTGCCGGGTGGCAAAGTAGTACCGCCACGACCATAAAGAACGCCGTGGTGCCCAGGCTGATGGGGTAGACCATCATGATGTTCGCAAAAGTGCGGACGTGCGGGAACACGCAGAACACCCAATAGAAGCGGATGCCGCAGACGCAGATCATGGTGATGAGGGCGGGCGTGAGCGAGATACCAAAGCCGCGCAGGTAGCCTGACATGTTTTCATAGAACATACTAAAGGCGTACGCCGGGAAGATCGAGCACACGCGGATATAGCCGATCGAGACGATGTTGGGATCGCTGTTAAAGAGCGACAAGATCTCGCGCCCCAGGCCGACAATAACGATGATCGTGGTGAGTGCAACGATACCACCTTCGACCAGGCAGACCTTGAGCGTCTTGGTGCAGCGGTCGATCTGGCGGGCGCCGTGATTTTGTCCCACAAAGGTAGTGCAAGCCTGGCTAAAGCTGTTGAGCAGGTTGTAGCACACGTACTCCAGGCTCATGGCGGCGCTCGATGCCGCCATGACCTCGGTGCCCAGGCTGTTGATGGCAGACTGGATGATGATGTTGGCGACGGCAAAGACGGCGCTTTGGATGCCGGCGGGCAGGCCGATCTTGACGATGCGCTTGAGGGCGACGGGGTCGATAGCCAGGTCGCGTGGGGTGACGCGGACGACGGAGTCGGTCTTGAGTAGGCGGATAAAGAGCGTAGCGGCGCTGACGGTGTAAGCGATGGCGGTGGCGATGGCGACGCCCGCGACACCCCAGTGGAGTACAGGGACAAAGATGAGGTCCAGGCCAATGTTGAGGACGGTGGACACGGCAAGCGCCTGCAGCGGCATGCGGGTGATGCCGACGGAGCGGAAGATTGCGGCCTCAAAGTTGTAGAGCAAGATCGAGGGCATGCTGAGCAAAAAGACGCGTAGGTAGAGTGAGGCGAGCGGCATGGTCTCGGCGGGAACGTTGAGCGCGGCGAGCATGGGCTCGGCAAAAATCTCGCCCAGGGCGATGACGACAAAGCCCACGAGCGCCATTAAAATCGAGGTATGGACGGCGCGTTTGACCATGTTTTGGTCGTTGCGGCCGATAGCGTTGGCGATGACCACGTTGGAGCCAAGCGACATGCCAATAAACAGGTTGAGCATAAGACTGGTAAGCGGAACATTGGAGCCGACCGCCGCCATGGCGAGGGTTCCCTGGTCGCCCGAGAAGTTACCGATGATGACCGTGGCGATGAGGTTCGACAGCTGCTCCAAGATGCTCGTGGCGGCCACGGGGAAGGCGAACAGGGGAATATTGCGCCACAGCGATCCGGTGGTCATGTCAATGTGCTTAGATGCGGTGTCAGCCATACGCTCTCAATCTCTAATATGCTAATTCATGCTTATTTGCGCAGATGATGATACTCCTAATGCAACCAGTCGGTACTTGGGGACGTTCCTTTTCTGTCGGCAGCTGGGGACACTCCTTATCTCTTCTAACTAGTCATTCAAGAACGTCCCCAATGACTAGGTGGGGAAGGCGTGAGACAATGGTGGGCGTTGTGTTGTTCGCGCTAAGGAGTTGCCATGTTGTTGTGTCCCGTTTGCCATGAACCGTTGGTGGACGATGAGCGTGGGGCCGCATGTGCGGGCGGACACCGGTTTGACCGTGCGCGCGAGGGTTATCTATATCTACTGCGCTCGTCCAAGAGCGGCGACTCCATGGGCGATCCCAAGTCGCAGGCACGCAGCCGTCGTGACTTTCTAAACCGTGGCTACTATGCGCCGTTGCGCGATGCAATGGTCGAGCTGGTGCGTGAGCGGGCGGCTGGGTGCGCTGCGTCTACGAACGGCCCCATGACGTTGCTCGATATTTGCTGCGGCGAGGGCTACTACACCAGCGCCATGGGCGCGGTGCCGGGTGTGGATGCTTACGGTTTCGACCTGGGCAAAGAGATGGTACGCCTTGCCGCCAAGCGCGGCGATGCGACCTATTTCGTGGCCAACATGAAGGACGTCCCCGTGGCCGATGGCGCCTTCGATATGGTGACCGAGCTCTTTGCCCCCTTTAACGAGCGCGAGTTTGCCCGCGTGCTGGCACCCGAGGGCTCGCTCTACACCGTGGTGCCGGGTGCCCGTCATCTCTTTGGGCTCAAGGAGGTGCTCTACGACACGCCGTACCTTAACGATGAGAAGCTGCCGAAGACCACCGAGCTCGAGTTGGTCGGAACGCAGCGGGTGTCTGCGAATATTACGCTCCAGACCCAGGCCGATATCGAGGCGGTGTTCCAGATGACGCCGTACTACTACCGCACGCGCCCTGCCGACAAAGAGCGCCTGGCAAACCTGGAAACGCTCCAGACCGATATCGACTTCATCATCGCCGAGTACCGCCACAGCTAACAACCTGCCAAAAAGGGACAGGTTTATTTTGGTAGGTTTTATCTGGGCAAACGTAAAGGGCCGACCGCGGAGATGCGCGATCGGCCCTTTTTAGTTGCCTGACTGCAGGGGTTATGAGAAGCGAGCGCTTATAGGCGGTCCTTGTTCTCGGCCTTAACGGCGTGTGCCTGCTGAACAAAGAACAGGTCGTACACCACGATGACAAAGGCGCCAAAGTTGATGGCGTCGCCGCCAAACGCGGGAAGCGTGAGCACCGCTTGGGCAAGCGTGGCGACCGCGGCAACAATACCGAGCTTAAACGCGCCGTCCACCTGCGAAGGCTTGTTGGCGCCCTTGATACCGGCGACGCCTGCGGCAAGGTCGACGAGACCCTTGGCGATAAGCACGACCGCTGCGAGCGTGGCGTACGAACCGTACGTGGAATCGAGACCGCCCGTGGCGATACCGACGCCGGCGGTGACGAGGCTGGCGATGCCCAAAACAAAGTAGATGAGAGCAAGGATTTTGAGAGTCTTGCGAGTGAAGCTCATGGCTGGTCCTTTCGATACGAGTACGCCAACTTGGCGCACCCAATGTGCTGCACATATGGTGAAGCACATTGTAGTTCAACGCGGCGATGCATGCGTTTGAAAGCGCATTGAGCCCGCGCAGCCAAACCCAACCTTTCAAAAAGGAAAGCTGGGCGTAAGTCAAATCGATGGCAGCGTATGCGCGGCGCTGCGATGATGGGTCCATGGTAAGAGCTGGTCTCAAGGAGGAGCCATGATGTACGGAGCAGGGCAAGTGCATGAGCCGCGGTCGTTGGGAAGGCGCATGGGTGATTCTGTGATCGCTGCCGTGTGCACGGGATTGATGGCGGTGCTTTGCATTGGGATGCTGTGGGCCATGTCGCATGTGGGACAATAGCGGACGGTTGGGTGCCGACATAAACGGTGCTCGCGTATTCGTTTTGCTTGTTAAGGAGTACCCATGGGCGTCGTCGATCCCTTTTCTGTTGCTCGGTCCGCGGGGCTTGAGCTAATCGGGAAGTCCGAGGGCCTCACGCTCACCGACGGCACGATGGAGCTGCGTGCCGATTTTGGCCGCATGCTTCCACGGCTCAAGCAGGGCCGTCTGCAGCAAGAACTGCTGGTAAAGGCTGCGCGCGCAAAAGGCATCGAGAGCCCATGGGCGATTGACGCCACGGCAGGCTTTGGCGAGGATTCGCTGCTGCTGGCGGCCGCGGGCTTTACCGTCGATCTGTATGAGCAGGATTGCGTGATCGCGGCGCTCCTCAAGGATGCCTTGGATCGCGCGGCAGATGATCCGGCGCTTGCGACAGCCGTGGCGCGCATGCGCTTACATGCAGGCGAGGACAGCATTGCCGGCCTTCGCCATACAGCTGAGCTGCTCGGGCAGGGCGAGCTCACCGCTCCTGACGTGGTGTATCTGGACCCCATGTTTCCCGGACGCACCAAGAGCGCGGCGGTTAAAAAGAAGTTCCAACTCTTGCATCATCTGGAACAGCCGTGCGCCGATGAGGAGACGTTGGTCGAAGCTGCGCTTGCGGTGCATCCGCGCAAGGTCGTTATCAAGCGGCCGGTAAAGGGCCCGCTGCTTGCCGGCGTTAAGCCGAGCTATCAACTTGCGGGCAAGGCCGTTCGCTACGATGTTTTGGTGCCGCCGCGCCCGTAGCTTGTGTGCGATGGCTGGCGCTCCGTCAGTGCCGTGCCAATGTGGGGTCTATTTCCAAGGGTGCGACGTCAAATGCCAGCCGCCGCAGTATTCGCATTTGTAGCAGGCCAAGCCACGCCGCCCGCGGTTTTCACATTCGGCCATAACAGCCTCGGCCTCGGCGCGCGTGTCGTAACGGTTTTTGCGCTCGCACGACTTGTAGCGCCAGGCCTCATCGCGCTCGGCGTCCAGGGCGTCGCGGCGCTCGTCTTCGCGCGCAAACAGGTCACTCATATCGCCGCCCGTGGCAGCGCCTAAAAACTCGCTTTTGGCTTTTGACCAAGCGGCTCGCTTTTTGCTCCCCATCTGCTTCGCGCCCCTCTCCAAACGTTGGTATCATTGCTCAATCAAAGTGATACCAATAAACGTGAGGTCGCCGCGTGATGATCAGAAAAACCCTCGATACCGACATTCCCGCCGTCATGGCTATTTATGACGCGGCCCGCGCCTTTATGCGCGCGCATGGCAACGCCACGCAGTGGCCCGAGGGCACGCCTTCGGCCGAGCAGCTGGCTGCCGATATCGCTGCCGGTGGCAGCTATGTGTGCGAAGTCGACGGCCGCGTGGTGGCGACGTTTGCCTTTTTACCGGGCCCGGACGAGTGCTATGACGTCATTGAGGACGGTCAATGGCGTAGCGACACTCCGTACGCCGTGCTGCACCGCGTGGCATCCGACGGCACCACGCATGGCGTTGCGGCCGCGATG
The DNA here is from genome assembly GCA_937934165.1 of uncultured Collinsella sp. Classification (GTDB taxonomy): domain Bacteria; phylum Actinomycetota; class Coriobacteriia; order Coriobacteriales; family Coriobacteriaceae; genus Collinsella. Next base: position 46,419 of record CALGZX010000082.1, read on the forward strand.
TTTGCCTTTGCCAAGGAGCGTGCCGATCACCTGCGCATCGACACGCATCAGGACAACCTGCCCATGCAGGGCGCGAGCCTCAAGGCGGGGTTTGAGCGCGCCGGCATCGTGTATGTGTCCGACGGTACACCGCGTGTTGCGTTTGACTGGCTGCGCGAGGCATAAGAGCGGGGACGCGTATCAACAATTTGCACGAACGAAAATGGCCCCGGGTGGGGCCATTTTCGTTCGCTGGCTGTTTTGCAAGCCGGCTTTCGCAAGGCGCGAACCTACGAAAATCGCCGCGCGGCAACGCAGGGCGATGAGCTCGGTCGGGGGATAGGGCCCGCTTCGCCCGCCGGCCCGTAAATTGTATCATCCAGTGTGGAATGAGGACGCCCGTTGCCGCGTGCGATGGGCTTGCAATAAGAGGAGAGCCATGTCGAAGCAAGCGGTCGTTGGAATCTTGGCGCATGTCGATGCCGGCAAGACCACGTTGGCCGAGGCCATGCTATTCAACGCGGGCCGCATTCGCAAGCGCGGCCGCGTGGACGATGGCGATTCGCATCTGGATACGAACGAGATTGAGCGCGAGCGCGGTATTACGATCTTCTCGTCGCAGGCTGTGCTCGACCATGGCGATACCCACGTCATGCTCGTGGATGCACCAGGGCATGTCGATTTTTCAGCCGAGGCGGAGCGCACGCTGCGCGCACTCGACTACGCGATTTTGGTTGTGGGCGCCAACGACGGCGTGCAGGGGCATACCGAAACCCTGTGGCGCCTGCTTGCGCGCTATGAGATCCCGACGTTCATCTATATCAACAAGATCGATTTGGAGAATCCCGGCCGCGATGTTTTGCTGGCACAACTTGGGCAACGTCTTTCCGAGGGCTGCCTGGACGCCAACGAACTGCTGGCGGGCGGCGCCGTTCAGGAGGACGCCGCTGCGTTAGACGAGGCGGCGCTCGACGAGTTTCTTGAGGCGGGTGAGCTTTCCGTCGCAACGCTGTCGCGCATGGTCGCCGAGCGCAAGCTCTTTCCCTGCTTTGCCGGCTCGGCGCTCAAGGACCAAGGCGTGGACGAGCTACTCGACGGTATGTGCACTCTGATGTACGAGCGAACATGGCCCCAGGAGTTCGCCGCGCGTGTCTACCGCGTGAGTCGTGGAGACCGTGGCGAGCGTCTTGCCTGGGTCAAGGTGACGGGCGGTGTGCTGCGTGCAAAGCAAGTTGTCGAGGGATGCTCTGGCGCCTCCACTTGGGAGCAAAAGATCGACCAGGTGCGCATCTATAACGGCGAAAAGTATGAGCTTGCCCAAGAAGTTGCCGCTGGCGGTATTTGTGCCGTGACGGGTCTTGCGCACGTTCGCCCAGGGGACGCCCTGGGCGCGGAGCCTGCGGGCGATGCGCCCGTCATTGCGTCGGTCCTCACCTATACGGTGCTTCCGGGCGAACACGATGTCCACGCGGTGTTCAAAGCGCTGACTGAGTTGGCGGACGAGGATCCCATGCTCGGCGTAAGCTGGAATACGCATCTTGAGCAGATTCATTTGCAGTTGATGGGCGCCGTGCAACTTGAGGTCGTGCAGCAGGTGTTGGCCGATCGCTTTGGCCTTTCGATTGCGTTTGAGCCCGGCGGTATTCTCTATAAGGAGACTATTTCGCAGCCGGTCGAGGGCGTGGGCCACTTTGAGCCGCTGCGCCACTATGCCGAGGTGCATCTGCGCCTGGAGCCGTTGCCAGCGGGTTCGGGCGTGCAGTTTGGCACCGTGGCCTCGACCGACGAGCTCGATCTTAACTGGCAGCGTTTGGCACTCACCAACGCCATGGAGCGCGATCACCTGGGCGTGCTGACCGGCTCGCCCATCACCGATGTGCGTATTACGCTCACGGGCGGCCGTGCGCATGCCAAACACACCGAGGGCGGCGACTTTCGCCAGGCCACGTACCGCGCGATTCGCCAGGGTTTGATGCAGGCGCGTGAGGTCGGCGCGGCGGTGCTGTTGGAGCCGTGGTACCGCTTTGAGCTCGAGGTGCCGGGGGAGTGCGTGGGTCGGGCGCTCTCGGATGCTACGCGCATGGGTGCCGAGTACGAGCCGCCGACGATGGCGGGAGACCGGGCGAAGCTTGTGGGTCGCGTGCCGGCATCCGAGGTGCAGGACTATGCCCTGGAGGTAGCTGCCTACACGAGCGGTCGCGGGCATCTGTACCTGGAGTTCGCCGGCTATGCGGCTTGCCATGATGCCGAGCGCGTCATCGAGACGGCCGCCTATGAGCCCGAGGCCGATCTGCCCAACACGCCCGATTCGGTCTTTTGCTCTCACGGCGCCGGTTACACGGTCAAATGGTACGACGTCCCCGCCGCGGCGCACGTAAAGGTCGATCCCGCCACCTTCCGCCCCTGGCGAGCAGCAGACGCGGAGTTTTTCTGCCGTAGTTGATAGAAGGGCGGCCCCTTTGTTACCTGCTGTTGGTATAACTCGGTATAAGTTGGTATAACTATAGGCAGGGTTTGCCAATCCGAGGAGGCCGATATGAATCCAAATCCCTTTAAGCCCACGGCTGGCAAGCGGCCTCCGATACTCATCGGTCGCGAGTCGGTCATCGAGGATTTCGAGGAAGGACTCGATAACGGCGCCGGAGCGCCGGGCAGGCTCATGCTCATTACGGGAAACCGCGGCTGTGGCAAAACGGTTCTCCTGCGGGAGCTGCAACGTCTGGCCAACGAACGCGGATGGGCGGTTGTCTCCGATTCCGCTTCGCTTGGCTTATGCGACCGCTTGGCCGACGCGCTTCGCTCGAATAAACCCGTTGTGACGTCAATGGAGCTCGGGCCGTCATTTGGCCGGATGTCGGTCGAGGCAGCGCGGGCAAAGGGCGAAACGTTGCGAGGGCTGGTCAACGAGCGCCTCAAGAAGCTCGGTCCAGGCAAGGGCATACTGTTTGCGATTGACGAGGCCCAATCGGCGTCTATCGAGGAACTGGCGGCTCTTGCCGTTCTCTATCAGCAGGTGCTCGGAGACCAGGATGTCACGGGCTTGCCCGATAGCGACCAGCGCGGTCTTGCGCTGGTGTTCGCCGGCTTACCCAGTATGGTTGACGATCTGCTCGAAGAGCCGAGCGTGACGTTTTTGCGGCGTGCCCAGCAGCGTACGTTGGGGGCGATCTCTTTGCCCAAGGTACGCGATTCGTATATCCAGACGGTCAAAGACGCTGGTCTTCACGTTGACGCGGAGACGGCGGACCTTGCGGCACACAAGAGCATGGGGCATCCCTACATGGTTCAGCTGGTGGGCTATTACATGTGGCGGTCTGCTGTTCGACGCGGCTCGCAGGTCATCGAAAGGCACGATGTCGAGGATGGCCATGCGGATGCCGTCTCCGAGTTCTACGAAGCGGTTGACGCGCCTCTATATTACGGGCTGCGCAGTCCACAGCGCCTTTTTATCGAGGCCATGGCGGTTGACGAGGACAAACCGACTCGCATGGCGGATATCATTGAGCGCTGCGATCGCACCCAGAGCTGGGCGAGCAAATATCGCGCAAGCCTGATTCGCGAGCGCGTCATCGAGGCTGCCGGATACGGCCTCGTCCGATTTACCGTGCCCATGCTGGGCGCGTACATTCGCGATCGAGTTTTATGGCATGAGTAGGGTGATAAAGGTGACGGAACAGAAGATGAGCCCGCAGGCTATCGAGGTGCGTGGCGCGCGTGTACACAACCTCAAGGACATCGATATCGATATTCCGCTGGGAAAGCTCGTGGGTATTGCCGGCGTGTCGGGTTCGGGCAAGAGCTCGCTGGCGCTGGGGGTTCTTTATGCCGAGGGCTCGCGCCGCTACTTGGAGGCGCTCAGCACCTATACCCGCCGTCGCCTGACGCAGGCCGAGCACGCCCAAGTGGACGAGGTGCTGCACGTGCCGGCGGCGCTCGCATTGCATCAGCGCCCCAGCGTGCCGGGCGTGCGCTCGACCTTTGGTACCATGACCGAGCTCAACAATAGTCTGCGTCTGCTCTTTAGCCGTTGCGCCCATCATGTGTGCCCGCGCTGCGGGGCGCGTGTGGAGCCGAGCCTTAACGTTGCCGCAGGCCTGTCGCTCACGTGTCCGACATGCGGCCGCGAGTTCTACGCGCCGAGTGCCGAGGACCTTGCCTTTAACAGTGGCGGTGCGTGTCCCACCTGCGGCGGCACCGGTGTCATGCGCGAGGTGGACGAGGCGAGCTTGGTACCCGACGAGTCAAAGACTATCAACGAGGGCGCGGTGCTTCCTTGGGGCACGCTCATGTGGGATCTGATGAAGCAGGTGGCCGGCGAGATGGGCGTGCGCACCGACGTGCCGTTTAACCAGCTCACGCCTCAAGAGCGCGACATCGTGTTTCATGGTCCGGCGGTTAAGAAGCACATCCTCTACGTGCCCAAAAACGGCGAGGGCGCTACGCCACTCGACTTTACCTATTACAACGCCGTCTATACCGTCGAGAATGCGCTCGCCAAGGTCAAGGACGATAAGGGCTTAAAACGCGTTGCGCGCTTTTTGCGCGAGGGCCCATGCCGCGATTGCGGCGGCACGCGTCTCTCCGAGGCTGCGCGCCAGCCCCAGGTGCGCGGTATCAATCTGGCGCAGGCGGCGGCTATGACGCTGGGCGAGGCGATTGAGTGGGTGCGCGGGGTGCCCGCATTCTTGCCGCCCGAGATGCGGCCCATGGCGACGGATATCTGCGATTCATTTTTGGGCACGGCCCGTCGTCTGGTCGACTTGGGTCTCGATTACCTTTCACTCGACCGCGCCGGCGCCACGCTTTCCACGGGTGAGCGCCAACGCGTGCAGCTTGCTCGCGTGGTGCGTAACCGATCGACAGGCGTGCTTTATGTGCTGGACGAGCCTTCGATCGGCTTGCATCCTGCCAATGTCGACGGCCTGGTAGGCGTGATGCGAGATCTGGTGGATGACGGTAACACCGTGGTTGTTGTCGACCACGATACGCGCGTACTGGCGGATGCCGACTATCTGGTCGAGATGGGTCCCGTTGCCGGAGCAGGCGGCGGCAATGTGATCGCCGCTGGTACGGTAGACGAGGTCGAGCAATCGCAGGGCAGTCGCATCGCGCCGTTTTTGCGCTCAGAGTCCAAGCGCTTGCGTCCGCAGGTGACTGATGAGGAAATGTTCGACCAGGGCCATATCCGCATGGCAACCGAGGCCATCCATACCGTCAAACCGCTCGAAGTCGATATCCCGCGCGGCCGCCTTGTCGCGGTGACGGGCGTTTCGGGTTCGGGCAAGACGACGTTGGTGCTCGAGACGCTCATCCCGGCGCTCAAGGCGCAGGCAGCCGGCGAACGCTTGCCGGGGCACGTGCGTTGGGTCGATGCCGAGGGCATTGCCCGTGCCAACCTGATTGACGCCACGCCCATCGGTGCCAACGTGCGCTCGACGGTAGCGACCTATGCCGACATTCATGACGAGCTGCGCCGCGCCTTTGCACGTACGCCCGAGGCCAAGGCGGCGGGATATAAGGCGGGCGCCTTTAGCTACAACACCGGTGCCCTGCGCTGCCCTACGTGCGACGGCACGGGCTCGATATCGCTTGACGTGCAGTTTCTGCCCGACGTCGAGATCGTCTGCCCGGCATGCCGTGGCTCGCGCTACGCCGAGGCCGCCTCGCATATCCATCGCGAAGGCAAGGATGGCAGTCCGCTTGCGTTGCCGCAGCTTATGGATATGAGCGTGGACGAGGCACTCGACGCTACGGTGGGACTCAAGAAAGTTCAGGTGCGCTTGCAGACCTTGCACGACCTGGGCCTGGGTTATCTCACGCTTGGCGAGCCCACACCGGCGCTTTCGGGCGGTGAGGCACAGCGCCTTAAGCTCGCGAGTGAGATGGGCCGCGTGCAGGATGATGCCGTATTCGTATTTGACGAGCCCACGATCGGACTACATCCGCTCGATGTTCAGGTGTTGCTGAGTGTGTTCGACGGACTCGTTGCCAAGGGCGCCACAGTTGTCGTGATCGAGCATGACCTCGACCTTATCCGCAACGCCGATTACGTGATCGACATGGGCCCGGGCGGTGGCGACGCCGGCGGGCAAATCGTCTGCGCCGGCACTCCGGGCGACATCGCAGTTTGCTCCGCAAGCATCACCGGCCGCTATCTATAGACAATGAGGCAAAGGGACAGTCCCTTTGCCTCATTGATGCCTATTTCACGCATTGAGCTGCGAGATAGTCGCGGAAGAATGGCAATTCAAATGCGACGAGCCCTCGTCCTCGCTCCCCGATGATGCCGGCGTCTATCATGCGGCGTCGGTAGCGGGAGACCTGCTGCGGCGAACGCTTAAGGCGCTCGACAAGGTCAGCGGTGGTGGACTCTTCCTCGTCATCGAGCATGGCGATGAGGAATCGCTTGTCCTCTGCAGTGAGTTCCCGATAGGTTGCCGCGAGGATTCGGTCGTCCATCTCGTCGCGCGCGATTTTGATTCCCAGGTCAAAGTCGCGTGACGAGATTTCCTTCGAATCGCTTGTGAGATCCCAGGCACGGTAGCCTACGAGTTGCAATAGGAAGGGAAAACCAGAGATCGAGCGAACGGCTCTATCGATTCCCTCAGCATCTGCCAGGCGATCGTTTTCCTGGATTGTGCGAATCAAGGCCTCGCGTACGTCATAGTCGGCAATGCGACCCAGATGATATTGTTGGGCGCGGCGAAGGAACGAGACCGTCTTGTGGTTCAGCAACGTCGAGACATTGTTGGGAAGTCCCGCCATGAGCAGGGCGACGCGTTTCCCATCGGTCACAAAGTGCTGATACGTCGCTGCGAGCTGAATCATCTCGTCGAGTGTCGGGTCCACCTCGTCAACCGTGACGAGCAGACCGGTGCCCGCCTCGTTGAGCTGGTCGATGATGTCGCTCATGCGATAACGCCAGGTTGAGGCATCGTGAACGCGATTGACCTCGATGCTGCCGAGCGGTGCAATTCCGAGGCCGGTGACTTCGAAGTTCTTAGACGGGTCGATAAGATGGCCGGCAGCACGTTTCGCCCCGAACTCGATTTCCTCAAGCATTCCCGGGAGCGCGGTCGTCTTTACGGCTATCCAGCCGTGGGATTCCGCCCTTGTCGCGAGCGACGACATGAGAGCGGTTTTACCGGTTCCACGCGCGCCTGAGAAGATCGAGGTCAATTCTGGGCGCCTGCGCTGGCTCAAGAAGGCGCGGTCCAAATCACGAATAATCTGCTGCCTGCCGGCGAGATGGGCAGGAACCTCGCCAAAACTGGGGGTAAATGGGTTCTCGAGATATTCCACAATGCCCTCCTTTAGCGTCTCGGGTTAATTTCATTTTATTCTAGTTAATCTCAATTAAAAACGATTAATTTCATTTCAAAGCATAAGGTTGGTGCCGTGCGTTATCGAAGCAGTGCTTGAATAGCTTACGTTGGAGCCCGAAAATGGGTTCAACCCATTCGCGAAATATGCACGCCCTATTGTGAGTGGGCTCTCAGATGAGCTGAAGCTGCCATCGTGCGGCTGATAGGGGCAATCATGAAAAACAGAATCTATGGGTATGCTCGAGTTTCGTCAGCAGATCAGAACCTGGATCGCCAACTGGATGCGCTGGAGCGGTTTCCGGTCCAAACGAATTTGATCTATGCTGACAAAGCGAGTGGAAAGGACTTCAGGCGTCCTCAGTACCGGCGTCTTCTTCGTCGTCTGCGCGAAGGGGACGTTCTGGTGATTAAGAGTATCGATCGATTGGGTCGCGACTACCGTGAAGTTATCGATGAATGGCGTCGCCTAACGACGGACAAACGCGTTGCCATCGTGGTGCTCGATATGCCATTGCTTGATACACGCGAACAACCCAATGGAATTACGGGGACTTTTATTGCCGATCTAGTGCTTCAGGTTTTGAGTTACGTGGCTCAGGTGGAGCGCGAAAACATAAAGCAGCGCCAGGCGGAGGGTATCGCGTCGGCGCGTCTGCGGGGTGTGAGATTTGGGAGACCGACGCTCGAACGTCCGGATAGCTACCGCGATGTCATCAAATCATTCGAAGGAGGTGAGGTTACGAGGCAAGAGGCCGCAATGCTTTTGAACGTTAGCGCATCGACGTTTGATCGTTGGAGACGGGCGGACGCGAACGGATATGACCGTTCGCCGTCCGCCCGTCCTCTTTAGCTAGACATTTTGATGAGGGGAGTTTATTGCACAGGGCCCACTCCTTCCCTCGATGTTTATCCAGTTCACGCCCTTGAATCAAATAGTGCCACCGCGTTGTCAATTCGTCTGCTTTTTGATGAGGGGCTATGAGTCGCAACGTCAATCGAAGGGAAATAGTCATGAAGCGAAATATTACTAAAAAGATGCCCATGATGGGTTTGCTTGTATTACTCATCTGTTCTCTGGGGTTCATTTCGGCCTGTTCACAGAATGATGCAAACGCTGCAAAGTCGAAATATGTCGACGATAAGGCGATGAATGTTATCGCCGCCGGGTTTGAGAGAAGGTCCGACGTCATTGAATCTAATGCAAACGATGATGATCCTCATTCAACCGAGAATATCCAGGAAGCTATTGAGGCCGAAATCAAGAACGACAAGGAACTCAAGAACGCTAGGTTTAAGGATTCCAAGATGCAACAGGACGTAATCACGTATCTGAATTTGCTTGATGACCAGCTTAAAGTGACCGAGGATTACTCGCAATCGTCTTCGGATTATTACGAAGAGTGGAATAAGGTCTACGATAAGCGATCTGCGCAGCTCAAAAAGCTTGTTGATAATTACGGGCTGGAAGTCGGGGAGAAATACGAGGATGATTTCAACGACTTAATTAAGAATGGAAAGTCCGTAGCAGAGAAGACCCGCTATGAGGATGCCATCAACAGTTTGATTCAGGGAGCAAATTTCGAAAAATCGGATGACGGTTACGGTCTGTATACGTATACGGCGGTAGTTGAGAACACCTCTGGTATATCGTTCTCTAACGTCAGCCTGACACTTGCTCTCTATGATGCAGATGACATCAAAGCGGAGGAGACCTATGCGGACACTTCTTCGTGGGCGCCGGGTGAGAAAGTCAAGTTCGAGGCAATGTCCGATGTTGACGCTGCGCGCGTTGTCGCATCTGTTTCCAGCTACGATGTAAATAAATAAGTTCTGCACGGAAGGGGCGGGTTAATCGGCAATAAATGGTTGACCTGCCCGTTTTATGCCAATTATTGAACAACAAGTGCTGCGAACGAATGTATATATTTCGGATTGCAAACAACTGCCCGCGTCTAAAGACATGCTGAAAATGACAATTAAGGTATGAGGTATAACCCACGGCAGTTTCTTAAATAACAGGGATTTTGAAAGGAATAGGGGATGGATGAGATGGAGGAAGGCATGGGGGCGCTGAAAGCGAAACTCGGGAGAATCCTGACAAAGCCCAAGGTGTTCTTTGCGGGCCTGGCGCTTGGTGGAGTAATTGTGGCTGTACTTTTCATTACCATCTTTAATAACGGCAAAGCTGCGGGCGCGAAAGAAACGACCCCCAATACGCTTTCCCCGTCGGTCGTGTTTGAACGCATCGCTTCCCAGAACGAGATGGTTTCTGCATCGCAGAACTATGCGATTGTCGATAAGGTGACGGATACCAAGAGGTTCTTCGATTGGTTTGATATCCCGTTTACGGAAAACAGCTTTTGGTACCGCTATGTGGGAACCATTAAGGCGGGTGTGAATCTCGAGACGGCAGAGATACATACAAACATGAAAAAGCTGATCATTACGATGGATGAGCCTTATGTAATCTCGAACACACCGGATATGAATAAGTCGGGTGCTCTCGAGGAACGCAACAACATACTCAATCCCATTGAGGTCAAAGACGTCACGGCGTTTGAAGCGCAGTGCAAGGAGCGGAGTGAAAGCGAGGCCATCAAGGATGGCAAGCTGCTCGAAGAGGCTCGAGTGAACGCCGAAGCAAATATCCGTGCGATGTTCAACTCGGCATTTGGCGATGAATATACGGTTGATTTCGACTATCGGAAATAGGAGGTCACTATGGAGGATAAAGACGATCTAGCTGTTGTCGAAAGGGAGGAGCTGTCGCGACATAAGCAGAGTTTTGATATCCGTAAGGCCGCTGCCGGGTTGGTTGATGGCGCTGGAAGCGCGATGGCGGACGCGGCTGCAACCGTACAGAAAGTTGCCGATGGTGCAATGCGTGCTGCAGCTCCGATGGTCGATGACGCCTTGGCGGCTATTGCTGATGCGGCCGATGGTGCGGCAGGTGCTGCTGCGGATATCGGTGACGCCGTCAACGATTGGTCATACCAGCAACAGCTCAATAGGTACAGGCCTGTAACCAAAGAGGTCTATCAGAGCCCTTCATTCCATTTGCCGAACATGATTCGAATTGTTGACGGAAATGAGCGTCGGGGCATCGATGTCTGTAGGGATGCTATTGGTTGGTTGGATGCTGTCAAGGGTACGCAGATTTTCAATTTGTACCGCGAAGCAATTGGGGATAGCGAGCTGTCTTTCTACCCTAAACCATCTCTTTATTCCACATATTACATAGATGCTTTTGATCGGTCTCGCTTTGTTGATCTTGACTCTTATTTCGCAACCATGCAACAAGACAAGATGGCCGAGTTGAGACGGATTGCGTTCATGCTTGGCGCGAAGCGCTGCAAGTTGGAGGTGACGGAGTACGAGGAAACTCGGAGAGGCCACCAGGTTAAGGGAAATGCCAAAGCGGGAAAGAAGGGCTCGGCTCGAATCAACGGCTCTTTGAGCGATTTAACGAGAAATGAGAAGAAAATCCTGTTTACACAGGAATTCGAGGGAGACATGGTTCCACAGCGCCCTGAACTCCATTGGTATGCCCATGACTCTGACATTCTCTTGTTAATCGAAACGAGATGCGGTGGAGAGGATAAAAACAAGGCAAAGAGTTATCGGGTTGAATTGAAAAGCGAGACGACCATGACCATGTCCGTATCGCTTGCTATGGCTATCGATGAGGCATGCAGCAAGCTGAACATAAGGGCGAATTCGAGCCTGACAAGCCAAGCTAAGCGAGAACTTCGGCAGTCGTTTGTATTTGAAGTTGAATTCTGACGTGAATTGCCAGCAGCCAAATGCGGCAAAGGGACTGTTCCTTTGCCGCATTTGATGTCAAGGCCATTTTGGCAAGGACTAGAGAGTTTGAAAGACTACCATTTCTACCCCGTCCCCTAATGGCAGGTTTTTACATGCCGGCAAAGCCTGTCTGGCGCAGGGCCTCGTAGAGGACGATGGCGGCGCTGTTGGAAAGGTTGAGGGCGCTGATGCGGTAGTCGTCGGGGTTGACGAAGTTGCCACAGATGTCCTGTTGAAGGATGGCCTCATGGCTGTCCTCGATATGCCCGAGTGATTCCTCGTGGGCTTCCCAAGCCTCGGCGTTATCGAGTGAGTCACAATCGCGCAGCATTGGAATGCGCTCGCAGCGCTCGGGCGCCGCGGCAAGCAGTGGCTCGGGAATACCCGAGCTCTCGCTGCCAAAGACCAAGTAGTCGCCATCGCGGTAGGTACTCTGAGCATAGGTGCGACGAGCCTTTTTAGTCAGCAGGTGCAGGCGCTCATCGGCGGGGGAGAGGCCGTTGCGCGCAAGGAAATCCTCCCAGCCGGCATAGGTCGTCACGTCCAAGTTTTGCCAGTAGCCCAGTCCGGCGCGACGTACCGTCTTGTCGTCGAGCGAAAAGCCCAGTGGCTCCACCAGATGCAGGCGGGCGCCGGTGACCACGCAGGTACGGCCGATATTGCCCGTATTGGCCGGAATCTCGGGCGCATACAGCACGATATTGAACATGAATCTCCTTAGCTCAGAACGAAAAACCACCACGAAGGGCAGTGCACCTTCGTGGTGGTTTGGCGGTTACGTAGGCGGAAAAATGCCCGCTTGGATAAACCTAGGCGCGGTGCCAGTCGGTCAGGCAGGCATCGAGGGAGGCGATGAGCGCATCCTTGTCCATGTGACGGCCGATGATGCACAGGCTCGTCATGCGGTCGCCCGTCTCGTCGTCCCAAATTTGCATGATCTCGGGGTTCTCGTCGATGATCTTCTGCTTCTCGCCCTCGGGCGCGGAGTCAACGAACAGACCGTTCTCCATCAGGCGCATCTGGTGGCCGGCCTGCTCAAACATGTAGCACATGTCCGGATCGCCGGTCTGCCACAGCGGACCCTTGACGCGGATGACCTCGTCGGGCCACTCCTGCTCAACAAAATTGGTGAACTTCTGCAGGTCAAACGGCTTGCGGCGCGAGTACACAAAGGTCTCGATGTCGTATTCGAGCACCTCGGGGTCGTCGTGCTCCTCGGGATGCTCCATGGCCTCGATCCAGGCGGCGGAGTTGTAGGCGCGCATAAAGTCGAAGCGGTCGGTGTCGAGCAGCTCTTCCATGGGGACCTCGCCGTTTTGAGCCTCGACGATCACGGCGTCCTTCTGCAGGCTGCGCACGATGGCCTTGAGCTCGGCGATCTGCTCGGGCGTCACGGTATCGGTCTTGTTGAGGATCAGCGTGGAGCAGAACTCGATCTGCTGGATGAGCAGGCTTTCGATGTCGTCCTCGTCGATATCCTCGGCCAGCAGGTCGCGACCGCCGTTGAACTCGTCGTACATGCGGGCGCAGTCGACCACGGCCACGATGTTGTCGAGCGCGAGCTTGGGCTCGCCGCCCACCTTGGCCTCGTCGCAGAAGCTCGAGATGGTGTAGGCGATGGGGATGGGCTCGCAAATACCCGAGGCCTCGATGATGATGTAGTCGAAGTTGCCCGAATCGGCGATGCCCTGCAGCTGGTTGGCAAGGTCGTCCGAAAGCGTGCAGCAGATGCAGCCGTTGGTGAGCGGGATGAGGTCATCGGTTTCGGAAAGGCCACCGTCGGCGATGAGGCTGGCGTCGACGTTGATCTCGCCGATGTCGTTGACGATCACGGCGGCGCGGATGCCGCCGTCGTTAGCGAGGATGTGGTTGAGCAGCGTGGTTTTGCCGGCACCGAGGTATCCGGTAAGCATGATGATTTTCACGGGTTTGTTGGGCATGTGCCCTCCTTTGTTAGACATGGCTTACAGTTGAATCTTATGCCAAACGCCTGCTCTTATACCCACGCGCCGGCAAATAACACAGGCTACTCCCAGGCTCCCCATACATCGGGGCAATAACCGACGGTGGCTTTTTTGCCGTTACGCACGATGGGCTCGGCTAGAACCTGCTGGTTCTCGAGCAGCTTGTCGAAGCGCTGACTGGGGGTAAGGTGCTGAATGAGCGCGAGCGTCTCCTCGTCCTTGGCTTTGGGGTTGAGCAGCTTGTCGATGCCGCCGACCGCCTGCATCACGCTCGTGAGCTCGCCCTTGCTCATCTCCTTTTCCTTAAGGTCGATAAACTGCGCCTTAATGCGGCGCTCTTTGAAGAAGCGCTGTGCTTTCTTGGTATCAAACGACTTCTTAGTCCCGAAGATTTGAATATTCATGGCCCCGCCGCTCTATCGAATGAAGTTGGTCGTTGCTCGATCTGCCTCGGGTGCGTTGATGCCGGCGGCCTGTCCTGCCTCGATACAGCGCAGGAGCCAGGCCATGTTTTTGCCGATGTTTCGCATGGTGGCAAGACCCTCGGCATCCCCATCGGCGTCGCCGGGCACGCGGCCAAACACGTTGTTCCAGTAGGTGGAAGCAACTACGGGCATTTGCTTAATGGTGAAGTACTTGTTGAGCACATCGAAGGTGGTCGACGTGCCGCCGCGACGGGCGACGGCGACTGCGGCGCCGGGTTTGTGCTCAAAGGCGTGCCCACCTGCATAGAAGGCGCGATCGAGGGCCGAAAGGATGCGTCCGCTGGGGTGCGCATAGTAGACGGGTGAGCCAAAGACAAAGCCATCTACCTGCTCGGCGGCAGCGATGAGCTCGTTCACCACGTCGTCGCCAAAGGTGCAGCGACCGCCAAGCTTGCCACACTGACCACAGCCAATGCAGTCGCGAATGGGCTTGGCGCCCAGCTGGAACACCTCGGTATCGATACCCTCGGCATGCAATTGCTCGGCGACTTCGGCAAGCGCGCGAGCGGTGTTGCCATTTGCCTTGGGGCTACCGTTGACTAAAAGAACCTTCATCACAAACTCCCTCTGCTTTTGGTGACTTCTGCAGAGGATTATCGCACGATGGGGGAGGCGGCGCGGGCGCGGCGCTAATCCAGTTTGGTACCTGGCACCTGCACGGCTTTCCCGAGCAACGCTTTGAGCTCGTTCAAAATGGAAACGGGCTGACGGTCGACGCCGTCCAGATGGAGCGTGGCCACGCGAATGGGCGGCTGATATTCAAGCGAGCCGATGAGCACGGGAGAACCCAGGAACCGTTCGATGTCGCTTGCGATCTCATCGATTGCCTCGGGGCCGAGCTCATCGAAGAGTGCCACGAACATCGGCCCCGTTGAGCGGAACAGGCGGCCCTTGCCGCGCGAACAATCCATGAGGCAGGCGGCGCTTTCGGCGAGCACGCGGTCGCCTGCATCGAATCCAAAGCGGGCATTGACCTCGGCGATATCATCGACCTTAATGGCAATAAAGCCTGCCTCGCGCGCCACGCGACGCATTTCGCCAATGGCGTTGACCAGGGCGTGAATATCGCCCAGGCCCGTTACTGAGTCGGTCGTATCCGCTAGGCTTCGGTTGACGATAATGCCCACGTACATGTTGGGCTCGGTATCGGTGCCGTCCAAGCGGTAGCCCGTGCAGTCGCAAAGCGCGTACGCTCCGGTGGCGTCCATTACGCGATACTGCATGTAGTGGAAGTGCCACGTGCTGTTTATCACCATATCGAGCTCGGCGCGTACGTTGTCGCGGTCCTCGGGGTGGACGCGGGCGAGCCACATATCGACTGAGTTAAAAGGGTGCTGGGAAGGCAGGTCAAAATCGCGCACGGCGTTAACCGACCATTGCGATTCTCCCGTATCGAGATTGAGGATGAACGGATAGCGCGTCTCGGAGCTCATGGAGATCGCTTGGAACACCCGGTCGTTGCACGGAAGCTGTTCGGCAATTGGGTGTAGCGGCGCGTCATCGTTTTTCGGTTGCTGCACACGATGCATGAGCTTATAGCGATACATCTTGCGATCGGCATCCATCGTCATCTGGCGACGCGTGTCGCCGGCAAGTGGATCGACGCGCGAGCAGCCAAAGCTAAAGCTGCCGATCATGGGCGCCTTGCCGCCTGAGCTCACCTCGATCAGCCCGGCACGTACCTGCTCCAAGCGCTGCTCGAGTTCAGTCTCGTTTGCGGAGGGCGAGATAAGCACAAACTCGTCTCCACCGATACGGAACAGCATCTCATCGTGCTCCATGGTTTCGGAGAGCGTGCGGCAGATGCTCAGAATATAGCGATTGCCTTCGGCGTGACCAAACCTATCATTGCAATGTTTGAGATGGTCGATGTCAATATAGACGCAGGTGAAGGGGTCGCCTTTGTGCCAGAGTTGCTCGACGTGACGGTCGAATCCGTTGCGGTTGCCCAAGTTGGTGAGCGGGTCGATATAGGCGTTGCTCTCAAGCAACCGGCGCTCTTGTTGCAGGATGGCATGCGTCTTTTGCAGTTGCTCACCAACGGCGCGTAGTCCAGTGGGCAGCGTGGCAACATCGAGTTCGGCGGTCGAGATGCCATTCGCAAGTCGCTGAAGATAGGCAATAATCGATTGCTCGCCCATGCGATACGACTCGTTCATGATGGATAACCTCCTTGGGCGGAACAACGGTTTGTATTATATCCCCAATTCGGCTTGAATTGGGGATATAAGTTAGCCAATGGGGACAAATGCCCCCTTCGGCGGTGGCGTTTTGCGCGCGAGCGTATCAGTTGCTATTGCCACCATCGAGCAATGCCTCAAAATCCTTTGCCGGCATGGGGCGGTAGTAGAGGAAGCCCTGAGCGTGGCAGGCTCCCATTTGTCGTAGCATGTTCGCCTGCTCATTTGTCTCGACGCCTTCGACCACGACCGGCAGATGGAGCGACTGCGCCATTTCGAGCATCGATGAAATGATCTGCGTGCTGCGGTCATGATCGCCGTCGACGGGCACAATCTGCCAAATGTACTTGTCGAGCGTCACCACAAAGCCGCTTTCCTCGAGTGCGGGGATATGGGTGCGCATACTGTGGGCGGCTATTATTCGACAAACGGTAGCGCGACGATGCGATGTCCGATAAAAATGTGACCGAGACGATATATGTTGACGGGTATACTTGTTCCGGTTTTAAACGCAGGAACGGAGATGGTCGCATGGCACAGCCGGATACGACGCGCACGGTGGGGCTGGCACTCGAGGGAGGCGGCTACCGCGGTATGTATACGGCGGGCTCGACGTTTGGATGGAGTACGGCTTGACCTGCGACCATATGGTGGGTGTCTCGGCGGGCGCGGCGTTTGGCTACAACTTTAAATCGCGCCAGATCGGCCGTGCCATTCGCTATAACAAGGCCTATTGTGCCGATAAGCGCTATGCGGGTGTAGCAAGCTGGCTGCGGACCGGCGATATGTTCAATGCCGATTTTGCCTATCACGAGGTGCCTATCGAGCGCGATCCCATTGACTTGGAGACGTATCGCGCCTGTCCCATGCGGTTTACGTGCGTGTGTACCGATATCGAGACGGGCAAGGCCGTCTACCACGACCTGCTCTATGGCGACGAGAGGGATATTGAGTGGATCCGGGCATCGTCAGCGATTCCTGTGGCGACGCGTCCCGTTGCTATTGACGGGCATAAGTATCTGGATGGTGGCGTGGCTGATTCTATTCCCAGCGCATGGCTGTTTGCGCAGGGGTATGACCGCAATATCGTGGTACTCACGCAGCCGGCGGGCTTTGTGAAGCAGCCCAACAGCGTGATGCCCATGCTGCGGCGCGTGTTCCGTCACTATCCGGAGTTTGTCGCAGCGCTTGAGCATCGGCATGAGGTCTACAATGCCACGCTCGATGACCTGGCACGTCGCGAGGCTGCCGGCGAAATCTTTGTGGTGCGGCCGAGCGAATCGGTGAAGGTGCCGTCGCTGTGCCGCGAACCGGATGAGCTCGAGCGCATCTACCAGGTCGGTCGCCGCGATGCGGAGGCGACTTTGCCGGCGTTGGAGGCCTACCTAGCGGGGTAGGGGTTGCATACGGAAAGCGCATCCCGGAATGGAGGTCCAAACTGGGATGCGCTTTCCGCTCTAGAAGATATGAGACTGTGGATCAGCTGCTCGGCTTATGCCTATGCCTGCTGCCAGGTGTCGACGAGCTCCTTGGCTGCGGCGTGGGGGTCGTCGGCACTGCAGACGGCGCTCACCACAAAGAAGCCATCGACGCCGGTGGCCTTGAGCTGCGGCAGGTCGGCCGTCTTGACGCCGCCGCCCACCACGATGGGCACGGGGCTTGCCGCGTGGAGTGCGGCCAGGTCCTCAAAGCTTTTGGTGATGATGGAGCCGTCGGCCGCGCGTCCGCAATCGCGCTTGGTCTCGGTCTCGTGGAGCGGGCCGATGCCCAGGTAGTCGACCAGACTCATGTCGGCGGTTTTGACGTATTCGAGCATCTCCTCGCAGCGGGCCGAAAGGCCCACGATGGCATCGGGGCCCAAAAGTTTGCGGCAGACCTCGACGGGAATATCGCTCTGGCCCACGTGCACACCGTCGACAGCGATACCCTGCTCGCGCGCGGCGAGTACGCAGTCAAGGCGGTCGTCGATTAACAGGGCGACCTGACCGGTCTTGCCGGCCTGTGCGATTGCCTGCGCGGCGTCGCCGGTCAGTGCGATGATCTCGCGGGCGCTTGCCACCTTGGAGCGCACCTGGATGCAGGTAAAGCCGGCATCGAGCGCCTGGGCCACCACATCGCCCACGGGACGTCCCAGCGTGTTTTCGGGGCCGAGTACCAGATAGGCCGAGATATCAAGGTTGTCGCGGATGCTCATCGTGCTTCCTCCTGCTTTTTGATCTGCGCTTCCATGCGCTCGAGTTTGCCGGTCATGGTGTCGGTAAATCCGGGACGAATATCGGCTTTGAGCACGACTTCGGTGCGGATGCCCTTGCTCGCCAACACAAAGGTTGCGTCGCGCACGACCTGCATGACCTCGTCCCAGTCGCCCTCGATCTCGGTGAACATCGAGGTGGTGCGGTTGGGAAGACCGCTCTCGCGAATGACGCGCACGACCTCGGCGACCTCGGCGGACAGCTCGTCGCCGGTGCCGCACGGGGCGATGGCCACAGCGACGAGCGTGTTCATGCTGGCGTTGGTTGCGGGCTCGGACATGGCTTATGCCTCCTCGAGTTCGAGTCGGTTTTCGGCGATGTCTTGGGCGGTCGCGCGGTATAGCTCGTCGATAAAGGCGACCTTAAAGCTTGCCGGGGCATCGGCGACAGCGGCGGCACGCGTGCCGGCAACGTTGTAGACGGCGGTGCCGCAGATGGCTGCCGTAAACGGGTCGGTGGCACAGGCGTACACGGCCAGCACGCCTCCCTGCGAGCAACCGCAGCCGGTAATCTTGGACATGAGCGGGCTGCCGCCGTGGGACTTGGCCACGGTTGTGCCGTCGGTAATCAGATCGACTTCGCCCGAGACCACTACAGCGCCGTCGGTGTAGCGGGCGAGCGCCACGGCAGCATCGCGGGCGGCGTCGACCGTGTCGGTGGTATCGACACCGCGCACGCGGCTCAGATCGGCTGCCTCGCCCTCAAGACCCCACAGGCCGGCGAGCGCGATGATCTCGGAGGCGTTGCCGCGCACGATGGCGGGCTTGTACTGCTTGAGCTCGTTTACCAGCTGGGTGCGCAGGCTGCCGATGCCCAGGCCCACCGGATCGAGCACCCAGGGCTTGCCGGCGTCGTGTGCCGCCTTGGCCGCGCGGGGAATCGTCTGCTCGTAGATGGGGAAGAGCGTGCCCATGTTGAGATAGATGGCGCCGCCGCCGGCAACGAGCGCCTCGCCCTCGTCGGGCAGATAGACCATGGCGGCCGAACCGCCCACGGCGAGCTGCGCGTTGGCGACAAAGTCAATCGTCACCGTGTTGGTGATGGAGCCGGCCATTGGATTGGTGGCGCGAATCTCATCCACGGCCTTGACCATATGTTGCTTAAGCTGTTCCGAATCAATCACTGCACATGCCTCCTTGGCATAGAAAAGGGGCGCTGTGCATAGACAGCGCCCCTGTAAAGGCGGCATGCTCCCTACGCCAGCATTAACTGACAGGTTCAAAGGATTGGGCCCATTGCCCTCTCAGCCTTGTGGTTTGCACCGCCGGCACTCCCGCATCGAATCTGTTGTTCCCTATACTAACGCACCTGCCAAAAAGGGACAGGTTTATTTTGGCAGGTCGTTACAATAGGTAGGACCGATACGAATGGGGACCTCATGATCAAACTTGTGCTGACCGATATGGACGATACGCTGATTCCAGCCGGGCATGACGGCGCCAGCGACTACGCCATCGAGGGTATTCATGCCATGCAAGCGGCGGGGCTGCACTTTGGTCCGGTTTCGGGTCGTCAGCCGTCCGCGATGGGCTGGATGTTCAAAAATCGTTCCGAGTGTTTTTCGACTGGCGCGTTCTGTAACGGCCAGGTGATGTTTGTCGGCGGCGAAGTAGTCGCCTCGCACGCAATCGACAACGATGCTCTGATGCGTTTGGCCGACTATCTGGAGCAAGAGACCGACGATACATTTCTAAAAGTCTACAGCCTGGGTGATGACTTCTGGGGCAACGATGCCTATTGCGTGACGAGTGATCCCGAGCGCATTCGTCGCGCCATGGAGTCGGGCGGCAACGCATGGCTCAAAGGCGAAGAGGCCCCGTGCCGTCCCGTCGTCGATGACGCGCCGGTCTTTAAGGCGAATATCTGGAGTGCCCGTTCGCGTGAGGAGCTCGCGGAGCTACGCGAGCGCGTTGCCGCTGAGGTGCCGGAACTCTCGCTTGTGTTCCCCAACAACCGTGTGCGCCTGTTTGACATCCTTCCGGCCGGTTGGGACAAGGGTTGCGCTACGCTGGAGCTGGCGCGCGCTTTGGGCCTGACGTCCGACGAGGTGGCCGTATTTGGCGATTCCGATAACGATCTGCCCATGATCGATGCCGTTCCCAACTCCGTTGCAGTCGCCAATGCCAATGAGGCCGTCACGGCTGCCGCGCGCTGGCATATCGGCGCCGCGGCAGATGATGCGGTCGCCGGGGCTCTGCATCAGATTGCCGCCTGCGCCGCGACGGGGGAGATGCCGCCGTTTATGCGTCAGGAGGGTGCAGCCGACGCGAATTTCGCGAACAGCTAAGGAGACAGCCATGAAGCTCCAGCAGCTCAGATATGTCGTCAAAGTTGCCGAATGCGGCAGCATTACCGAGGCCTCGCGCCGTCTCTTTGTGTCGCAGCCTTCGATTACCGCGTCGATTCGCGATCTCGAAAACGAGATGGGTGTGCACATCTTTGAGCGCACCAACAAGGGCGTCATTGTGTCCGAGGAAGGCGAGACCTTCTTGGGCTATGCGCGCCAGGTACTCGACCAGGCCGACCTGCTCGAGGGCAAGTACAAGGGCGCATCCGAGCAGGTGCCGCACTTTAGTGTGAGCTGCCAGCATTATTCCTTTGCCGTCAACGCGTTTGTCGACGTGATCCGCGAGTTCGATGCCGCGCGTTACGACTTCACCCTGCGCGAGGAGCAGACTCACGAGATTATCGAGGATGTCGCGCATATGAAAAGCGAACTGGGCATCCTGTACTTATCCGAGCATAACCGCGAGGTCATCGAGCGCATGCTGGTGGCCAACGAGCTCGTGTTCGAAGGACTCTTCTGCGCCACGCCGCATGTCTTCGTCTGCGCCGACCATCCGCTGGCGGACCGCTCCAGCGTGACGCTCGAGGATCTGGAAGACTACCCGTTCCTGTCCTACGAGCAGGGCAGCTACAACTCGTTTTACTATTCCGAGGAGCTGACCTCGACGTTCGAGCGTCGCAAAAATATCCGCGTGCGCGACCGTGCGACGTTGTTCAATTTGGCCATGGGCCTCAACGGCTACACGGTATGCTCGGGCGTGATCAGCCACGAGCTCAACGGCCCCGGCATTATCTCGATTCCGCTCGACGTGGACGAGTACATGGAGATTGGCATCATCACGCGCAAGAACACGACGCTTACGCGCTACGGTCGGGCCTATATCGACGCGATTCGTCAGCATATCTAGGCTGCTGTGCTCCGCACGGTTCAAGTCTCTTTATGACAGTCCAGACTGATATAGGAAACATCTATATCAAACTGTTATAAACGTATATTTTACGATGGTCATATGAGCGCTCATACTCTGTCCCAGTAAAGCAACCAATGCAAAGGGAGATATCTATGAGCACTTCGATTCAACCGAACGCGCCGTTTCGCGCCGATATCGTCGGCAGCTTTCTTCGTCCGCAGGCTGTAAAGGACGCCCGTGCCGCCTATGTCGCGGGTAAACTCGACGCTTCCGGCCTTAAGGCCGTCGAGGACGATGCCATTCGCGATTTGGTGGGCAAGCAGAAGGCCGCCGGCCTGCAGGTGATCACCGATGGCGAGTTCCGCCGCAGCTACTGGCACCTCGATTTTATGTGGGGCCTCAACGGCATTGTGCGCCGCACCTCACGCACGGGTTATATGTTCCATGATGAGGAGACGACGGCCGACACCGCCGTGGTTACTGGTCCCATTAGCGGCGAGAACCACCCGTTCGTCGAGCATTTTAAGTTCGTCAAGGCGCTTGAGGGGGAGGGCCAGGTCGCACGCCAGACCATTCCGGCGCCGATCCAGACGTTCTCTGAGGTCACGCTCGATCGCTGCGACGGCCAGCAGGAGAGCCTGCGCGCTGTCTATAAGACCGATGAGGAACTTGCCGACGCTATTGCAGACGCTTATCGCACGGTGATCGCCGACCTGTACGCAGCAGGCTGCCGCAACATCCAGTTTGATGACTGCACCTGGGGCATCTACTGCGATACCGATTTTGTCGCCAAAACCGGCATGAGCCCGGTCGACCTGCAAAAGGTAAGCGAGCTGGGCGTGGCGCTCAACAACGCCGCCATCGAGGGCAAGCCCGACGATTTGGTCATCAACACGCACGTGTGCCGCGGCAACTACCACTCCACCTACGCTTTTGAAGGCGGCTACGACCCTATCGCTCCGTATCTGTTCGCACATGAGAATGTCGACGCGTTCTATCTGGAGTTCGACACGCCGCGCGCCGGCGGCTTTGAGCCGCTCAAGTACGTCGCTCCCGGCAAGAAGGTCGTGCTGGGCTTGGTAACCACCAAGGCGGCAGAGCTCGAGAACGAGGATGTTATCGTCGAGCGCATCCGCGAAGCCGCTAAGTACGTGCCGCTCGAGAATCTGTACCTGTCGCCCCAGTGCGGCTTTGCCAGCTGCGAGATTGGCAACAAGCTGACCGAGGACGAGCAGTGGGCAAAGATCGCGCTGGTCAAGCGCATTGCCGAGCGCGTTTGGAAGTAACGCTAGCGTTTGCAGGTGGCGGCGCGTGCGAGGCATTGCGTATCGCGTACAATGGTTCGGATCGTATCGTTCGGGCAGGTTATCCGATATGCCTGATCGCCCTTCCATCATGAAAGGACTTCCATGTCCCAATCCTCGACGCCCGCCGTATCTGAACTCGAGGAGACTGTCGAATAGTAGTTGTGTTCAGCTAAATCAAAAAATGGCGCCCGTGCGTACGCGTGGACGCCATTTTTAATGCGTCAGTATCCAGTGGATGCCGCGCGCCATGCGCAGGTCAGTTTGGGCAAAATGATTGCCGGGGTTGAGCTCCAGCGTTGTTGGGATGTCGCGCTCGATAAACAGCTCTTCCATCGCGCGCGTATCGTCGAGTACGTGCCGCATCATGCGGTTGGGCGTCTTGGTTTCCTTTTTACCGAGCGACAGATAGGCGGCGTCGGGCGTAGCCGTCATCGTGCGCTCGCGCGCGTAGTCGATAAAGCCGGGGAACCACAGCGACCCCGATGCACTCGCCACGCGCTCAAAGACATCTGTTTGCCAAAGTGCCCACAGTGCAAAAAGACCCGCCAACGAGTAGCCGGCAACGCCGCGCCAGGCGGGCGGTTGCGGGAGCGATGATTCGGCCTGGGGGATTATCTGCTTCAACAACTCGTCAAGAAAACCAGCAGCCTGTCCGCCAAAGGGCTCGGCATCTCGTATAGTTCCGTCGCATTCCCAGGGGCTCAGCTCGCGATTCCAATCGAGCCCTCCAATGGCGACAAGGGTGAACGGCGGGCAGTCGAGCTCTCGGCAGCGCTCGTAGACTTCACTACCGTTGCCCATAACCACGGGGAGATAGATGACGGGCGCGCCTTCCGCACACTCTGAATAAACGGTTATCTGCTTATGATGCGCTTCCAAGGCAGGCTTCTCTCGGTGTTGTGATATTGACAGCCTCAATTGTCGCACGCTGACACGGGGGCAGACGCTAAAAGAAAGGCGCGGAGCCGCTCGATGCGATTCCGCGCCTTGTTGTTTTGCTTTAGCAGACTATGCCGTTACGCCACGAAGAAGTAGACGAGGAAGGCGAGGGCTGCGATCCACATGAGCGGCTTGATCTTGGAGGCCTCGCCCTTAAAGAGCGCGACGACCACGTAGGCGATAAAGCCCAGGCCAATGCCGGCAGAGATGGAGTAGGTGAAGGGCACGCCGGCGACAATCATGAACGCCGGGAAACCCTGCGACACGTCGGACCAGTCGATCTCGGAGGCCTCGCTCATCATGAGGTAGCCGACGTAGACCAGAGCACCGCAGGTGGCGGCGCTGGAAACGATGGTGACGATGGGGGAGAAGAACGCGGCGAGAATGAACAGCACGCCGGTGGTGACGGAGGTGAGGCCCGTGCGGCCACCGTCGGCGGCGCCGGAAGTGGACTCGACGAAGGTGGTGATGGAGGAGACACCCATGAAACCGCCCACAGCAGCGGCGGCGGAGTCGACGATCAGGATCTCCTTGATATTCTCGACGTTGCCGTCGTCGGTGAGGAACTCGCCCTGCTTGGCCACGGCCATCGCGGTGCCCATGGTGTCGAAGAAGTCACTCATGAGCAGCGAGAACGAGATGACGAGGAGCGCGGGGTCGGTAAGGACCTTGACGATGGCGGGCACGCCGCCGGCGTCGGCGATGGGGCCACCGATGCTCGAGAAGTCGAGCGGGGCGATGATACCGGTCGGAGCCTGGGTCACACCTAGGGGGATACCGGCGATGACGGCGACGACGATGCCGATGAGCAGCGAGCCGGGGACGTTGCGGCAGGCGAGGGCGACCGTCACCAGGATGGAGATGATGCCGACGATGAAGGTGGGGGAGGTGATGTCGCCCAGACCGACGAGTGTACCGGCGCCAGCGGTGATAATGCCGGCATCGCACAGGCCAATCATGGCGATGAACAGGCCCAGACCCACCGAGATGGCGTGACGCAGGACAACCGGGATGGCGTCCATGATGGCCTCACGCAGGCCACAAAGCACGAGCAGCAAGATGACGACGCCCTCAAGGAAGATGACGCTCATGGCCACGTGCCAGTCACCGCCGCAGACGGTGGTGGTGATTCCAGCGATCATCGCGTTGACGCCTAAGCCCGATGCGCAGGCGAGCGGGCGGTTGGCGAAGATGCCCATGCAGATGGTCATGATGCCGGCGCCCAGGCAGGTGGCGCAGGCGAGCGCTCCCGCATCGATGCCAGCACCCGAGAGCACCGCGGGGTTGACGGCGATGATGTAGGCCATCGCCAGGAATGTTGTCAGTCCAGCGCGGAGTTCGGTCCCGATTGTGGACTTGCGCTCGCTGACGTGAAATAGTTCGTCCATGCATACCCTTTCCTTGTTCGGCCCCGAGTTTAGGCCGATTGACACGAACTCACCTACTATATCGCCTTTGTGAAGTTGGTGTTCCTCACATGTTGATGTTCGGCGGTTTGTAACGGACGGGCGGTATCTTTCGCATGAAATTGTGTAGGTACCGTATACTTAAGCGGTTACAACGACCCCTATGGAGGAACGTATGATTAAAGAGCTCTGCCGCGACGAGGCTATCCTGTCTCAGCGTTGCGAGGTTGCGACTGTCGAGGACGAGTCGGTCGCTCAGGATCTGATTGATACCATCAAGTCGCTCGATGATGCCGGCTGCTTGGCCGCCAACCAGATTGGCGTTACCAAGAAGGTTTGCGTCTACCTGGACGATGCCGGCGAGCCCCACGTACTCTACAACCCCCGTCTGGTGTTTGGCCTGGGTGCCAGCAAGATGGAGGAGAGCTGCCTGACGCACGAGGAGGTCACCAAGTCCACGCGCTATATCAAGTGCAAGGTTGCCTTTGACCAGATTGTCGACGGCAAGATGAAGGAGTGCCGCCGCGACTACGCGGGCTTTGAGGCACAGATGATCCAGCATATGATCGATCACTGTCTTGGAAAGTTGGTCTAAGGGGACCAAAGCACCGCACCTTCCCGCTCAATCGTCGCTCGCGTACCTTAAGTACGCTTCGCTCCTCTTTCGTGGCAATCTGCGGCACTTTGACCCCTTAGACGACCTGCGGGGTTAACTTGGTTGAGTTTATCCTGCTTGAATAGTCCGGGCGTGACATTGTTGTCATGTCCGGGCTTTTGTGTTTAGCGCCTTTTTGTTTGGAGACAATGAAATTAGCAAGAACGTAAAGCTAGGAGGCGCTATGTGTACGAGTATTCGATTTACCGATAATTCTGGCCACATGTATCTGGGCCGCAATCTCGACTGGAGCTTTGACTACGGCCAACAGGTTCGCGTGATGCCGCGCGGGTTTCACATTCCGTATTCGTTTATCGACGACGCGACAGCGGCGCACGCGGTGATCGGTATGTGCATCGATTACAGGAACTACCCTATGTTCTTCGATTGCGGCAACGATGCGGGCCTCGCCGTGGCGGGTCTCAATTTCCCGGGTTATGCCGAGTATGCCGAGGACCCTGTCGACGGCAAGACCAATATCGCGGCCTATGAGTTTCCCCTGTGGGTGGCAGCGACGTTCTCGACGGTCGATGAGGTCGAGGCCGCGCTGCGCGACACGGTGATTGTCGCCAAATCTGCCGGAGAGGGGCTGGGCGTGTCGCTGCTCCATTGGATTATCGGCGACAGCCAGCGCAGCATCGTGGTCGAGATGATGGCTGACGGCCTGCATGTATACGACGATCCGGTCGACACCCTTGCCAATCAGCCGACCTTCCCGTGGCATATGGAAAACCTACGCACCTATATCACCGCCACAAGCGATTTTCCGCAGACGGCGACATGGCGTGGCGCCGAGCTTAAGCCCTATGGAGCCGGTGCCGGCATGCGCGGCATTCCGGGTGATTGCTATTCGCCGAGCCGTTTTGTAAAGGCGGCGTACCTCAATGCCAATTACCCGCAAAAGGAGAGCGAGACCGAAAACGTCGTTCGCATGTTCCGCTCGCTCGAGGGCGTGGTGATGATCGAGGGAGCGTCCAGGATGGGCGATGGCAAGTTCGAGAAGACTATCTACACCGGATGCTTTAGCGCGCGCACGGGCAATTATTACTACGCGATGTATGGGGATCCGTCGATTCGCTACGTGAGCCTGATGGATGCCGAGGGCGCGAGCCCCGATAGGCTCGTGGTTCCCGAGCCGCGTCGTTCGTAGCCGATGGCTTTACCGCAATGCAAAGCGGCCCTGCATCTCCCGTGAGGTGCAGGGCCGCTGTCGTTGATTTGTGACGTCGCTAGAAGTTGGCGTCGTTGAGTTGTTCACTCTCGAGGCCGTCGAGCTGTTGCTGTTCGGGCATATCTGCGACGCTCTCGAGCAGCTCGGTGGGGTCGATGTTCATGTCCCTACCGGCCTCGTTGCCGTTGACCAAGTCGTCCGAGAAGATGTCGACTTCCATTTCCTCGGCCTCTTCAATCTGAACCTCGAGCGGCACCTGGGTGCGCACGAGCTTAACGGCCGGGCGCATGCGGGCAAACAGCGGCACGTACTCGATGATGATGGCCGAGTTCTCAAGACCGTACCAGCGTGCCGGGCTTCCGCAGGCGCGGCGGACGGCGTACTTGATTGCCATCACGCGGTGGTCATTGCGGTTGATGTCCGTTTCGGGGGCAAGCATCTTGCGCAGCATACAAAAGCGGAAGTCACCCACGTTGCCGCGTGTCTCGTAGATGGAGTAGGTGTGATGTTGCGGCGGCAGCTCGCCCGATGCCATCAAGTCGCCGACGATCTGACGCAGGTAGGCATTAACGCGCTGGTTGACCTTAAAGCCCAGGTCCAGGCGCACGCGGAATAAAAAGTCCGTGCCAAAGGTCTCGACGGAATACTCGTGCGTATAGGGCTCGTCGGTGACATGCACGTTAATGAACCAATACGCCTTGGCGCGCTTGGGATGTTTATCCAGGATGGAATAGAGCACGTCGCGGTCGAGCGTGAGCGGATCGGGGCTGTTGGTGAGAAACACCAGGTTGTCGGCGAGCACGGGATAGGTCTCGTCGTTGCGCAGGCGGTTGAGCTGGTCGATGTACTTGGAGACGGGCAGCAAAATCGTCTGCGTGCGCTCGATGGCGGTGCCGCGGCGCCACACGTACATAAGGCCAAACAGCAGTGCGGCCAGGAAGATCATGACGTAGCCGCCGTCAAAGAACATGGTGAGGCACGAGGCGAAGAAGCACAGCTCAATGGCACCAAAGAGCAGGGCGAAGACGCAGGCACCCAGCCTGTGCTTGAGGATGCCGGCGATGTAGCTCGTCAAAAGCGTCGTGGTCATGAGCATGGTCACGGTAATGGCGAGGCCGTAGGCGCTCTCCATGCGCTCGGAGTTTTGGAACAGCAGCACGATGAAGATGCAGCCGACCCACATGATGTTATTGACGAGCGGAATATAGAGCTGGCCCTTGGTGTCGCTGGGGTAGTGGATGCGCAGATGCGGCATAAGGTTGAGACGCGTTGCCTCGGATACCAGCGAGAACGAGCCGGTGATGAGCGCCTGCGAGGCAATGATGGCCGCCACGGCCGAAAGCACGATGGCAAAGGGGCGCAGGGGCTCGGGGAGCATCATATAGAACGGGTTGACGATATCCATCGCGAGCAACTGGGGATTGGAATTGTTGGCGAGCAGCCAAGCGCCCTGACCCAGGTAGTTAAGGATAAGCGCCGCTTTAACAAACGGCCAGGATGCGTAGATGTTGGCCTTGCCCACGTGGCCCATGTCTGAATAGAGCGCCTCGGCGCCGGTCGTCGACAGGAAGACGAAGCCGAGCACCATGATGCCCGAGTGGTTGATGGGCGAGAACAGGAACATGACGCCGCGGATGGGGTTGAGCGCGCGCAAGATGGACAGGTTGCCGAGCATGTTGAATAGACCGGCGCCTGCCAGGAACAGGAACCACAGCGTCATGAGCGGACCGAACAGCTTGCCGATTGACGAGGTGCCAGCGCGCTGCATGGCAAACAGGCCACAGATAATGATGATGGTAATAATGATGACGTTAGTTTGCCCGTCACCCAATAGCGCGTGGCCCCACTCGATGGTACGCAGGCCCTCAATGGCTGTGGTGACCGTGACCGCGGGGGTGAGGATGCCGTCGGCGAGCAGCGCCGCGCCGCCGATCATGGCGGGGAGAATCAGCCATGGCGCCACCTTGCGCACGAGACTGAACAGGGCGAAGATGCCGCCTTCGTTGTGGTTGTCGGCCTTCATGGCGATTACCACGTACTTGACCGTGGTCACGAGCGTCATGGTCCAGATGACGAGCGAAAGCGCGCCCAGGATCATGTCCTCGCTGACGGTACCGATGCCGCCGTTGTTGGCGACGATTGATTTCATGGTGTACATGGGGCTCGTGCCGATGTCACCATAGACGACGCCGAGCGTTACGAGCAGCATGCCAGCGGAGAGGGGGATGGCTCCGTGCCCGCCTTGCCCGCGCTGGTCTTGGAGGTTTGTCTCCAGTTTATTGTGTGCCACGAGGACTCCCTTAGACATCCGGTTATCTGTCTAGGACAAAAAACTTTATGCCGTCTTTATACATACAAGAGCAGTTTGGCACATCGGGTTATTTTAGACAATAATCCTCAGCTGGGGATTATTTATCTACGCAGGTAGCATTTCAAAGCAGGGGCTTTTAAGCACGTACTGTCTGGGCGATGCCAGCCTTGGCGTTTGCGCGTTTGCCGGCGAGTTCGCAAAAAATCGCGCCGCCGATGATAAGCGCGGCGCCCATCAGGCGGACCGGTGTTATGGCTTCGCCCAAAAGGACGGCCGAGAACACGACGGCCGAAAGCGGCTCGAGGTAGCCGACGACCGCGACGGTCTGGACGGGCAGCTTGGCGACGGCACTAAAGTAGAGCAGGCAACCGATGCCGGTGTTGACGACGCCGAGCATGACGACGGCGCGCCAATCAATACTGGTGGCGACGCCGGCGGACAGGAATGAGGGAGCGCCCTGCGTGATGAGCGTGAGGACCAGCGCGGTCACAAAGGCGGCGCTCACCTGGAGCGTGGAGTTCTCGAGGCCTTCGATGTGTGGCGCACCCTTGCTAGCGATGACCATCAGCGCATAGCAAAATGCCGAGGCGATGCCGCAGGCGATACCCGCAATGGGCATATTGCCGCCTAGACCTTGCGCTGCAATGAGAAAAGCACCGCAAGCAACGGCGATAAAGCCGGCGATTTTGCCGCCGGTCAGCTTTTCGCCAAAGATGAGCGGGGAGAGTGCCATGACAATGATGGGGCCGCAGTAGTACAGCAGCGAGGATACGCCGACGCCGATCGTCTGGTAGGCGCGGAACAGAAAAATCCAGCTGGCGCCCAGCGCGGCTCCCGAGAGGAGGAGGGCTGCGGCTTCGCGGAGGCGAGATGGCGCCTGCAACTTATGGCGTTGGGTGATGGCGAGAATGGTGACAAGCGAGAGGGCGCCCAAAAACGTGCGCAGTAGCACGATATCGGAGCTCGGCAACGCGATGGCAGAGGCGATGATGCCGTTGGAGCCAAACAATAGCAATGCTGCTAAGTACGTAAACAGCCCGTTGTTCATGCGCTTCCATCCCCTCTATATCCGAGCATGTTCACTATGGGTGAACTGGCTTTAGAAGAAAAGCGAATATAATGCATAGATAACATGACAAAAACTCATGCAAAGGTGGAGGGGTGCCGTGGAAACGAATATTCAAAAGATGCAGGTGCTGCTGGAGACGGTGCGCGCCGGAAGCTTTACGCGTGCTGCCGAGCGCCTGAGCTATTCGCAGTCGGGCGTGAGCCGTATGGTGGCCGATCTCGAGGCCGACTGGGGCTTTAAAGTGCTCGATAGAAGTCGCGAGGGCGTGGTGCTTTCTGCCGACGGGCGGCAGGTCATGCCGGCAGTCGAGGCGTTATGCGAAGAGTTTGGCCGCCTGCAGCGACGCGTGGACGAGATGCGAGGGCTCATGCGTGGCAAGATCTGCATCGGTACGTTTTCGAGCGTGGCGACCCACGTGCTGCCGCCGGTGATTGCACGCTTTCGCGCCGATCATCCGGATGTCGATTACGAGCTGCTGATGGGTGATTACTCCGAGATTGAGCAATGGGTGGCGGAAGGCCGCTGCGACCTGGGCTTTATCCCGCGTGAGCCCCGAGAAAACGGCATGGCATCGCGGTCTTTGGTGCGCGACGAGTTGATGGCGGTAGTGCCGGCAGATTCTTTGCTTGCCACGGCGGAGGTCGTTTCTCTTGCCGATTTAGCCAACGAGCAGTTTATTCTGCTAGAACGCGGCACCGATGACGAGATTACGCCGTTGTTTCGTCGGGCGGGACTGGCGGTGCGCTCAAAACTGTCGACTTGGGATGACTATGCGATTATGGCTATGGTCGAGGACGGCCTGGGCGTGAGCATTCTTCCCGCGCTCATCTTGCGCCGCTGTCAGTTCGATGTTGCCGTGCGACCACTCGAGGGACATCCCCATCGGCAGATCAATGCGATATATCGCACGGCTGACGTTTCTCTTGCCGCTGCTCGATTCCTTGAATACCTCTAAACGTGTGCACGTCATTGTCCGCTTTGGGCAAATCTCGGAGTTCGGTACGTTTTCTTATGAAATTGAACTTTCGAATGAGGTACGGCGCTATACTGCTTGCTAAATTGAACCTTGGTTCAATTCGTGTTCTATAAATTGAACTTTGCCAGCAAGGAGGTTCCTGTGGCCCAAGAGACGTTTAGCGATCGCCTGCGACAGGCTATGTCCGATCGCGACGTTCGCCAGTCGGACGTGATCCGCGCATCGGAGATGCTCGGCAAAAAACTCGGCAAGAGTCAGATGAGCCAATATGTGAGCGGCAAGACGATCCCGCGGCGCGATGTGGCCGAGCTGCTCGCCCGTATTTTGGAGGTCGATGTTACCTGGCTGCTTGCCGGCGACGCCGATCAAGGCGAGGCATCATCACCCCGCAACGATTCCAAGCCCGAACCCCATCCCTCAGCTCAAATTGCAAGGAGCACCACCATGCGTACTTTTTCTAAATCCACCAAGCTCGATAACGTCCTGTATGACGTGCGCGGTCCCGTCGTCGACGAGGCCGCCCGTATGGAGGACGAGGGCGAGCGCATCCTCAAGCTCAATATCGGCAACCCGGCGCCCTTCGGTTTCCGCACGCCCGATGAGGTCATCAAGGACATGCGCCAGCAGCTGCCCGACTGCGAAGGCTATTCCAACTCGCGTGGCCTGTTCTCCGCGCGCAAGGCGATCATGCAGTATTCGCAGATCAAGGGCCTGCCCAACGTTCAGATGGAGCATATCTACACGGGCAACGGCGTGTCCGAGCTCATTCAGCTTTCGATGAACGCGCTGCTCGACAATGGCGACGAGATTCTGATCCCCAGCCCCGACTATCCGCTCTGGACGGCGTGCGCAACCCTTGCCGGCGGTCATCCCGTACATTATCTGTGTGATGAGCAGGCGGATTGGTATCCCGACCTGGAGGATATGGAGTCCAAGATTACGAGCGCGACCAAAGCCCTCGTCATCATCAACCCCAACAACCCCACGGGTTCCGTCTATCCGCGCGAGGTGCTCGAGGGCATCGTCGAGATTGCACGCAGGCACCAGCTCATGATCTTTGCCGATGAGATCTACGACCGCCTGTGCATGGACGGCTACGAGCACGTCTCGATTGCCTCGCTCGCCCCCGATCTGCCCTGTGTCACCTTTAGCGGCCTTTCCAAGTCGCACATGATCGCGGGCTATCGCATTGGCTGGATGGTGCTTTCGGGCAACCAGCGCTGCATGAGCGACTTCATCATGGGCATCAACATGCTCTCCAACATGCGCCTGTGCTCCAACGTGCCGGCTCAGTCGATCGTTCAGACGGCACTCGGTGGCCATCAGTCCGTTAACGACTACATCCGTCCCGGCGGCCGTGTCTACGAGCAGCGCAACTTTGTGTATGAGGCGCTCAACAAGATTGACGGCATCTCGGTGGTTAAGCCGCGCGCGGCGTTCTACATCTTCCCCAAGATGGATGTGAAGAAGTTCAACATCACCGATGACGAGCAGTTCGCTCTCGACCTGCTGCACGAGAAGAAGATCCTGATCACGCGCGGCGGCGGCTTTAACTGGGCCGAGCCCGACCACTTCCGCATCGTGTACCTGCCGCGCATGGAAGTGCTCAAAGAGTCCCTCGAAGACCTCGCCGACTTCTTCGATCATTACCGCCAGAGCTAATTAGTTCCGCCGTTCTACCGAACGGCGGACCACTTGACGCTGCGCGAGCCGCATTCACGCCAATCTGACGTTCAATTTCGAGGGCGCGACCAGAAGGTCAGCGCCCTCTCATTTCACGTCACCTTGGCGCAAATGCGGCTCGTTCGCTGTCGTGTGCTCAACCTGCGGCGTTACCATGGTCCATTAGGGACGGAGGAAAACAGATCATTTTCCTTGGTTCGCGGAACTAGATCACGATTCCGCAACAGTGATCGATTTCGTGTTGGATGATTTCGGCGGTGTAGCCCGAGAAGTTTTTGATGCGGTGGACGAAGTTCTCGTCCAAATACTCAACCTTAATGCGGCGATAGCGGGTGCAGGGACGCTCGCCGACGAGCGAAAGACATCCTTCGCTCGTTTGATAGGCATTGACCTGCTCAAGAATTTGCGGGTTGTACATGAGCAGCGACTTGCTGCCGTCCTTTACGCAGATGATGCGTTTGCGCACGCCGATCATGTTGGCGGCGAGGCCCACGCACTCGTGCTCATGCTCGTGGAGCGTATCCAGGAGGTCTTGCCCGATCACGGCGTCGTCGGGTCCCGCATCTTCGGAAGGCAGGCGTAAAAAGAACTCGGATTTCATGATGGGCTTAATCATGGCGGGCTCCTCATGTCTCATGCTTTCGTGGACTTTTAATAATAGCGCGGAAGGAAAGCCGCGCGTCCGCGTTACAATCTTTCGATGTTGGACCATGTTGCCAGACTCGTCGTGTACGGCGTCTGGCGTAAGTCTAGGGCTCATTTTTCGCCCTGGACTGTTCCTCTGGGGCGATGCGACTGTCGTTTCAAGAGGAAGGAAATGCATGGGGACCAAATCCCAAAAGCAAGCTCAATCACCGTCGACAACCTCGGCAATTCTCGTCGTAATGTATGTTGCAGCCTTTGTTGCCGCGTTTAACGAGAACATCATTAACGTGGCGCTGCACGACATTATGGCGGCCTTTTCGGTGAGTGCCACCACGGCGCAGTGGCTCGTTTCGGGCTACATGATCGTGACGTCGATCTTTACGGCCATCATGGCCTTCCTGTCCGGCCGTTTCTCGACGCGTAAGCTGCTGTTTTTCGCATGCGGATGCATGGTTGCCGGCGAAGTCCTGTGCCTGGTCGCTCCGTCGTTTAGCGTTTTGCTGCCAAGCCGTATTTTGCAGGCTGCGGGATCGGGTATCTTGTTCCCGCTCATGATGAACGTGGTGCTGTCTTGCGCTCCGCGCGAGAAACTTGGCCTGTATCTGAGCCTGGGCGGTGCCTGCATTACGCTGGGGCCGGCGTTTGGACCCGTGATCAGCGGTCTAATGTGCACGTTGTTTGGCTGGAGGGCGGTGTTCGTAGTGCCGCTGGTGGGCGGCATTGTGGTCGCTGCGGCGGGCGTAAAGCTCGTTCAGAATGTCGGAGAGCGTTCGAACGCCACGCTTGATATTCTGTCGGTTGTTTTGCTCGCCGCCGGTATTACGGCATTTGTGTATTCCGTAGGCGAGTTCTCGACCAATCTGATTGCCGGCATCGCGACGCTCTTCGCCGCCATTGTGCTGCTCGGCCTGTTTGCGGCCCGCCAGCTCAAGCTCGAGCATCCGGTGCTTAACGTGCGTCCCATGGCGGGCGTTCGTTTTTGGCCTGCGTGTCTGCTTGTGGTGGTGTCGATGATGACGACGTTCTCGATGAGCGTTTTGTTGCCGCTCTATTTTGAGGGCGCATACGGCATGACCGCACTTGTTGCGGGCTTGCTCATTTTGCCGGCGATTGCCTGCAATGCTGTGACCTCGATTGTGGGCGGACGCGTGATGGACGCCCGTGGCGCATGGCCGCTGCTGCCGGTCGGCTTTGCCCTGATCGCTGTGGGGCAGACTGCCATCTCGATGACGGCCGCAAGCATGAACATCGGCGTCGTCGTGGCGCTGACCGTTGTGGTGTATGCCGGAGTCGGTTTGGTGCTGAGCCCCTCGCAAACGGCCGGCTTGGAGACGCTGCCTGTCGCTGAGCATCCTCACGGAACGGCATTGCTCAACACGTGGAACATGATTGCCGCATCGTTTGGCCCGTCACTGTTTATCGGCCTGCTCTCGAGTTCTGCTGCGACTGCCGGTGCGGCTGGCGCTGCGACCGAAGTTGCCCAGGCGATTGGATTTGCAGCTGCCGTGCGTGTGGCGGCTGTAATTGCCGTGGTCGGGTTCGTGGCGTCGCTGGTGTACGCTCGTCGCGAGTCGCACATGTCGCATTAATGTGTGCACATAGATTCTGCAGCTAGATTGGATGGCGACACCATAAACTAATGGACGTTTTGCCGAGAGGCATGAATGTTTAAAGCGCAAAGAGTGCGCGACGGGCCCCGCGAATGGGGCGATGATGCCCGAGAGGGCCAAGAAGGAGTCTCATGTCCGAGAACGAAGAGATCATGAACGAGACCGAGAACGAGACCATGGCTGCCGAGGTCGAGGCAGTCGAGACCGTGGAGACCGAAGCTGCCGAGGTTGAGGCTGCTGACGAGGTTTCCGCCGAGGAGGAGGCCGAGGTTGTCGAGGCCGCCGTTGATTACGATGACGAAGAGCTGATGGACAAGATGCAGAAGGCCGCCCGCCTGCTGCGTAGCCGTCGCTTTGCTATTTCCAAGGAGGAGGAGGCCAAGGCCGAGCGCATGGCGAACATCGAGCGCGCCATCAAGCTTCTTGACCTCAAGCCCAAGATGGAGCAGAAGGAAATGTCCGACCTACTGGGCATGCGCCTTCGTGAGCTCGATGGCCTGATGGCCGAGGCCGAGGCTGCCGATCTGGTCGGTCGCATCGACGACGCCGAGGGCGATATGCGCAAGATCGTTGTCTTCGCTGCCGAGGATGCCGCTGAGGGCCTGGTCGAGCTTGCCAACAAGAAGGAGAAGCTCCTGCCCGAGCTTTCTTACGAGGAGGCCACCGAGCTGATGGCCGCTCTCGATAAGGTTATCGCTCCGCTCGTCGCCATGGGCCTGGACGAGGACCGCGGTCCTCGCGGCGGCCGTGACGATCGCGGTGGCCGTGGCGGCGACCGTGGCGGTCGCGGCGGCTTTGGCGATCGCGGTGGCCGTGGCGGTGACCGTGGCGGTCGCGGTGGCGATCGCGGTGGCCGCGGCGGCTTTGGTGACCGCGGCGGCGACCGCGGCGGTCGCGGCGGCTTTGGCGGCAACCGTGGTGGCTATGGCGATCGCGGCGGCAACCGTGGCGGCTTCGGCGGCAACCGTGGTAACGACCGCGGTGGTCGTGGTGGCGACCGTGGC
>CALGZX010000083.1 GCA_937934165.1 uncultured Collinsella sp.
CCCATGGATTACCTGCCTTTACTGTACGCGTGGACGGCTCGCTCGGGTGGGCCATGTGTCCCATTCTGAGGGCCGGATTTGCGCCGTTAAGTGGCAATATGCACGGGTCCAAAAGAGGGGAGGGCCGGTGCTGTCGGCTCTCCCCGGGGTGAGGTGTCCGTTGTTTTAAAGGGGCGCGTGTACGCGGGCGTTGCCCCAACAGGTTCCTTGTTTATAGATATGCCCCAGTTTGTGACGTCCGGAAGTCCCGAAAGGTGGGCCATGTGTCCCATGTTTGCGGTGCCGACGCCTATCGTTCGTCATAGAAATCCGCGATGGCCAGGTGCGCTGACGCTTATGTACTTATGGGCTAGACTTAGCACCATTATGTGATCGATGCGGTCGGTCGGTGGTTGCCGCCCGACCGATGTATATGACTTGAAGGTGCATGCGTATGAGCCAAGAGATGATGGACAAGACCTGCCGCGGGTTTGCCGAGGCGCTGGCCGCGCGCGAGCCGGTTCCCGGTGGTGGCAGCGCGAGCGCTTTTGTGGGCGCGCTGGGCGCCTCGCTGTGCGGAATGGTTGCCCGCTACGGTGCGACCAATCCCGCGCTTGCTGATCGTGCGGATGACCTGACGCGTGCGTTTGCCCAGGCAGACGAGTTGGCGCAGGAGCTTGTGGGTCTGGTCGCCGAGGACGTTCGTGCGTACGGCCAGGTGTCCGCTGCGTACGGTATTCCGCGTGAGGACCCGGCCCGACCGGCTGCGATTCAGGATGCGCTGCATGTGGCCGCTATGCCGCCGTATCGCATTATGGATGCCTGCGGGCGCGCACTGGCGCTGCTCGAGGACATGGCCGACAAGGGTTCGCGTCAGCTGCTGTCCGATGTGGCGTGCGGCGCCGTATTCTGCCGCGCCGCCATGCAGGGCGCGAGCTTGACGCTCTTTGCGAACACCACGTCTATGAAGGATCGTGCACGCGCCGAGGAGCTCGAGACGGCGTGTGATGAGTTGCTCGACACATGGTTGCCGCGCGCCGATGCGCTGGCGCGCCGCGCCTCCGACGCTGCAAGAAAGAGGGGATAGCCATGGCTGAGCTACTGAAGGGTGCTCCCGTCGCCCGCGCTTTGACTGAGGAGCTCGCTGCCCGCTGCGCTGCGCTGCGCGAACGCGGTGTTGTTCCGACGCTTGCTATCGTGCGTGTGGGTGAACGCGAGGACGACCTATCCTACGAGCGCGGCGCCCTTAAACGCTGCGAAAAGGTTGGCATCGAGGCGCGTCGCGTGTTGCTTCCTGCCGGTGTTTCGCAAGACGAGCTGTTGACGGCCATCGAGGACATCAATGCCGACTCGGCTGTTCATGGCTGTCTGATGTTCCGCCCGCTGCCCGCCGGCCTTGACGAGAACGCCGTCGCCGCAGCGCTCGATCCCGCCAAGGACGTTGACTCCATGACGCCGGCTTCGCTGCTCACCACGCTTTCGGGGCGCGGCGAGGGTTTTGCCCCCTGCACAGCTGAAGCCGTGCTTGCTTTGCTGGATCATTACGGCGTTGAGCTGGACGGCGCCAAAGTTGCCGTGGTCGGACGCTCACTGGTAATTGGCCGCCCCGTTGCCGCCATGCTTACGGCGCGCAACGCAACCGTGACGACGTGCCATACGCATACGCGCGATCTTGCCGCCGAGTGCTGTGCTGCCGACATTGTGGTTGCCGCCGTTGGACGCGCGCGCACGATTGGCGCAGATGCGGTCCGCGAGGACCAGGCGATTATCGATGTTGGCATTAATTGGGACGAAGCCGCTGGCAAGCTGGTCGGCGACGTCGATTTTGATGCCGCGGAGCCGGTTGTTGGCGCAATCACCCCCGTGCCGGGTGGCGTGGGTGCCGTGACGACAGCAATTCTCGCCAAGCACGTGATCGAGGCGGCTGAGCGCGCGGTAAAATAGGCGTTTGGAGGCTGTTTAGGGGGTTGGTTAGATACCCCGTGGTCAAAAAATGCCAAATATGAGTACTGTTGCCAAGTTAGTCACATATGTTTGAGATCATTTTGGCTCTTTAGCGATAAGTAATATCGTTAAAGAGCCAATTTTATTGGACGTATGAGGAATTACTAGACTCAGTTTTTGGACAGGTGAGGATTCCCGGCGCCCGGAACAGTGCAATTTGCTGCCACTAAATTTGTGACAGTACTCATATTTGGCATTTTTTGACCACGGGGGCTGCCGAGGCCGTGGTTTCGCCCTTTTTGCGTCGAAGCGATACACTGTTGCCGTTTGATTTCTTCGCTCAAGGAGGATGCGCATGCCGTGCACAACGATTTTGGTTGGTAAGAACGCGAGCTACGACGGGTCGACGCTTGTCGCGCGTAACGAGGACTCGTCCAACGGGGTGTTTGAGCCCAAGCGCATGCGCGTAGTGCATCCCGACGAGCAGCCGCGCGTCTACACGAGCGTCCTGAGTCACCTGACCGTTGAGCTGCCCGATAACCCCATGCGCTACACGAGCGTCCCCGATGTTGTCCCGGGCCACGGTATCTGGGCCGAGGCCGGTTTCAACGAGCTCAATGTGGGCATGTCCGCAACCGAGACGCTCACCACCAACGAGCGCGTCCGCGGTGCCGACCCGCTTGTGGACTACGTGCCCGCCAAGGGCAACGAGGGCGAGGACGGATACGTTCCGGCGCAGCCTGGTGGCCTGGGCGAGGAGGACATGGTTACCCTAGTCCTGCCGTACGCCAAGTCCGCCCGCGACGGCGTTCGTATCCTGGGCGACCTGCTCGAGCGCTACGGCACCTACGAGAACAACGGCATCGCCTTTAGCGACGTGGACGAGATCTGGTGGCTTGAGACCATCGGCGGCCATCATTGGATTGCCAAGCGTGTGCCCGATGACGCCTATGTGACCATGCCCAACCAATTGGGTATCGACAGCTTTGACCTGGATGACGCCGAGGGCGCCCAGGCCGACCACATGTGCTCCGCCGACCTGCGCGCCTGGATGGCCGAGTGGCATCTGGACCTGACGCTGGGCGTCGAGAGCGACGGCCCGGCTGCCGTCTTTAACCCGCGCGAGGCCTTTGGCTCGCACAGCGACAGCGACCATGTCTACAACACGCCGCGCGCCTGGTACATGCAGCGCTGCCTCAACCCCAGCGACGTGTGGGATGGCCCCGACGCCGACTTCACGCCCGAGAGC
Source organism: uncultured Collinsella sp. (assembly GCA_937934165.1). GTDB lineage: Bacteria > Actinomycetota > Coriobacteriia > Coriobacteriales > Coriobacteriaceae > Collinsella. The sequence goes on from CALGZX010000083.1 coordinate 3,173, forward strand.
GACGACATCCCTTGGAGCCGCGTGCCCGAGCGCAAGGTGACCATCGAGGACATTAAGTACGTGCTTTCGAGCCACTACCAGGGCACGGAGTACGACTGCTACGGCAGCAAGGGCACGCCCGCCACGCGCGGCGCCTATCGCCCCATCGGCATCAACCGCAACAGCCAGCTCGCCGTGTTGCAGCTGCGTTCCTATGCGCAGCCGGCCTATCGCGCCGTGCAGTGGATGGCCTTTGGCTCCAACTCGTTTAACGCGCTGGTTCCGCTGTACGCCAACGTCGAGACCATGCCCGAGTACTATGCCGACACGCAGGCTCGCGTGACGTCCGAAAACTTCTACTGGGCCAACCGCCTGATCGGTGCCCTGGCCGACGTCCGTTTTCATGAGTGCGGCCGCGCCGTGGAGGACTACCAGGAGAAGGTCGGTGGCATGGGCCACAAGCAGATCCATGACGTCGACGCTGCCGTAGCCGCTCTGCCCGAGGTCGAGGTGCCTGCCGAGCTTGCACGCGCCAACGAGGCCTTTGCCGAGCGTGTTCGCGTGGAGACCGATGCCCTGCTGGGCAAGGTGCTCTACACCACGAGCTGCGCCATGAAGAACTCTTTCGCGATGAACGACAACGTGAGGTAGGGATTTCCCGTCGATCGAATAGCGCTAAAACGCTTTGTCGCTTTCGCTCAATCTTGGGTACAAGAACGCCAATGCAGTTGTTTGTGATTGGAGACAACCATGGTTATGAAACTCGATCAGCTTGTTAACGGCGCCATTAACGTGGGCTTTGGCGCTGCCGCCGTTGCTGTCGAAGGCGGCAAGAAGGTCCTCGACGACCTTAACACCAAAGGCGAGCAGGTCCGCAAGGACACCGCCACCCCCGATATCGCCCGCAGCGTGTCCGACATGTTCGAGCAGGCCGGTGGCACCATCTCCGATCTGACCGAGCGCTTGGGCATACAGGGCGAGACTGCGGCCCAGCGCGTGCTCGACGAGCTCATCCTTGCCCGCGTCCGCGTTATGACCGCCCCTGAGCGCACGGCCTTCCTAGCCCATGTGCGCGACATCGTCGATTCGGTCGAGGACAACGTGACCTCGGTGCCCGTCGAGTCCGTTGAGCCCGACGATGCGAAGGATACCGAAGAGGCCGAGTAGCAGCGCAGATGGCAGATTCCACCACCGATTACAACAATCTAGATCCTGACGAGGCGGCGGTTGTCGATGAGGTCGATGCCGCCGTCTCGGGCGCTCGCAAAAAGCCGCGCGCTGTCGATATGGTGCCCGAAGAGCCCGACGCGATGGCGCCGGACGAGGAATACCAGCTCACGCCGGCGGGTCGTCGCGAACGCATTGGGCAGATTGTTCGCCTGGTCAAAAAGTACCGCGTGTGGGATAACCTCACGCCGGTTCGTTTGCGCCGCCTGCTCGAGGAACTCGGCCCTATGTTCGTCAAGATGGGGCAGATTCTGGCCAACCGGTCCGAGATTCTGCCGCAACGCTTTTGCGACGAGCTGCGTCGTCTGCGCTCCGACGTGGAGCCGGTGCCGTACGAGGTAGTGCTTCGCTGTCTGGAGGAAGAATACGGCCTGCGCCTGGGGGAGATGTTCGATGCGATCGATCCAAATCCGCTTGGTAGCGCATCGCTCGCGCAGGTGCACCGCGCTCGTCTGGTGACGGGCGAGGATGTGGCCGTCAAGGTGCAGCGCCCCGGTGCGCAGCAGGTTATGGCGCAGGACATCGATATCATCCGCTCGGTGGTGCGTATCGTTTCCAAGTTCGTCAACACCGATCAATTCGTTGACCTGCACGGCGTGGTCGAGGAGCTGTGGACCTCGTTTCGCGAGGAGACCAACTTTTTGGCCGAGGCCAAAAACCTCAACGACTTCTACGAGTTCCATAAGAGCGTTCATGGCGTGACGTGCCCTAAATCCTATCTGGACCTGTGCACCGAACACGTGGTGGTTATGGACTACGTCGACGGCATTTCGATCGCCGATCCTGAACGCTTGGTGGCCGAGGGCTATGACTTGGAAAAGATCGGTGCCGCGATTGTCGAGGACTACTCGTCGCAGGTGCTTGATGACGGCTTTTTCCATGCCGACCCGCATGCGGGAAACATCATTCTCAAGGACGGCATCGTTTACTTTATCGACTTGGGCATGGTCGGGCGTATGTCGAGCCACGACCGTGGCATCGTCAAGGACATGATTTTCGCCGTGGCCGAGGGTGACGTGCCCAAGCTCAAGGATTCGCTCATGCGCTTTGCCGTGACGCGCGGCGACTCGGCCGAGCTCGACCATTCGGCCTTTTTGTCCGACTTGGACTTTATCGTCGCCGACTTTGCGGGTCTTGACCTTAAAGATCTTGATATCGGCGAGTTTTTGACCTCGCTGCTAAACCTGGCGCGCAAAAACGACGTTGAGCTGCCGAGCGTGGTGACGATGTTCGCGCGCGGCATGGTGACGCTTGAGGGCCTGCTGACCGAGTACATGCCCAACGTCAACATGATCCAGATCATCCAGACGCACATCAAAAACGAGAAGAGCACCTATGCACGCGTCCGCGAAATGGGGCGCGATCTTGCCGCGAGCAGCTATCGCGCGGCAAAAGGCTCGCTCGAGGCGGCCGAGTATCTGGGCTTGGCATCGCGCATGCTCACGCGCGGACAGCTTAAGGTAAACACGCAGATCATGAGCAGCGATAAGGCGCTGCGACAGCTGGGCGGAATTATCGACCGCATGTCGATGGCAATTGTGATTGCCGGCCTGTTTATCGGTTCGTCGGTGGTGTACTACGCGCGCATCGAGCCGGTTGTGTTTGGTATCCCAGTCATTGGCTTTATGGGCTACGTGAGCGCGCTGGTGCTGGCGCTTATGCTGGGCCGCAATATCTGGCTCAACAGCCACGGCGGCAAGCACTAGAGTCTGCGACCGTCACCGCATTTTCCTATCGCAAACAATAGCTTTTACCATGGGCTTCGCCTGCGTGCGAGGCCCTTTTGCGTGATACCATTTTGACGGTAATAATCGATGGCCTAGATGGTGGTGCGGAGACGCACGAATGCGCGGTTTTCCTGCGCGTTTGGGAGAATCGGGGTGCAAGTCCCCGGCTGTACCAGTAACCGTAATTCCTCTTGGCTCGGGATGTTCGCGTCGCAGATCGGACGGCGCGCCTGAGCCGTTAAGGTTAAGTCGGATCGCCTCCCATCTTGCACGTTGCCGCGGCGTATGCCGCCGGTGTGCATAGGGCTCTGGAGGGAAGGGGGACCCCGATGGGGGAACTCGAGCGCAACATGCGCGATGACGTGGGGCAGCCTCAAGGCAACGCTCCAAGTACAGACAATGGGGGACAATTGGATATGTTTGAGGACGAGCGCGAGCGCGTCTCGCATCGCCGTGGCGCAATTGCGCGCGGCGTAGCCAAGCGCGGCCTGGTGGCATTCCTGGCCTTCGCGATGGCCTTTGGCACCACACCGGCTCAGCTGTGGGCCGAGGGCGCCGAGGGCATTGCCGAGGCTGTGGCTCAGGCGGCACCGCTTGCCGAGAACGGCTCTGGTGAGTCCGCGACAAGCCCTGCTGCCGACCTCAATGCGAGCGGCATGGTGGCGAATGGGGGCACTGCCGAGCAAGATGCCACTGCGACAGCTTCGGGCCCTACCGACAAGACTGAGGACGATAGCGCTGCCGGCAATGAGGCACCGGCTGCATCGACGTCCGATGCCTCGAAGCAGGACACCGCCGTTGTCTCTGCCGCTGGAGAGGCCAAGGCTCAGCCTGCCAAGGCAGAGAGCCAGGAGGTCTCTGCCACGTGCTCCGTCGTCGGCACCGACGCCAAGGGCGCCCAGCAGACCTGGGCCGCCGCGCAGCGGATCACGCTGAAGGAGGGCTCGACCGCGGCCGACCTCTCCGAGCAGCTGTTCAAGCGTGCCGGCCTCAAGGCCGATTACAACCCCAACGGCAGCTGGGGCTGGGCACTCAACTCGATCACGTCGCCCTTCGATAAGGACCGCAAGCTCGGCTACGACTCGGCGACCGGCGCGTACTGGCAGCTGTTCGTCAACGGCAGCGCCTCCGAGGTCGGCGCGGGCGGCTACACGCTCAAGGACGGCGACTCCGTCGTCTGGTGCTACTCGAAGTACGGCGACCCCGCGCCCGAGCAGGTTTCCGTCACGATGGAGATTATTGGCAAAAAGGCCGGGATGGCTCAGCGTTGGACGAGCCCGTCGACCCAGGTGTTTGTTAAGGGCACGTCGATCAAGGATGCCTCCGCTACCTATTTCGACGCCCTTGGCATCGAGTCCAAGATGTACGACCAATTCGGCTATTGGGGTGTCCATAGCCTCGTTTCTCCGCTTGATGGTACCGAGCTGTCCGGCGCTTGGTCGTTCTTTGTCAACGGCGTTCCTGGAACTCAACTCGATAACGACTACGTGCTTAAGTCGGGCGATAAGGTCGTTTGGGCTTACGCCCCTGGGGATACTTTGCCCGGTGTCGACAACGTTGTTCTTAATCCGAGCGCTGCACGCCCTAACTGGGATAGCGACTGGTCGGGCTTTACAAGTGCCGACAAGGTTACCGACGCACCTGTGCCCACTAAGGATGCAGATGAGAAATGGGTAAGCGAGCTTAAGACGCGTGCGGACGGCAATAAGGGTGTTTCCGATGCGTTGCTGATCGGTGACTATCTCTATGTGGCAGTTGGTTCTAAATTGCTCAAAAAGGATGTCGAGACGGGCAAGACCGTTCTAGAGTCACCTTTGGCTGCTGCAATTGATTCCACCTCACGCATGGTATATACCAATGGTGTTGTGCTTGTTCCGCTTTCAGGCGGTCGTCTTCAGGCCTTAACGGTTGATGTGCTTGCGACGGTTTGGGTTACCGATGGGTTGCCGGCCGGTCCCGATGGCGCGCAGCAGTCGCTTGCTTCTGTTTCGGTTCGCGATGGCTATGCCTATTTTGGTACCGCTTCGGCCGATTGGATTGACTCGAGTGACGGCTACCTGCTTTGTGTTCGTATTTCTGACGGTAAAGTCATGTGGCAGCACAAGAATGAAAACAGCAAGGGCTATTACTGGGCTGGCATGGCGTTCTCGGGCGACTATGGCGTTATCGCGGATGATTCAGGCACTGTCAGCACGGTTGATCCTTCGACTGGAAAGACCGTAGCAAAGCTTAAGATCGCCGATCGCGTTCGCGCGAACGTGCTTGTTGATGGGGCTACTGCTTACGTTGTGAGTGCCGATGGCACGCTCCATAAAATTGCTATCGCTAATGATGGGGCCCTTTCAGAACTGGGTAAAGTTACGTTTGGCAGCAGCTCGACCTCTACACCCGTGTTTGTCAACGGTAAGATTGTAGTTGGCGGCACGTCGATTGAGTCCTTTATGGGCGGTCCCCAAAACAGTCTTACGAGCCACTATGGTCAGCTTGCAATTATCGACGCCGATACGCTTACGGTCGATTATTCAATTTATAAGGCAGACGGTAACTTCATCCGCGAGGATTCTTCTGCAAGTGGTTTTACGGGCAGCGGCGATGTTAAGTCACAGCCTGTGGTTTCCATTCAAGATGGTCATACCTATGTATACTTTACGTCCAACAATAATCCTGGCGGCATTTATCGCTATCGCATAGGTGACGAAGAGGCTGAGCTGCTCTATAGACCGTCGGCCGAGAACCAGCAGTACTGCATGTCGTCGATTTCGGTCGGTTCTGATGGTTCACTCTACTACGCTAACGATTCGGGCAAGTTGTTCGCGATTAAGGGAAATGGCCAGAAGGTCAATCGCTATACTGTCTCGTTTGACGCAAATGGTGCAGATTCTATTGTGCTCGATTCCCAACGTATTAAGGCTGGTAAAACTGCTACGGAGCCTGCTGTAAAACCGCGTCGCAAGGGCTATACCTTCGGCGGTTGGTATACCGATGAGGCGTGCACGCAAGCGTATGACTTCAGTACGCCGGTGACGGCCGATCTGACGCTGTATGCCAAGTGGACCAAGAATGCCACCAATTCTGGTGACAATGGCGGTTCTGGCTCCAGCGGCGGCAGCGGTTCTGGTACCGGTACCGGCACGGGCACTGGTACGGGTTCCGGCGCTGGTTCCGGCTCTAAGGGCCCGCAGGCCGGCGGCGCTATCGCCCCGGGTCAGAAGCCGGTGACCAAGACGACGGTGTCGACCAAGACCGAGACCAAGGAAAACAAGTCCGACAAGAAGGGCTCCGATAAGTCCGACAAGAAGGATGAGAAGAAGTCTGAGAAGAAGGACAGCAAGTCCGACAAGAAGTCCGATTCCAAGTCCGATACGGGCGCTGCTTCCACGACCACTGCTAAGAAGTCCTCTGGTGCTTCCGAGCAGGAGACGGGCACCAACCCGCTCGCCATCGTTGGCATCGCCGCCGGCGTGATTGGCCTTGCGCTCATCGCCGTCTTCGTGCTGACCAAGCGCGGCAAGGGTGACGGTAATGCCCGATAAGCCCAAGGAGACCAACGGGCAACAGCCCGACTCCTCGTTTATCCAGCTCGATGATCCAAAGCAAAAGGGCGCCGCTTCGGCGGCGTCCGCTCCTCGACGGAAGGCGCTCCTTGGCGTTCTGACTGCCGCATGCGTCGTTCTGATCGTGGTCTCTCTGGGCTTTGTTCATCCCTCCGAGAGCGGTGCTTGGTCCATTGATTGGATCGTCCAGACCGTGGCGGGGGAGAGCATCGTCGCCAAGGATGGCAATGGGTCCGGCTCGACTGTCGCTTCGGGCAAGGCCGGGTCCAAGGATTCCAAATCTTCTGATGATACGAATGACGGGTCTAGGGGTTCTGACAAATCTGACTCCAAGAAAGATTCCGAGTCTTCGGACAAGGAATCGGACAAGAACTCGGATAGCAAGAAGTCCGGCGAAAAAGGAGCAGGAAATAAAAAGACTGACAACAGTCAGTCGGCTTCTCAGAATTCGGCAACGTCCGGTGGGCCTTCTGCCGTTCCTGATAACAGTAATGCCCCCTCGGGCAACCAGAGCGTCTCTCAGGAGTCTAGCTACGTTACCGTGACTGTCTCGGTTACTTCGAGCGCTGTGGGCAATCCTGTGTCCGCTGGTGGTACCTACACCTTTAATGAGGGAGCAACTGCCTACGACGCTCTCTGCGCGCTGGGTATTTCTATAAATGCGCGTGGCTCGTCGTTTGGCACTTATGTTGCCGCCATCGGTGGCCTGGCCGAGAAGGATGAAAACTATGGAAGCGGTAGCGGCTGGTGTTATTCCGTCAACGGCACAACGCCCATGACAGCCTGCAGCAACTACGTTCTCTCAAACGGCGACAACGTGGTCTGGTATTACGTGACAGGCTAGGGGCCTCGACATATCGCATCAAACGGGCGGTTCGGACAAACATCCGAGACGCCCGTTTTTATACGAATGGGACGTCATTTCCCAATCGAGGCTCAACCGGAAATTGCATCCCGCCCTGTAGGCGAATTCCGGGACGCAGCTTCCCGTTGGGGCGGGTTTCGGAAAGCGTGTTCCGCTCTGAGGGCTCATTCCGGGATAGACTTTCCGAAGCAGCGCCCATTGGGAAGCTGCGGACCGTATTGGGCATCGATTTTGGGATGCGCTTTCCGCTAGAGCCACGTTGCGGAAGCTGTGTCCCGTTCTGAGGCTGCAATCTGGGACGCGCTTTCCGCGGGGCGACCATGGGGAAACTACTACCCATTCCGACGCTGCGGCCCGCCTTGTGCGCTTTCCTCGGCAGGCTCTGCAAACAAAAAACCGGTTGGAACGGGAATTCCAACCGGTTATACATTCAAGCAAATAGTGAATCGACTATGACCGTGCGCCCTCGAGGAAGAAGCGGCGGCTGAAGTAGTTGTACCAGGTGACGAGGAACGTGGCGATGGCCTTCATGGCCTGGTAGCCGATGCTCAAAAACGTGACGCCCACAAACATGTACAGGTCGTTGAGGCCCAGGCCGATCACCGACAGGATGGTGAAGATCGTGAACTCGCGCTTGCGGCTCATGCCTTCGCGGTGGTCGAACACGTACTTCATGCTGAGCCAGTAGTTGACCACGACGGACGTGATAAACGAAACCGTGGTGCTCATCAAAAAGTCGAGGTGGAACAGCTCGACGAGCGCAATGAGCATGCCCCAGTCGATGCCAAAGGAGATAAGACCCACGACAGCAAACTTGAGGAACTGCTTGGTATGAGGTTGTGCCAGCGCCTTGCGCACGTAATCACATCCAATGCGTTGATGAATCGAGCAGAGGATACTTTAGAGCTTTTACAAGGGAAACGTAAGGTCTTTGCCAAGAACTATATGAACTCGCCAAATTTTCAAGAGCTAATCCGCAAACGTTGAAAATTTGCCCGTAAACGAGCGGCACCCACGGACGATACTGCGCTGAGTGCACGTCGTCCGTGGGCGCCGTAATGCTGCAGGGGTTTCGAGCTACTTGGTCTTGTCGCCCTCCAGGAAGATTTTTCGGGTCACAAAGTTGTAGACCATGACAAGCGCGGTGGCGCAGATCTTGGCGATATTGGCCTCGAGTCCCAGGCCGGCGTTGAGCGCCAGCACGATGCCGTCGTTGAGCACCAAACCGATCACGGACAGCACGACAAAGATGATGAACTCGCGGCGGCGGCTCATGCCTTCCTTGTGCGCAAACACGTACTTCATGCTTGCGAGGTAGTTAAAGATGAGTGAGATGATAAAGCCGCTGGTGTTGGCGATTAGGATGTTGAGGCCCAGACCGTAGTGGAGCAGATTCATAATGCCAAAGTCGATAACCGTGGCAATGACACCGACGACGCCAAATTTCATGATCTGCGCAAGGAGCTTTTGCATGGTACCTGCCTTAGGGTGGCGCGGGGACGCCGTGGGGATGACAAACTCAGCAAGTTTAGCCAATCCCCGCGGGTGGGGCTAGACGCGCTCTTCGATAGCACCGTTTCTATATGCATCGAGCAGCTGGCGCAGATCCTGGATCTGGCTGCGAATCTTGGCGCCAGTATCGGTGTCGCTCACCATGCGGCGACGGTCTGCTTGGTCAAAACGGTTGGTCTCGCTTTCGATGTCCACGTTGCGCGTGAGTGCCTCGGCAACCGTCGTAAAGGCCCGGTGCGACTTGAGGCGGCAGCCGCGCGAGCTCGAGATGAGCGTATAGCCGGCGATGCCCGTCTTGGGATGGTAAGCGCGGCAGAAGCCGCCATCGATGACCAGCAGCTTGCCCTCGGCGCGGATGGGCTGCTCGCCCTTGGTGGTTTTAACGGGCGTGTGGCCGTTGATGATGTGGCCGGTCGGCGAGCATGCCATGGGCGCGACGCCAAACTCGCGCATGATATCATCGCAGACCGAGGGCGACTTGGTAAGCGTAAAGTACGGGTCCATCGGCTCGACCCAGGTGCTCTTATCGGCGATATAGGCGCGCTCAAAGGTACGCACCAGGCGTCCGCTGGCGGGTGAATTGAAGCCAATCCACAGGTACCACATCCAGTCGAGGGCATCGCGGTCGCCCACGCGCCACGCGCGGCGGGCGATGTGGTCGCAAAAATCGAGATAATCGCGGCCAGCGTGCCAGGTGCCCAGGCAGTTCATGCTGCTAAAGGTGCCGTCTTCGTTGAGCGGAACGCAGCCGTGGAAGAGCAGGTTGCCGTTGGCGACCTTGTACATCGAGCCGTGGGTGTAGAGGAAATCGATATGGCGATGCAGGTGATCGGCGGTTACAAACTCGGACACGAGCTTGTCGATGATGTGCTGCTCCTGAGACGTGAGCGTGTAGGGGTCCGCCGGGTCGACGGTGGGGAAGTCGTTGGTCGTGAGCGGCCACACGCTGCCGTCGGCGAGCGTGACCGTGCCGGTGTCGTGGTCGATCTTGTCGAGTAACAGGCGGTCGGTCATATCGAACTCGGGGTGGCGCTGGATAATCTGGCCCTCGAGCTTAAAGAGCAGCACGTTGATGGCCTTGATCAGCGGGGTGATGGACTCACCGGCGGTGTAGGTGGCATCGGCAAAGGCGACAAGCTCACGCAGCGAGATGCCGTAGTCGTTCTCCAGGATCTCGTAGTTGTCGTAGCGTAGGTTGTTGCGCAACACCGTGGCGATGCAGGCGGGCTCACCGGCCGCAGCGCCCATCCACAGCAGGTCGTGGTTGCCCCACTGGATGTCGAGTGAATGGTAGGTGAGCAGACGGTCCATAATTTTGGCCGCGCCGCCGCCGCGGTCGAAGATGTCGCCCACCAGGTGCAAGTGGTCGACGGCCAGGCGCTTGATGAGCGAGGCGAGCGACTCGATAAAGTCGTCGGCGCTGGCGGTCTCTAGGATGGACTCCACGATGCGCTCGTGATAGCGCACGCGATAGTTGTTCTCGTCCGGGTGCGTGTGCAACAACTCGTCGATGATGTAGGCGTAGTCGCGCGGGATGGCCTTACGCACCTTGGAGCGCGTGTAGCGGCTTGAAAGTGAGCGAGCGACCATGATGAGCTGGTCAAGCATCGTCTTGTACCAGGTTGGCGAGTCCTCGCGCCGGCTGCGGACCAGGTCGATCTTCTCGCGCGGGTAGTAGATGAGCGTACACAGCTCGCCCTTTTCGTCAAAGGAGAGCGTGTCGCCAAAGATCTCGTCGACATGTTCGCGCACGACGCCCGAGCAGTTGTTGAGGATGTGCATAAAGGCTTCGTACTCACCATGCACGTCGCTCATAAAATGCTCGGTGCCCTTGGGTAGGTTGAGGATGGCCGAGAGGTTGATAATTTCGGTAAATGCGGATTGTTCGGTGGGGAACTGTCTCGACAGCAGGCGCAGATACTTGAAGTCTTGCGGGTTGCGATCGAATGCGACCATGAAACACCTTCCGATGGGGCTGGTAAAACTGATAAACAGCGTCAAACGTTTACCAGTATGCGCCGCTTTTGTTTCGATTTTGCGCCAGCGGCTGAATTGTCGGCTGAACGGTTTGGTAAATCGATTTAGTGAAGGTAGATGTGTTGGTCGGGTGGAGACGACAGAGGGTGTTTTCTCAGATATTTATGCGTCGGGTCGGTGGAGACGATGGTGGTAAAGATGTTCACTATTTTTGGTTCGATTTGGTAAATAGTGGACATATGTACCGCATGTAGGCTCACTGTGCGATAATTTGCGCAGCAATGAGTAAGGAGCCTCATATGAGTGATTTTGTCCTGACCTGTGAATCCGCCGCCGATCGAACCCGTGAGTTCTTTGCGTCGCGCAATATCCCTGTCGTGTGTTTTCATTACGAGATCGACGATGTTGTCTATACGGACGATCTGTACCAGTCGATTTCACCAGACGAGTTTTTTGCTCAGATTGCCGCGGGTGCCATGCCCAAGACGTCTCAGGTGAGCGTGGGTGAGTACGAGGAGTTTTGGGAGCCGTTTGTTGCCGAGGGTAAAGACGTGCTGCACCTGACGTTGTCGTCGGGTATTTCGGGCACGTATGGATCGGCCTGCGTCGCGGCGCAGATGCTTGCGGATCGCTATCCCGAGGGCGGCAAGGTGCGCGTCATCGATTCGCTGGCGGCGTCTTCGGGCTTTGGCCTGTTGCTGGAATATGCCGCCGACGTGCGCGATAGCGGGGCTTCACTCGACGAGACGGCTGCCTGGATCGAGGAGCACAAGCTCAACCTGCACCACTGGTTCTTCTCGACCGATCTGTCGAGCTACCTGCGCGGCGGTCGCATTTCGGCCGCGAGCGCGATCATCGGCACGGCGCTTAAGATTTGCCCGCTTATGACGGTCGATTGCGACGGCAAGCTGTCGCCACGTGAGAAGATTCGCACTAAGAAGCGCGCGATTTCCGAGATGGCTAAGACCATGATGGCACACGTGCAGGACGGTGCGGATTATTCGGGTAAGTGCATCATGTCGCACTCGGCGTGCCGCGAGGATGCCGAGGCAGTTGCGGCGCTGATTGAGGAACAGGTTCCGCAGCTTAAAGGCAAGATTGAGATCAATGACATCGGTACTCTGATTGGCTCGCATACCGGACCTGGTACGGTGGCGCTCTTCTTTATGGGCGACAAGCGCGTGGATTAATTTGCCCCATCACGTCGCTGCATGTTTGTTCAAGCGAAAACGGCCCGCCTCACGTTTTGAACTGCCTCCCATTTCTTGGACATGAGAAATGGGAGGCTTTCTTTATGCGCG
>CALGZX010000084.1 GCA_937934165.1 uncultured Collinsella sp.
GTCATGTTCGGATCGGCGTCAACATCGAACGGCGAGATTTCGCCTCGGTCGAATTTACGGCGAGCGACCTCCGCGATCATGGCTGCGTTATCGGTACAGGCAGACAAGGGCGGCACCGTTACGCGAATCCCCTGACGTCCAAGCTTCTTGATCATCATCTCGCGCAGATGCGGGTTGGCCGAGACGCCGCCACCGATGCAGTATTCCTTGCATCCGGTAGCGTGCAATGCGTTTTTGGCCTTCTTGTACTGCACGTCAAAGACAGCTGCCTCAAACGAAGCTGCCAGATCGGGCAGGTGAATCGTGCGCCCGGCCTTGGTCTCCTGTTCAATGTAGAGCGTCACAGCGGTTTTAAGGCCCGAAAGCGAGAAGCGATAGTCTCCTCTGCTGTTAAGCGCACGGGGGAAATCGATCGCCTTGGGGTTGCCCATCTCGGCCAGCTTGGAAATGATGGGGCCACCGGGATAGCCCAGACCCAACGCCTTGGCTACCTTGTCGAAGGCCTCGCCCACAGCGTCGTCGAGCGTCTCACCGAGCACCTCGTAGTCGCCCCACGCCTTCACGTGCACGAGCATGGTGTGCCCACCCGAGACAAGCGTGAAGATAAACGGCGGTTTGAGGTCGGGTTGCGCCAGCAGGTTGGCAAACAGGTGCCCCTCCAGATGGTTGACGCATACGAGCGGCTTACCGGCAGCGTAGGCAAAGCCTTTGGCAAAGGCAACGCCCACCACGAGGGCGCCCACCAGGCCCGGACCCTGTGTCACGCCCACGGCGGCAAGCTCGCTGGGAGCAATGGCTCCACCCTCAAGACCAAGCGATGCTGCGGCATCCTCGAGCGCCGCATCCACGACACTCACAATCACCTCAACGTGTTTGCGCGAGGCGATCTCGGGCACCACGCCGCCAAAGCGGGCATGAAAATCAATCTGTGTCGACACCTGGTTGGCCAGCATATTGCCATCCGCATCGATAATCGCCACGGCCGTCTCGTCGCAGGAACTCTCGATAGCGAGCACTAGGTGGCGGCGCTCAATTTCGGCACGCTCCCCCTCGGAGCGCCCAGGCGCAGGCAGCGGCCATACGCGCTGCTCTGCCGCCGTCGGCTCCGGCGAAGCATTGTCGACCGGAAGCACCAGGGGCAGCGGCGCCGTCATGACGATGGCATCCTTGC
>CALGZX010000085.1 GCA_937934165.1 uncultured Collinsella sp.
TTTGGCGAAAACGCTTGTACGGCGCAAAAGCGCCGCCCCGCTGTGCGGGGCCTCACATTTTCTTGGCATCGATACTGTTTCCTGTTCCAAAGCAAGGCGCCCTGCATTTGCAGGGCGCCTTCTTTTTGGCTACAGCTGCAATGGATTGGGAAGTTTCAAACGTATCCGGCGATTTTCTTCTTGAGCGTGCAATCATAATGTATGGTCTTGCACTTGTGATCCGTGGAACGGCCCACCCGCTGTTGGCAGCATGTGCGGGATTGTTCGCGGCTAAAATTCTGCCCTCAAAAGTCTGCGCAGTAATCCATCACGGCCTGTAATTGGGGGGAGATCCATTTGTCCCGATGACAGAACAGCTGCTTCCAGACTTTCACCTCAAAATCCGCCACCGGAAGGCGGACCAGACGCCCATCTGCAACAGCGGCATCCGTTGCGTAATCCGGGAGAAAAGAGCAGCCTGCCCCTTGAGATACCAGCTGACAGAGCAGCTCTGTATCGCTGGTCTCCAGCAGCGGCTGGATCTCCAAAGGCCGGGCGGCCAGACTCTCGTCCATCAGCCGCCGGTAGCTCATTCCTTTTTCTGTCAGCAAAAACGGATAGTTCCAGGGCGCCATGATGAGCGTGACGCCATAGGGCACGGCTTGCGTTTTGCACACGCTCACGGCGTTAGCGAGGTCACACGGACGCAGGCGCGGATGACTCCATCGAGCCACATGAGCGATCTGATGACGAATCTCGGAAAGCGACGTGCCGATCTCGCACATATATGCCTCGTCATGCGACTTACCCAAATCGGTCTTGAGCGCATGGGCAATATCGGCCTCGTGGGCCCGCACCGCATCGCGTAAACTCACGAGCGCGCGACGTCGAGCATCGACATCAAACGTGGCGTGCGTCTTAAAATAGGCGCGCTGATCGCCGACGATGCACGCAATTTCCTCGGTGTTCATGGCAACCTCCTAGTTCTCGTCCTCAAACATACCACCCGCAACAACTTCGTACATATGCTCGAGCTCCAGGCGGTCCATTAAAAGAGGAACGGGGTACAAGGGATTGGCCTCGGCATCGGCATGCGCCGCCATCTCGGGAATGTCGGAGCGGCGAATACCCGAGACATATTTGGGGATTCCCAGGGCCTCGTTCATGCGGTCGACCCAATCGATAAAGGCCTCGGCCGCAAGACTGTCCCGCGCGGTAGCCGGCGCAATGCCCGCCATGCGAGCAAGATCGGCAAGCTTGGGGGCGGCGGCGTCACCATAAGCGCGAAGCATGTGCGGCAGGATGATCGCGTTGGCTAAACCGTGCGGAATTCCGTATCGGCCGCCCAGACTGTGCGCGATGGCATGCACATATCCGACATAGGAGCGGGTAAACGCAACGCCTGCCTTATACGCCGCCGAAAGCATATTGCGGCGCGCACGCATGTCGTCGCCATGCTCATAGGCCTCGAGCAAATTGTCGCGGATGAGCTGGACCGCCTGACGCGCCATCTTGCGCGTGTAGGGCGTGGTGCTACGGCCGATAAAGGCCTCGACAGCATGCGTCAGGGCATCCATACCCGTCTGCCCCGTGGTGGACGCCGGCAACCCGCGCGTAAACTCGGGGTCGTGCACCGCAAAACGCGGGATGAGCACAAAGTCGTTAATGGGGTATTTATAGTGCGTCTCGTTATCGGTGATAACCGCCGCGAGCGTGACTTCGCTTCCCGTACCGGCGGTAGTGGGAACCGCAATAAGTAGCGGCAGGAGACGGTAGACGCGCAACAGGCCACGCATCTTGTTGATGGGCTTGTTCGGCTGTGCAATGCGCGCGCCCACGCCCTTGGCACAGTCCATGGCCGAGCCACCGCCAAAGCCGATAATGGCCTGGCAGGCGCTCTCTCGATACAGGGACGCCGCTTCTTCCACGTTTGAAACCGTGGGGTTTGCACGCGTTTCGGCATAGACCGTAACGCCAATCCCCCTGGATGCGAGCGCCGTCTCGAGCGGTGCCGTGAGCCCCAGACGGGCAATGCCGGGATCCGTCACGATAAGGACCTTCTGGATCGAGCGCTTTTGAAGCACCGCGGGCACATCCTCGGCATGCTCTAAAATGCGCGGCTCGGTATAGGGCAGGATCGGCAATGCAATGCGAAAAACCGTCTGATATGTTCGGCACCAGGCACGACGGGCTAGATGCATAAAGGAAACTCCTTCATTTGTTGATAGGTCAACATTTGCTCGCCCGATTGTACTCAGCGGCGGTCAAAGACGGCCTGCCAATCGTTAATCAATCAACATCTTCATATCTCAAAATTGTTTTATTAAAAATCATTCCTAATAGGCTTCACATTTGGTTGCATTTATGGATAATAGAACTCGTCAAGACGCACGTCCGGAGAGGGCCCTTACGGGACCGGACGAGCGCGCAATCGCCATCGATCGAAAGGATCGAATCATGAAGTTTGTTTGCCCCGTTTGCGGTTATGTGGAAGAGTTCGACGGCGACCAGCTGCCCGAGGATTTTAAGTGCCCCCAGTGCGGCGTTCCCGGTTCTCGTTTCCTGAAGCAGGAGGAGGGCCAGCTCGAGTGGGCCGCCGAGCACGTCGTGGGCGTCGCCAAGATGGAGGGTGTCTCTGAGGACATCGTTGCCGACCTGCGCGCCAACTTTGAGGGCGAGTGCTCCGAGGTCGGTATGTACCTGGCCATGGCTCGCGTCGCTCATCGCGAGGGCTATCCCGAGATCGGCCTGTACTGGGAGAAGGCTGCCCACGAGGAGGCCGAGCACGCCGCCAAGTTCGCGGAGCTGCTGGGCGAGGTCGTGACCGACTCTACCAAGAAAAACCTCGAGATGCGCGTTGAGGCCGAGAACGGCGCCACCGCCGGCAAGACCGATCTTGCTAAGCGCGCCAAGGCCGCTGGCCTCGATGCCATCCACGACACCGCGCACGAGATGGCTCGTGACGA
>CALGZX010000086.1 GCA_937934165.1 uncultured Collinsella sp.
CCTATCCGCTCAATGTGTTCGGCTGAGATCGGAAATCAACCTTAACCTTGTCACAGAGATCCTTATAAGCTTCTTTAGCTTTGCTAAAGTGAGTCGTATTTCCAAAAATTGACGATTTGCTCTCCATCAACCAGTATTCATCATCTTTTAAATAGAAACCGTCAAATCCTTTTTTGATCGAACCCTCTTCTAGATTTGATCCAAGACAAACCTGCTGATAGCCGTTGTATCCTAAATAGGCATGCAAGAAAATCTCAGCACAAGAACCGCAAACTAAGCGGCGACTATTAAGTTTTGATTCAAAGTATTTCGAGATTTTCGTCTTTGTTACTTCTAGAGAACGTGGGTCTTTAGGGCCAAACCAAATAGAGGGCAGGCATTGATTTAGACATTCATCGAAGTCGTCATTTTCGATGACGTTAAAATACGTTAGGCGAATTCGATCGGATAGCTCCTTTTCAATAACCCCTGTAAATAGCATCCGATGATCACCTGCCCTAGTTTATTCTAATCAATGGATTGTTTTGTTGCTTCAGGAACCTCATAGACTTAGCCCAGGATTTAAATCTAATAAAAAATGAAGGCTTATAGGACAAAATATGTGTCCCGATAGAACATCCGTTTCCATCCATTAATCCAGCCAGAACGGGTACGGGCCCCTGTGGTGGAGGTCCTCTCACACGGCCCTGTCGCCCCACTCCGGCCCTCCGTCCTCGAGCGACGGCGAGTCGGAGTAGACGCTGAACAGTATGTCGATGTCCGCGTCGGTCGGCATCGCGGCGAGCTTCACGCGCGCCGTCCTCGCGTCCCCCGAGTGCGCGTGGCACCACCAGAGCATCGCCCTCACGCGCTTGACCGACGTCAGCCCCCGGTGGTTGCGCAGGACGGTCCTCAGCTGCGAGTTCACCCCTCCCTCGATCATGGGCCAGACCTCCCAGAACTCGGCCGTCCTGCGCCTGAAGGACCGTCCGCCGCCCGGCATCGCCGCCTGGGAGTCCTTGGAGAGGAGCCACCCGAGGAACTCGTCCAGCCTTGCCGCCGTGTCGTCGTACCTCACCGTCGTCGACGCGCCGCAGGCCGTGCACCTCCACCGCTGGGCCCCCGATGAGGTCCTGCCGTGGCGTTTGGTCCGGCCGCCGCAGTAGGGGCAATAAACGGCCTTCATGGGCACCTCTTCCGAAAGGGTATTTAACGGTTCCGGAAAAGGTTATCTACCTGCGGGAACGATAGGCAACCGGACACACATTCTGTCCGAGCGGTTAAAAGCGGGCGCGGAATTTAAACGGCTGAAAAAGGGGCATCGACCTGCGCCGATGCCCCCAACATGGACACACATTATGTCCTATAAGCCCACAAACCAAGCTAGCATCTGCCGAAGTAGCTATCATTTATGTAAATTCTCAGGTTGCTTCTAATTACTTCGCCCAGTAAAACGCTGTGGCTCCAATATTATCGGGTCCCGAAGGTCCGTTTTAACTTTGACCTGACGCGCACCGCCGTCCATGATGCCTGGCTCTCCGCAGTTGCAATTGCTCTGCCGAAACTAGAAGGCTCCTCGTTGCTGTCGCCAAGTTTAGTATTAAAGAAAGCCTTGAGCTCGGGGCGCAGCCAGTGAGTACCGTCCTCCCTCGTGCGATCGCGAATGTCGCCGTAACCGATTTCGGTAGCGCCATTAATAAGCCCTAGTGTCATGAGCACGTGTCCATTGTAGCAATGAGGATCATGGCATCGGCCGATAGGCTTACACGGCAGCGGTTCGTCGGGATTTACGAACACATTGCCAACGCTACACCCTTTGTAGCATTGGCGCGCTTCGCCGGTGGACATGTCAACGTAATACATCCAAGATCCGGCCTCGCAGAACCCAGTCTGTTTGACACCGAAAATCGTGTTCTTAAAATCGAAGAAGGGGGACTCGAACTGGTTCCAGGCATCGAGGTACTCGTCACGAGAAAGCTTGGTGAGTCGATCGATACCGCTCGTGGCATCGTTGCGTGCAATCGTGAGGTGGGCGAGAGCCCCGAAACTCTCCATACAGTATTCCTTGACCTCCGGAATTCGCGGGACAAGCTCATCGGAGGGTGTTATCTCCACGTTGCAGGAAGTCCCCGCTGCCCATGCAGCGTTCACGTTGTCGGCAAATCGTTTGAGAAGTCCTTTCTTCTCAAATTCGAGATAATGCAAAGAGCACTTGAACTCCACATGAGATAGAATCTCGGGTCCCAGCTCGAGCAAAGGCTCGAGCTTCTTTGTGAGCACCATGTTCGAGACGATTTCCATGTAATGTCCCTCGCGCGCAAGGAGCTCGACGTAACGAGCGAGATTTGGCAGAAGGAGGGTCTCGCCGTCGGCACAAAGATTAACAAACGACACCCCTCCGACGCGCTCCTTCCTCAGTGCGTAGGCGATCTGCTCCGGAGAAAACTGCATCTCGGGAATTACTCCCTCGTAGCTGCTGGGGCGCTGCGAAAGATAGCAATAGTGGCAACGCAAATTGCAGACCGACAGCGGAATGGCAAATAAGAAGGCTTTCTTCATGGTTGTTCCTTTCGGATTAACTTAATCATTAACGAGTCGTGCCTTGACAAGGCCGATGTAGCGGATTCGCTGTTCACGAGAGAATGTCGCGAGAAACACGACGAACCACGAGACGAAGCACGAGACGAGGATGGCAACTATTAGTCCGCCCCAGGAGCCCGTAGGAATAAAAACACCGATAACGAGCGCTACCACGGCGGATCCCGCTACGCTTATAAGGGAGACGAACGACTCGCGGTGAATCGTCCACCAGGGCTTATTCAGTAAACTCGACACATAGGGCGCAATGATGACAAGGTTTCTGGCGACTGAAATGATGGAGCTGATGCCGGCGATGGCGTAGACACCTAAGTCTGTGAAGTAGAGGGCGAGCAGGACGGAGACAAAATTGAGTACAGCGCCGCCGAGAAAAGACGCAGAGTTGAGCTTAAGCCGGTTCATCACCGTGAAGACGTTGTAGACCACCTGAGGACCCGCCCAAGGTATGAAATTGGAGATCGTGAGAATTGAGAGAACGCTGAGTTCCCAAGCATCGAGTGACGGCATCCAGAGCCTGTAGAACGCAGGTGCGAGGGCGCAGAAGACTCCAATAGGCGCCGCCATGATAAAGTTGGAGAGTCGTATGTCCATCATGACCCTCCGATAGAGCCCCTCAACACCCTCTTTGGCATAAATGATCACAAGCTCCGGCTCGAGGTTGTTGTTGAGCGTGGTGGCGAGCGTGGTAATTGCGGTTGGCATGGTCTTTGCCACCGAAAGAACGCCCATGGGGCTCGCGCCCACGAACCAGTTGGCGAAAAGCAAGTCAAGCCCGGTGGTCAGGATGTTGCCGCACTGATTCACCGTGTTCCAGATGCCAGAAGACGTCAGATCACGTACGAACTTGCCTGAGAACGTTTTCGCGTTGAAAGTAAGTTCGGGAACGACCCTGCGCTTGATAATAAAGCAAACGGGCGCGCTCGCGATAGTGAGCAGCAGCGCAATGAGCGAGACATAGCACACACGTGTCGTGAAGAAACTGAACACGAATACGAGCAGCGCCGCGTTGAGCACATTGCGAAAGAGGTTAATGGCGTTCTGGATGTAGACTTTGTTGACAACAAACATAGCCGAACAGAACAGGGACACGAAAAGGTTGGCGCCAAAGTTGGCAAATACAAACGCAAAGAGCATCCCAACGTCAGCGGGGTCGGCGTTGCCCATGTCCACAATTGACCCAAGATTGGCAAGCACGGCAATGGCCACTGGCAAGAAGATCAGGCACAGAATTACGTTACAGACGATAAGTGTCGAATAGTAGGCGACGGAGTCTTCAATCTTGCCGCGGTGGTACGCCGCAGATATAAACCTCGATCCCATCGAGTTGAACGCGATCGTTACCAGTGAGGCATACGAGACGAAATTGTTTG
>CALGZX010000087.1 GCA_937934165.1 uncultured Collinsella sp.
CCTTCCTTTCCATCGAGGGAAAATTACCTCTTTATCGGCAAAACCAGATCGGCTGCAAACCTCGGTTTGCAGCCGATCTGTCTTAATAATAAGCATCTGAACGTCTGTGTTTGAGGTGTTTTACGCCTTGGATTCGTCAATGTAGCTGTACAGAGTGTACTTGGAGATGCCGAAGAACTTGCATACCCGGTCGCCGCTCTTGGTGATGAGGAAGGCTCCGGTCTCATTGAGAAACTGCACCGCCTTGACCTTATCCTCCTTGTTCATCAGGGCCACCGGCTTACCCACCACCTTCACGCTCTGCTCGATCAGCTCATCCAGCAGATCAGAGACATTCCGGGCAATCGGCTCCGGCTCCTTCTCGTCCTTTTCAGTGGCGGTAAACTGCTTGATCGCATTCTCCATGGCCAGCATCAGGGTGATATCGTAGTTGATGCCGAAGATGCCAATGGGGGCACCGTCATCATCTCGGATATAGATGGTGGTGGATTTCAGGATCTTCCCATCCTTGGTCCGGGTCAGATAGGACAGGTGATCGTGGAGCTGTTCGGGGTTCCCCCGCAGGGCTTCCAGAACCACATGGGAGGGCCCGTCCCCCACCTTGCGTCCGGTGACGTGTCCGTTTTCAATGGCAACGATGGACCGTTCCGGGTCATTGGTGGCAAGATCGTGAACCACCACCTCGCAGTTGGGGCCGAATTGACTGGCGATCCCCTTTGCCAGCGTCAAGAGAAATTGCAGCGTAGATGCATTCGGCACGTAAATGCCCTCCTTTTCCGGTCCGCAGCAGAAACGCCCCAAAAAGAACAGGGCAAACTATGGAATACACGGTCTGATCCGTTGCCGCTGACAGGCCTGCCATGATTATTCCATTATTGTATCATAATTTTAATGAGTTTCAACCATTTTTTTGAGACCTAAAAATTTTTAATTTTCTCGTTAGAGTATCTGGGCCGTCAAGCAGATTGCAGCAGGAGCGATATATCCGAAAACAAGTCAGATCTCCCTCCACTCACGAAGTGGCCTTCCGTAAAAAGCAAGGGCACTTCCAAACCTTCCATGCATGGAAAGCCGGGGAAATATCCCTGCTGCGGAGGCCCGATTTTTGGAAAAAACAGCCTTGCGCACAGGTTCCGCAAGAGGAACCAAAAAAAGTTTTAGCTTTACAGCATTTTTTTGAGTTTTTCTGCTTGACAACCGAAGAACACATGCTATGATGGTCTCAGAAAGCTAAATAAATTTTGCCATGAAGTAAAAAGATTTTGGAGGCGAGTATTCCATGAAAGATCAGCTCAAATGGGTCCTCAATCATATGCCGAAGAGTGACGATCAGCATCTGGATGTGATGTCCCTGCCCAATGTGGCCAAGGCCCGCTCCTTCCACGGGTCCTTCCCCCAGTACTCCATCACCCCTCTGGCGCAGCTGGACGGCATGGCCAAGTACCTGGGCCTGGGCGGCCTGTTCGTGAAGGACGAGTCCTTCCGCTTCGGCCTCAACGCCTTCAAGGTGCTGGGCGGCTCCTTCGCCATGGCCCGGTACATCGCCGGCGAGATGGGCCGGGACGTGTCCGAAATGAATTACAGCTACCTGACCAGCGAAGCCTTCCGTAAGGAATTCGGTCAGGCCACTTTCTTCACCGCCACCGATGGCAACCATGGCCGCGGCGTGGCATGGGCGGCCAACAAGCTGGGCCAGAAGTCGGTGGTACACATGCCCAAGGGCAGCAGCAAGTCCCGCTTTGACAATATCGCCAAGGAGGGCGCCAAGGTCACCATCGAGGAAGTCAACTACGACGAGTGCGTGCGCATGGCCGCCGCCGAGGCCGACGCCTGCGAGCGCGGCGTCATCGTTCAGGACACCGCCTGGGAGGGCTACGAGAAGATCCCGTCTTGGATCATGGAGGGCTACGGCACCATGGCTTCCGAGGCTGCCGAGCAGCTGCGCGAGATGGCCATCAACCGCCCGACCCACGTGTTTGTCCAGGCTGGCGTGGGTTCGCTCGCCGGCGCCGTGGTGGGCTACTTCACCAACCTGTATCCCGATAACCCGCCCACCTTCGTCGTGGTTGAGTGCGCGCCTGCCGCCTGCCTGTACAAGGGCGCTGCCGCTGGCGACGGCGATCCGCGCATCGTGGACGGTGACATGCCCTCCATCATGGCCGGTCTGTGCTGCGGAGAGCCCAACATCCTGGGCTGGGATATCCTGCGCAACCATGCCACCGCCTTCGTGTCCTGCCCCGACTGGGTCACCGCTCGCGGCATGCGCACCCTGGGCGCTCCCGAGAAGGGCGACCCGCGCGTCATCTCCGGCGAGTCCGGCGCTGTGACCACCGGCCTGGTCGAGACCCTCATGCTCGATCCCGAGTACGCCGAGCTCAAGGAGCTCATCGGCCTGGACAAGACGAGCTCCGTGCTCTGCTTCTCCACCGAGGGCGATACGGATCCCGACCAGTATCGCCGCATTGTTTGGGAAGGCGAATATCCCACTTGCTAATCGTTGGGGCGGAGTAAATAGGTATCGCTCCGCCACCTCACAGGTAGATTCCTTCGTTTGAAAGGTTATGAACAATGGCTAAAGAACTCGATTTCGACGCTATCAAGGCTGCTGCTGAGTCTCATCGTGCTGATATGACTCGCTTCCTGCGCGCTATGATCTCCCATCCCTCTGAGTCCTGCGAGGAGGGTGAGGTTGTTGCCTGCATCAAGGCCGAGATGGAGAGCCTTGGTTATGACGAGGTCAAGGTCGACGGCCTGGGCAATGTCATGGGCTTTATGGGCGAGGGCGACAAGATCATCGCCATCGACTCTCACATCGACACCGTCGGCATCGGCAACATCGAGAACTGGGATGCCGATCCCTACGAGGGCTACGAGACCGACGAGATCATCTACGGCCGCGGCGGCTCCGACCAGGAGGGCGGCATGGCTTCTGCTACCTACGCTGCCAAGATGATGAAGGACATGGGCCTCATCCCCGAGGGCTACAAGATCATGGTCGTCGGCACCGTCCAGGAAGAGGACTGCGACGGCATGTGCTGGCAGTACATCTACAACAAGGACGGCATTAAGCCCGAGTTCGTCATTTCCACTGAGCCCACCGACGGCGGCATCTATCGCGGTCACCGCGGCCGTATGGAGATCCGCGTCGACGTTCACGGTACCTCCTGCCACGGCTCTGCTCCCGACCGCGGCGACAACGCCATCTACAAGATGGCTGACATCATCGCTGACGTCCGCGCTCTCAACAACAACGGCTGCGACGAGTCGACCGACATCAAGGGTCTCGTCAAGATGCTCGACCCCAAGTACAACCCCGAGCACTACGAGGATGCCCGCTTCCTGGGCCGCGGCACCTGCACCGTCAGCCAGATCTTCTACACCAGCCCCAGCCGCTGCGCCGTGGCCGATTCCTGCGCCATCTCCATCGACCGTCGCATGACCGCCGGCGAGACCTGGGAGTCCTGCCTGGACGAGATCCGCAACCTGCCGGCCGCCAAGAAGTACGGCGACGACGTGAAGGTCTCCATGTACATGTACGACCGTCCGTCCTGGACCGGCGAGGTCTACGAGACCGAGGCTTACTTCCCCACGTGGATCAACAAGGAGACCGCTCCGCACGTCAAGGCTCTCGTCGACGCCCACAAGGCCATGTTCGGTGACGAGCGCATCGGCTGCGAGCCCAGCATGGACAAGCGCACCGGTCGCCCGCTGTGCGACAAGTGGACCTTCTCCACGAACTGTGTCTCCATCCAGGGCCGCTACGGCATCCCCTGCGTGGGCTTTGGCCCGGGTGCCGAGTCTCAGGCTCACGCTCCCAACGAGGTCACCTACAAGGACGACCTGGTCACCGCTGCTGCCATGTACGTGGCTGCCCTGAACCTCTACGATCCGAGCAAGGCCGATGGCGACGCCACCGTGTTCCGCGCCGGTCTGACCAACAACAAGATCGATTAGTCCCATTCCTCGATTTTGTTGAGCCGGGGGCTGCTCGTGTCCCCGGCACCCCCTGTTGACTTGGGGCCCGCGGTCGTTATCTCCCATGCTTCCTCAACGGTGGCGGGTCCTCGTCATGGTGCTCTGCATGTTCTAGCCACACGCGCATGCCGGAGCACATCTACTCATTGCGATCGTTTCATCTTTAGAAAGGACATTTCCATGGACGCTAAGTTTACCGAGCTCGTCGAGCAGCTGAACGGCCTCGATTTTAAGGGTATGTACGGCAGCGACTTCCTGCACACCTGGGACAAGACCACCGATGAGCTCAAGGCGCTCTACATCGTCGCCGACGCCCTGCGCGAGCTGCGTGAGAACAACGTCTCGTCCAAGATTTTTGACTC
The DNA here is from genome assembly GCA_937934165.1 of uncultured Collinsella sp. GTDB lineage: Bacteria > Actinomycetota > Coriobacteriia > Coriobacteriales > Coriobacteriaceae > Collinsella. The sequence continues at coordinate 4,338 of CALGZX010000087.1, forward strand.
GGGTTTGGCCGTCTCCCTGTTCCGCGACAACTCCACCCGTACGCGTTTTTCCTTCTCTAAGGCCGCCAACCTGCTCGGCCTCGAGCTGCAGGACCTGGACGAGAAGAAGTCCCAGATCGCCCACGGCGAGACCGTCCGCGAGACCGCTACCATGATCTCCTTTATGGCCGACGTCATCGGCATCCGCGATGACATGTACATCGGCAAGGGCGACGCCTACATGGCCGAGGTCTCCGAGTCCGTGCAGCAGGCCTACGAGGACGGCGTTCTGGATCACCGTCCCACGCTCATCTCCCTGCAGTCCGACTCCGACCACCCCACGCAGTCTTCTGCCGACATGCTCTACCTCATCAACGAGTTTGGCGGCCTTGAGAACCTCAAGGGCAAGAAGGTTGCCGTTACCTGGGCCTATTCGCCCTCTTACGGCAAGCCGCTGTCCTGCCCGCAGTCGCTGATTAGCCTGCTGCCCCGTTTTGGCATGGACGTCACCCTGGCTCACCCCGAGGGCTACGACCTCATGCCTGAGGTCGTCGAGCGCGCCAAGGGCTATGCCGCCGAGTCCGGCACCACCTTTAAGCAGGTCAACACCATGGCCGAGGCCTTCGAGGGCGCCGACATCGTGATCCCCAAGAGCTGGGCTCCGTTTGCCGCCATGGAGAAGCGTACCAACCTGTACGCCGAGGGCGACGACGCCGGCATCGCAGCGCTCGAGAAGGAGCTGCTCGCCCAGAACGCTACGCATCAGGACTGGTGCTCCACGACCGAGCTCATGGAGAAGACCGCCAACGGCCAGGACACCATCTTTATGCACCCGCTGCCCGCCGACATCTCCGGTGTCTCTTGCGAGCACGGCGAGGTCAACGCCGACGTCTTCGATATGCACCGCGTGGGCATGTACAAGGAGGCCAGCTACAAGCCGTACGCCATCGCAGCCATGATGTTCCTGCAAAAGGTTGCCGATCCCGCCGCTACCCTCAAGGCCCTCGACGAGCGCAACACCGCCCGTTGGCTCCAGGCCTAAAGCCGGGTTGAGGTAAGCCATGTAAAGGGGGCGCTCTGCCAACCGGCGGGGTGCCCCCTTTTTGCATCGCGGGCGTGCGGGATAAGCGCTTTCGATGTAGATGCCCGCGGCGCGAGTTATGGGTACGATGGTTTCAGGGGAGGTATCACCATGAAACTTGGATGCGTCATTATGGCTTCGGGCGAGGGCAAGCGGTTTGGCTCTAACAAGATGCTTGCCGATATCTATGGCGAGCCGCTGATTGCCCGGACCATCGATTCGGTTCCCCGGGGCTTTGACGTCGTGGTTTCGACGCGTTGGCCCGAGGTCGCTCAGATTTGCGAGGACAAGCATTGCCCGTGCGTGCTGCACGATGGCGAGCTGCGCAGCGAAAGCGTCCGTGCGGGCCTTTCGTGGGGAGTCGAACGCAACTGGAAAGGTTGCCTCTTTTTGCCGGGCGACCAGCCGCTCGTGAGTTCGGATTCTTTTGAGGCTATGGTTCGTGCATTTGACGAGCGTGGCCGCAAACATCCGGTGCGTCTTGCGTGCAACGGTGAGCCTTCGAGCCCGGTGCTCTTTCCGGCGGAACTGTTCGATGCACTTATGTGTCTTGAGGGCAAAGACGGCGGGGGCTCGATTCTCAAAGGTCGCGTCGACGTTGCGCTGGTCGAAGCGCGTGCCTACGAGCTGTGGGACGTCGATACCGTCAAGGGACAGCGACGCATAACGGAGCATATTGCCGCCTGCTCGTATTTTGATCACGTGGCCAACTGCATCAATCAATAAGGAGCAATTATGATCATCATCAAAAACGGCGCGCTCGTGACGCCCCAGGGGCTTCGCCGCGCCGATCTTGCCATGGAGGGCGATAAGATCGTGCGGATCGCCGCAGCGATTGAGCCGGGCGCCGACGATACCGTCGAGGACGCCGCGGGCTGCTGGGTGTTTCCCGGCTTTATCGACGGCCACACGCACATGCAGTGCTGGACTGGCATGGATTGGACAGCCGATAGCTTTGAGACCGGCACGCGCGCGGCTGCCTGCGGCGGCACGACGACCATTGTGGACTACGCGACGGCCGATCGCGGCGTGACCATGCCCGATGCCTTGGCCGAGTGGCATCGCCGCGCCGACGGAACCTGCACGGCCAACTACGCTTTTCATATGGCACTCGCCGAGTGGAATGAGCGCAACCGCGCCGATCTTTCGGGCATGCGCGAGGCGGGCGTGTCGTCGTTCAAGACCTACTTTGCCTATGACCACCTTCGCTTGGACGATGCCGAGACGCTCGAGGTGCTCGAGGAGCTCAAGCGTATTGGCGGCATACTGTGCGTGCATTGCGAGAACGGCACGCTGGTGAATGAGCTGCAGAAGCGCGTGTACGAGCAGGGGATTCATGGGCCCGAGGGGCATGCACTCAGCCGTCCGGACGTGTGCGAGGCCGAGGCCGTGAGTCGTCTGCTGTATCTGGCGCACTTAGCCGGGGACGCCCCAGTCAACGTGGTGCACCTTTCGACCAAGCTGGGGCTCGAGGCCATTCGCGCTGCCAAAGCGCGCGGGCAGAAGAACATCTATGTCGAGACCTGCCCTCAGTATCTGATGCTCGACGATACTTGCTACTTGGAGCAGGGCGAGGACGGCTTTGCGGGCGCCAAGTACGTGATGAGCCCGCCGCTGCGCCATGCCGGTGACCGTGCCGCGCTACGCGAGGCGCTTGTGGCCGGCGAGATCGATACGATTGCGACCGATCATTGCAGCTTTAACCTGCACGGGCAAAAGGACCGCGGGCGCGACGATTTCCGCGCGATTCCCAACGGCGGGCCCGGCGTGGAACATCGTCCCGTCGCGATTGCCACGATCTTTGAGGGCCAGCTGGGCCCCGAGGATCTGTGCCGCTTGATGAGCGAGAACCCGGCGCGCGTTTTTGGCATGTATCCGCGCAAGGGCTGTCTTGCCGAGGGTGCCGATGCCGATGTGTGCGTGTGGGATCCCAAGGCACGCTGGACGATCAGTGCCGCGACGCAGCATCAGGCCGTGGACTACACGCCGCTCGAGGGTTTTGAGGCACATGGCCGCGCCAAGGCTGTGTTTGTGAACGGCGTGCTGGCTGCGCGCGACGGCGAGCCCACCGGAGCCCAACCCGGTCGCTACGTCCCTCGCTAGCAGCAAAGATGCCGTGTCCCCTCCGCAGCTGCGGTGAAATACGGACTGTTTGCGGCCGTTTGGCGGCCAAACAGTCCGTATTTCACCGCAACTGACGAGATGGGGCCGGCTACTTGAGGCTGCTGGCGATGAGGGGGCGGCCGAGGGCTGCCTCGAAGCGGTCGGCCATCGTGGGGTCGGCAAGCGTGTCGACTTGGTTGAGCATGACGCGTGCGGTGCTGAGCTTCATCTCTTGCATCTCGGCATTGAGCACCTGGGCGACGCGCTCGGGCGTGGCGATGTCGGTGAGCTCGCAGCCGCAACGCTCGCAAAAGAGCTCGGGGCGGTGGACGGCTTCGTTGATGGGCTTGCTGAGTCCCGAGGCGCCGACGAGCCAGATGACGTTGGCCGTGCCGGCGGGAATTACCGGCTCCCAGGCGGCATGCGCCTTGAGCGGGAGTCGCTTGCTACCGTCTGCCTCGGCCAACACATAGTCAAAGCGCTGTGCCAGCCTGCCGAGTGGCTCGGCGGGGGCGGAGAGCTTGCCTGTCTCCGGGTCCAAGACGCCTGCCTGGCAGATGCCTCCGCGTGCAAGGCCCGCGCAGGCCTCGCAGGTGCAACCGGGGACATGCGAGGCGCCCGGCTTCCAAGGCGCGGCGTCCAGGCGACGATTCGACCCGTCCCATGGCACGCCGGCAACGGGAAGCATATGCGTGGTGGTGCAGAGGAGCACGCGGCCGCCAGCGCGCATGAGCTCAAGACCCAGCGTTTTGAGCAACGTCGACTTGCCGCCGCTGCCGATAATCGCGGTAATGCCCGGCTCGATCCTGAGCGCCGAGGCAAGATTGCCGCTAACCGTTTCCATCTGTTCACCGCCGTATAATACTGTGATAATAAATAATCATCAGAGTAGCGGTCGAACCGCTTTTGCTCTGCTCAAACCGTAGCACAGGGAGGTGTCCCGGGAATGCTCGTTTATGTTCGCGGCGCCGGCGATATCGCCACGGGCGTCGCCGCTCGCTTGGTACGCGCCGGCGTGTCGGTCGTTATGGCCGATATCGCGGTTCCCACGTGCATCCGCCGCACAATCAGTTTTTGCGAGGCCATTCGCCTGGGCGAGGTCGAGGTTGAGGGCATTCGCGCTCGCCTGGCGCAGACGTCGGCCGAGGCGCTTGAGATTACCGGGGCTGGAGACGTCGCCGTCGTGGTGGACCCCCAGGCGCAGATGCTCGACGAACTGAAGCCCGCGGCTGTGGTCGACGCGATTTTAGCCAAGCGCAACCTGGGCACCACGCGCGACATGGCGCCTGCCGTCATCGCCGTGGGGCCGGGCTTTACCGCGCCGGTTGATTGCGATGCCGTGGTCGAGACTATGCGCGGGCATTTTTTGGGCCGTGTCATTACCCAAGGTTCGCCCCAGCCCAACACGGGCGTGCCGGGCATTATCGCTGGCTATGGCAGGGAGCGCGTTATCCACAGCCCCGCCGCCGGCGTGTTTAGGTCCGACCGCGCGATCGGCGACATCGTGAATGCTGGCGATGTGATCGGGTATGCGGGTGATACTCCCATGGTCACGCAGATTGACGGCTGTCTGCGCGGGCTTTTGGCGAACGGCGTGCAGGTGACTGAGGGCTTTAAATGCGCCGATGTCGATCCGCGCGGCGATGCCAGCTATATCAACTACATTTCGGACAAGGCGACGTCGGTCGGCGGCGGCGTGCTCGAGGCACTCGCTATGCTCACCGATATCTTTAGAGGATAGAAGGCGGCAATGGAAAAGCTCGATGTTGTGAATGCGGCGCTTGCCGACCTGCGTGCTGGCGAGACGTGCGAGCTCGTGGTCGTGGCCGGCACGGCGGGGTCGTCGCCGCGCGGCGTGGGCGCCTGGATGGCCGTCTTTGCCGACGGCAGCCAGGCGGGCACTATCGGCGGCGGCAAGATTGAGCTCTTTGCGCTGGATGAGGCGCGCGAACTCCTGAGCGCGGGACAGTCGCGTCTGGTCCGCTACACCATGGGCGGCGAGAACTCCGATACCGGCATGATCTGCGGCGGAGCCATCTGCCTGTGCTATCTGCATCTGGATGCGACCCAGGCACCGTTGTTCCGGGAAATTGCCGACGTCTTGGTCTATCGGCGCATCGGCGACTTCGTCATCGACTTTGAGCCGTTTATCGCGAGCGCGCTCGAGGGCGATGTGGCCGAGTACCATGGCGAGGCATCGCGCCATACCATTGCGGGCTGCCCCGGGCTTTCACTGGTGGAGGAGGGGAGTAACGTTACCTACACCAACGCTGCCTCTGAGATTCCCGCGGCGCACATCGAGACGCTCTGCCCCGAGGGCCTGACCTACATCTTTGGCTGCGGACACGTGGGCGCCGCGACGGCGCGCGTGCTCACGGCGGCGGGCTTTGCCGTCGTGGCCTGCGATGACCGCCCCGGCACGTTGACGCCCGAATGGGTGCCCGGTGTCTACGATCGTCGCCTGGTCGATTACAAGAACCTGAGCGAGCTGTGCCCCATCGGCCCGCGCGACCTGGTGGTCGTCGCCACGGCGGGTCACAAGTCCGATATCGACGTGGTGATTCAGGCCATGCGCGCCAAGCCTGCCTACCTGGGCTGTCTGGGCTCGCGCCGCAAGACGGCCTTTGTGCGTGCCCGCCTGGAGCAGGAAGGCTTTACGCAGGACCAGATCGACGAGCTGCACCTTCCGATCGGCGTTGCCATCGAGGCCGAGGACCCCGAGGAGATCGCCATCTCCATCGCCGCCGAGATGATCCACCTGCGCCGCACCAAACTCGTCCCCCGCAAGCGCTAATCGCATCCCCACCAATAAGTTGCGGGGAAATACGGACTGTTTAAGCCTGTTAGGCCGCCAAACAGTCCCTATTTCACCGCAATTGCTTTTTGGGATCCATTTGTGCGGGGGAGTTGTGGAGTTGTGCAGGCAGACGAGGTTTTTCTGGAAATACGCTCCCGATGCGCGTATAGTACCGATTGTTTTGTCGGCTCCTGCTGCGTCGAGTCCAAACCGCAAAATGCCATGAGCGGCGCGGATGCAGCCAGGAGGCACGAGGACAACCCATCGTGGCCACGCCCCGTGCTTAAAACCCCAAGAAGGAGTGAACAATGGCAGAAGAGAAGTATGTGCCGCGTCTGAAGACCAAGTACAACAACGAGGTCAAGCAGCAGCTTCAGGACAAGTTCCAGTACGAGAACGTCATGATGATCCCCAAGTTTGAGAAGATCGTCGTGAACATGGGTGTCGGCGAGGCCGCTACCGATTCCAAGGCCATCGACGGTGCCGTGCGCGACCTGCGCGCCATCACCGGCCAGCAGCCGATGATCACCCGTGCCCGCAAGTCCATCGCTACCTTCCGCCTGCGCGCTGGTATGCCGATCGGCTGCAAGGTTACCCTGCGTGGCGACCGTATGTGGGAGTTCTTCGATCGTCTGACCTCCGTCGCGATCCCCCGTATCCGCGACTTCCGTGGCATTTCCGCCAAGAGCTTCGACGGCCGTGGTAACTTCTCCATGGGCGTCACCGAGCAGCTCATCTTCCCCGAGATCGACTTCGACTCCGTCGATCACCAGCGCGGTATGGACATCACTTTCGTGACCACCGCCAATACCGATGAGGAGGCCAAGGCCCTTCTGGACGCCTTCGGTTTCCCGTTCAAGAAATAGGTTCACCTGCCCTATAAGCGCCGTTCCCACAAGGGGGCGGCGCTTGGGGCGAACAATACTCTATGTGAGGAGGATATAAGTGGCTAAGACATCGATGATCGTCAAGTGCAATCGCAAGCAGAAGTTCTCTACTCGTGAGTACACGCGCTGCCAGCGCTGCGGCCGTCCGCACTCTGTGTACCGCAAGTTCGGCCTGTGCCGTGTCTGCTTCCGCGAGCTTGCACTCAAGGGCGAGCTTCCCGGCGTTAAGAAGGCCAGCTGGTAAGTCACTACCAGCGTTTCAAGCATCAGTTTGGAACAGGGAAAACGCGCTAAAAAGGCTTTGCCGTTAAGGGCGGCGAAGAACCAAGAGCACGTGTTCATCAAGAACGAAGGAGAATCTGTATGAACCTTACAGACCCGATCGCAGATATGCTTACGCGCATCCGTAACGCTAACTCTGTGAACAAGGCCACGGTCTCCATGCCGAGCAGCAAGAAGCTCGTCGAGATCGCTCGTGTTCTGCACGAGGAGGGCTACATCGAGGGCTACGATGTCGAGGACACCGTTCCCCAGAAGACTCTGCACATCACGCTTAAGTATGGTCCCAAGAAGGCTAAGGTCATCAACGGCATCCGCCGCATTTCCAAGCCGGGCCTGCGTAAGTACACCGGCGTTGCCGACATGCCCCGCGTCCGCGGTGGCCTTGGTACCGCCATTATTTCCACCAGCCATGGCGTCATGACCGACCGCGATGCTCGCAAGCACAACGTCGGCGGCGAGATCATCGCTTACGTCTGGTAATTCGCTCGGTAGGTAGAAGGAAAGGAGATCACCGTGTCTCGTATCGGTAATAAGCCTGTCCAGATTCCCGCCGGAGTCGAAGTGGCAGTCAACGGCAACAACGTTGTCGTCAAGGGCCCCAAGGGCCAGCTCGAGCTCGATGTCTTTGAGAAGCTCGCTATCAACGTCGAGGACAACGTCCTCACCGTTTCCCGTCCCGACGACGAGCGTGAGACCCGTGCCCGCCACGGCCTCACCCGCGCCCTCATCCACAACATGGTTGTTGGCGTTTCCGAGGGCTTCGAGAAGAAGCTCGAGCTCGCCGGCGTCGGTTACCGCGTGCAGCAGAAGGGCAAGAACCTCGAGTTCTCCCTGGGCTTCTCGCACCCCGTGATCGTCGAGGCTCCCGAGGGCATCACCTTCGAGGTTCCCGACAACACCCACGTGAACGTCAAGGGTATCAACAAGCAGCAGGTCGGTCAGATCGCCGCTGAGATCCGCGGCCATCGTCCTCCCGAGCCTTACAAGGGCAAGGGTATCCACTACGTTGGCGAGCACATCCGCCGCAAGCTGGGTAAGGCCGCCAAGTAGTCGTAACCGACTCACTCGCATAAGACCAGCACCCCGTCAGGTGCTGGCAAGATCAACCTTTTTAGGAGTTTACGTATGAACAAGCATAAGGCGAAGCTGGAAGGCCTCAAGCGTCGTCAGCGTCGTGTTCGCGGCAAGGTCTCGGGTACCTCCGAGCGTCCGCGTCTTCGCGTGACCCGTACTAACGCCAACATCTATGCCCAGATCATCGACGACAGCAAGGGCTCCAGCCTGACGCTCGTCTCTGCCTCGACCCTCGAGGCCGAGTTCAAGGGCACCCACACCTCGAACAAGGAGGCTGCGGAGAAGGTCGGTCAGCTCGTTGGCAAGCGCGCCATCGAGGCCGGCATCACCAAGGTCGCCTTCGATCGCGGTGGCCGTATCTACCATGGCCGCGTCAAGGCCCTCGCCGACGGTGCTCGTGCCGCCGGTCTCGAGTTCTAGGAGGTATGTAGCACATGGCTCGTAATCAGAAGCAGCAGCGCGAGGCCTCCGAGTTCGAGGAGCGCGTCGTTTACATCAACCGCGTGTCGAAGACCGTCAAGGGTGGTCGTCGCATGAGCCTCGTCGCTCTCGTCGTCGTTGGCGACGGCAAGGGCAACGTCGGCGTTGGCATGGGCAAGTCCGCTGAGGTGCCCATGGCCATCTCCAAGGCATCTCTCGATGCCAAGAAGAACATGTTCCACGTGCCGGTGACCGAGCAGGGCACCATCCCGCACGAGGTTCTCGGCCACTTTGGTGCCGGCCGCATCATCATCAAGCCCGCTGTCGAGGGTACCGGCGTTATCGCCGGCGGCGCTGTGCGTCCCCTCTTTGAGCTTGCTGGCATCAAGAACGTCCTGTCCAAGTCCCTCGGTACCGACAACGGCCTCAACATCATCAAGGCTGCCGTCGAGGGCCTCAAGGAGCTCTCCAGCCCTGAGGACGTCGCGGCTCGCCGTGGCCTGACGGTCTCCGAGATGTTCGTCGGTAAGGAGAACTAAGCATGGCTGACACCATCAAGATCAAGCAGGTCCGCAGCACCAACGGTTGCAAGCAGGACCAGGTCCGTACTGTCCGTGCCCTCGGTCTCCACAGGATCCGCGAGGTTCGCGAGATTGCTGACAACGAGTCCGTCCGCGGCATGATCTTCAAGGTCAAGCACCTTGTCGAGATTGTAGAGGAGTAGCAAATGCAGCTTCACGATCTTACTCCCGCGCCCGGTTCCACCAAGAACCGCAAGCGCGTCGGCCGTGGCAATTCTTCGGGTCACGGCACCACTTCTGGCCGCGGTCAGAAGGGCCAGGGTTCCCGCTCTGGCGGCACCAAGGGTGCCGGCTTCGAGGGTGGCCAGACTCCGCTGGCTATGCGCCTGCCCAAGCTTCCGGGCTTCCGTAACCCCCGTCGTATCGAGTACACCGCTGTTAACGTTGAGCGTCTCGAGCGTAAGTTCGAGGACGGCGCTGTGATCGACGGTGCCGCTCTTAAGGCCGCTCGCATCACCAAGAGCGAGTTCGAGCCCGTCAAGGTGCTCGGCAATGGTGAGCTCACCAAGAAGTTCACGGTCAAGGTCGACAAGGTCAGCGCTTCTGCGCAGGCCAAGATCGAGGCCGCCGGCGGAAAGGTCGAGCTGCCGTGCTAAATGGTCTTAAGAATGCTTTCCGCATCAAAGAATTGCGCGAAAAGATTCTTTTTACCATAGCTATGCTCGTCGTGTACCGCATTGGTGCGCACGTTCCTGTGCCCGGCATTCCCTTCCAGGGGATGCTGGGCCTTTTCTCGACCGATAACAATTCGGTCGCCGCAGGTGCTATGGCCCTCCTGAATCTTTTCTCTGGCGGCGCGTTGAGCTATGTGTCGGTGTTTTCGCTGGGCATCATGCCTTACATCACCAGCTCGATCATCCTCCAGATGCTCCAGGCCGTCGTGCCTTCCCTGCATGAGCTTGCCCGCGAGGGCGAGGTCGGTCAGACCAAGATTACGCAGTATTCGCGTTACCTCACCTTGGCTCTGGCAATCCTCAACTCCGTGGGTTACCTCTTCCTCTTTAAGAGCTTCGGCATCAGCTTCAATGGCGCCGGCGCTCCCGAGATCATCTTCGACCTCATGATTGTCGGTACGCTCACCGCGGGCGCCATGCTGATCATGTGGATTGGTGAGCTCATCACCCAGCGCGGTATCGGCAATGGCATGTCGCTGATCATCTTTGCGAACATCATGGCCGGTCTGCCGCAGGCTATCTTCTCCAGCACTGAGCGCAATGCCGGTGGCATCATCACCATGGTGATCATCTGCGCCATCATTCTGCTGGTTATCCCGCTGATTGTTTTCCTTGAGCGCGGCCAGCGCCGCATCCCGGTCTCCTACGCCAAGCGCGTCGTGGGCCGTCGCATGATGGGTGGCCAGACCACCTACCTGCCCATCAAGGTCAACACCGCGGGTGTCGTGCCGATCATCTTCGCTTCGGCGCTGCTGTACTTCCCGGCTCAGATTGCCGTGTTCTTCCCCGGCATCGGCTGGATTCAGGCAGTTGCCTCCGCGCTTTCGACCGGTTGGCTCAACTGGGTGCTTAACGTTGTCCTCATCGTGTTCTTCGCGTACTTCTACACCTCCATGGTGTTCAACCCCGATGACACGGCCGATAACCTTAAGAAGCAGGGCGGCTTTATTCCGGGCGTCCGTCCGGGTAGGGCTACCGCGGCCTACATCAAGAACGCGCTTAACAAGATCACGCTTCCCAGCGCTGTCTTTTTGGCGCTCATCGCCATCGTGCCTTCGATCATCTTCTCCTTCACGGGTAACCATCTGATCCAGGCATTTGGCGGCACGTCCATCCTCATCATGGTCGGCGTCGTGCTCGACACGGTCGATAAGCTCGAAGGCCAGATCAAGATGTATGATTACGATGGATTCTTTAAATAGGCTAGAGGAGGATTGCTCATGAACCTCGTATTGCTCGGAGCTCCGGGTGCCGGTAAGGGCACCGTCGCACAGGAGCTCGTCGCCGAGTTTGGCGTCGCCCATATTTCCACGGGCGACCTGCTGCGTGCTGCCGTCAAGGGTGGCACCGAGCTTGGTATTCAGGCTAAGAAGTACATGGACGCTGGCGAGCTCGTTCCCGACCAGCTCGTGATCGACCTTGTCAAGGAGCGCCTTGCCGCCGATGACGCCCAGCAGGGCTTCATCCTCGACGGCTTCCCGCGCAACACCGCCCAGGCTGTGACGCTCGATTCCGAGCTCTCCGCCATGGGTCGCGAGATCGATTGCGCCCTTCTGGTCGATGTGGCCCCCGAGGTCATTATCGATCGTCTGTCTTCGCGTCGCACCTGCCGCGCCTGCGGTTACACCGGCACTGCTGCCGATGCCACCTGCCCCAAGTGCGGTGGCGAGATGTATCAGCGCGACGACGACAAGCCCGAGACCATCAAGAACCGTCTCGACGTCTACGAGAAGTCCACGAGCCCGCTCGTCGACTACTATCGTGGCCAGGGTCTGCTCAAGTCGGTCAACGGTGACCAGGCTCGCGAGACCGTGTACGGGGATGTCAAAGAGGCTCTCGGTCTATGATCAAGATTAAGTCTGCAACGCAAATCGAGCAGATGAAGAAGGCAGGAGCGCTATCTAAGATGGCGCTCCGCCACGTTGGAGCCATGGTGCGCCCCGGCGTTTCGACTTTTGAGCTCGATCAGCTCGCGGAGCAGATTATCCGCATGCATGGCGGCACCCCTGCCTTTAAGGGTTACGGCGGGTTCCCGGGGACCATTTGCGCATCGATCAACGATGCCGTGGTCCACGGTATTCCCAACCCTGACATGATCCTGCGCGATGGCGATATCATCTCCATCGATACGGGAGCCGTTGTCGACGGTTGGGTCGGCGATAACGCATGGACGTTTTTCGTCGGCACCCCCACGCCCGAAGCCAAGGCTTTGTGTGAGGTCACGCGCGATTGCCTTAAGGCTGCCATCGAGCAGGCTGTTCCCGGTAACCATATCGGGGACGTCGGTTATGCCGTTCAGTCCCTCGCCGAGTCTCACGGTTACGGCGTGCTTCGTGATTATGTTGGCCATGGCATTGGCCGCGTGATGCACGAGGACCCCAACGTTCCTAACTATGGAAAGAAGGGGAGGGGCGTTCGCCTCCAGGCCGGCATGGTCATTGCCATCGAGCCGATGGTTACGATGGGTTCCAACCATGTAAGCACGGGCTCCGACGGTTGGATTGTTACGACCAACGACCACCTGGCCGCCGCGCACTATGAGAACACCGTCGCCATTACCAATGACGGTCCGGTGATTCTCACCACGGATGCCCAAGGTGCTTGGTGTTCGCTCCAAGGCGGAGAAATGTAACAAGTTCCACTTAGTTGTGGAGCCATTACGAAGTTATTACGATGCGTGCATACGTGTTGTAGAATACTCAATCGCTGTCGTTTTCTAGAGAAAGATGATTGCTTGTGAAGAAGGAAGACGCAATTGAGCTCGAGGGTACGGTAAAGGAACCGCTGCCCAACGCTATGTTTAAGGTCGAGCTCGAGAACGGTCATTCGGTTCTGTGCAACATTTCTGGCAAGATCCGAATGAATTACATCCGTATTCTCCCCGGTGACAGGGTTGTCGTGGAGCTTTCCCCGTACGACCTGACCCGCGGCCGCATCACCTATCGCTACAAATAGCGGCACGCATACACGCACTCCATTTCCGACTGCAGGCTTAGCTCAACCTACGGTCGGATTGTGTGTGAAGACCAGCCATAGTTTTAAACGCCTGCGGCTGGGCGAGTAGATAGTAGGGAAGTAGTTTGAGCGCTACCGAAAGGAAGAACGATGAAGGTACGTCCTTCGGTCAAGAAGATGTGCGATAAGTGCAAAATCATTAGGCGCCATGGCAAGGTCCTCGTCATTTGCGAGAACCCCCGTCATAAGCAGCGTCAGGGTTAAGAGAGGAGACTACGTTGGCCCGTATTAATGGTGTCGACCTCCCGCGTGAGAAGCGCGTTGAGATCGGTCTGACCTACATTTACGGCATCGGCCGCACCACTGCGACGAAGATTTGCGTCGAGTGCAACGTTAACGTGGATACGCGCGTTAAGGACCTCACCGAGGATGAGGTTAACGCCATCCGCGATTATATCGATAAGAACCAGATCATGGTTGAGGGCGACCTCCGCCGTGAGCGCAACCAGAACGTCAAGCGCCTTATGGACATCGGCTGCAACCGCGGCCTTCGTCACCGCAAGGGCCTCCCGGTCCGCGGCCAGCGCACCCACACTAACGCTCGTACCCGCAAGGGCCCGAAGCGTCAGATCGGTGCTAAGAAGAAGAAATAAGGAGCGCTAGATAGATGGCTACTGCTAAGAAGAACGTTCGCGCTGCCCGTCTGAAGCGCGCGGACCGTAAGAACATTTCCGTGGGCCAGGCTCACATTCGTTCTACGTTCAACAACACGATCGTTTCGATCACCGATCCCCAGGGCAACGTCATTTCCTGGAAGTCGGCTGGCCAGGTGGGCTTCAAGGGCTCCCGTAAGTCCACGCCGTTCGCTGCCCAGATGGCTGCCGAGGCTGCTGCCAAGCAGGCCATGGAGCACGGTATGAAGAAGGTTTCCGTCTTCGTCAAGGGCCCCGGCTCCGGTCGTGAGACCGCCATCCGCTCCCTCCAGGCTGCTGGCCTCGAGGTCTCGAGCATCCAGGACAAGACCCCCATTCCGCACAACGGCTGCCGCCCCAAGAAGCGTCGCCGCGTGTAACTGAAAGGATCGTATCAATATGGCAATCGACAGGACTCCTGTTCTTAAGCGCTGCCGTCAGCTCGGGATCGATCCCGCTGAGCTCGGTTACAGCAGCAAGAAGGAATCTATCCGTCAGCCCAAGCGCCGTCGCAAGGAATCTGAGTACGGCATGCAGCTGCGCGAGAAGCAGAAGGTCAAGTTCATCTATGGCGTTCTGGAGAAGCAGTTCCACGGCTACTTCAACAAGGCCCGCAAGATGAACGGCGTCACCGGTGAGAACCTCATGATCATCCTTGAGTCTCGCCTCGACAACGTCGTCTTCCGTCTTGGCTTCGCCCGCACCCGCAAAGAGGCTCGTCAGTCCGTCCGTCATGGTCACTTCACCGTGAACGGCAAGCGCGTGGACATCCCGTCCTACCGCGTCAAGGCCGGCGACGTCGTCGCTGTCGGCGAGAAGTTCCGTGACCTCCTCCCCATCAAGGAGGCCCTGATTTCCTCCGAGCGCTTTGAGGTTCCTGGCTGGCTCGAGGTCGATATCGAGAAGCTGTCTGGTAACGTGCTCGCTCTGCCGACGCGTGAGCAGATCAGCGGTGATATCAACGAGCAGCTCATCGTCGAGCTCTACTCTAAGTAGTCCATCCGGGCTGCTGAGGCTGGAGGTAATACATGTCAGAATTCATTAGGCCTCAGGTTCAGGTCGAAGAGATCAACGAGACGTCTGCTCGTGTCTCCGTCGAGCCGCTCGAGCGTGGCTACGGCGATACGCTGGGTAACTCCCTTCGTCGCGTTCTTCTGTCCTCGCTCGAGGGTGCCGCCGTCGAGGCTATTCAGATCGATGGCGCGCAGCACGAGTTCATGACCATCCCTAACATGGTCGAGGATGTCACCGACATCGTCCTGAATGTCAAGGGTCTTGTCTTCAGGGCTCTCGGCACGACCGACGAGGCGACCGCCACCATTTCGGTTGACGGCCCCTGCGAGGTCACCGGTGCGGACTTCTTTATTCCGTCCGAGTTTGAGCTGGTCAACCCCGAGCAGCACATCGCTACGCTCACCGAGGGTGGCCATCTCACCATGAGCATGCGCATCGGCTATGGCCGCGGCTATGTTTCTGGCGAGGCCAACAAACGCGACAACGATCCCATCGGTGTGATCCACGTCGACTCGCTGTACTCGCCGGTTTCCCGTTGCGCCAAGCTCGTTGAGGCTTGCCGTGTCGGTCAGCACACCGACTACGACCGCCTTGTCCTCGAGATCGAGACCAACGGCTCCATCGCCCCGCGCGACGCCGTGGTCCAGGCTGCCAATATCATTAACCAGCATATGGCTGCCTTTATGAACCTTGCCGAGACCCCCGAGGTCGAGGAGGAGGCTTCGATCTTCGCTCCCGAGGTCACCAACGACAACGCTGAGCTGGACAAGCAGATCGAGGATCTGGACCTTTCCGTCCGTTCTTACAACTGCCTTAAGCGCGCCAGCATTCACTCGGTCCGTCAGCTCGTTGAGTTCTCGGAGAACGATCTGCTCAACATCCGTAACTTCGGTGTTAAGTCGATCGAGGAAGTGAAGGACAAGCTTGAGTCCATGGGCCTGAGCCTGAAGGCTTAATGCTTCGCATATTTGAGGAGAAACTAGACCATGCGTCATAACGTTAAGAAGGGCCTGAAGCTCGGCACCGATGCGAGCCACACCAAGGCCATGAAGAAGAGCCTTGCTAAGGCCCTCTTCGAGAACGACCGCATCAAGACCACCGAGACCCGCGCTAAGGCGCTGCGTTCGGTCGTCGATCCGATCATCACCTGGGCCAAGAAGGGCGACCTGCACTCTCGTCGTCTGGCTATCGCCAAGCTCGGCGATAAGCAGCTCGTTGCCGAGATCTTCGACAAGGCTGCTCAGGGCATGTGGCAGGACCGCAACGGCGGTTACACCCGCATCATGAAGCTCGGTAACCGCAAGGGCGACAACGCTCCCATCGTTATCATGGAGCTCGTCACCGAGCCTTGCACGCCTAAGGCTAAGAAGGCTGCTCCGGCCCCCAAGAAGGCCGCTGCTCCCAAGAAGGTCGAGGCTGCCGAGGAGGCTCCTGCTGAGGAGACCGCTGAGTAGACAATCCGTCTGCATAGGCTATATTCGAGGGGTACGTTCGCGTACCCCTCTTTTTTTGTCGCGATACCGTTGCTTGTTTGTTGGGAGCGCCCATGACTGCGCCGTCTGATTTCAATTCGATTTCCGAGCTTGACGCCACGCTCGTATTTCGCGTGGCCTATGATGGCTCGTCGTATAGCGGATTTGCCGAGCAGCCGGGACAGACGACGGTTGCGGGTGAGCTACGTCGAGCTATTGAGACGCTCCTGCGCCGTCCGATCGACCTGACGTGTGCGGGACGTACCGATGCCGGCGTGCATGCGGTGGCACAGTTTATCAGCGTGCCCGTAACGGACGCTGAGTTGGCTTTGACGCGCCGTAGGTGGCTGAGGGCTATGGATGCCCTCCTGCCCAAAGATATCGCCATAAACGAGGTCTACAAGGCCCGTAAGGGCTTTTCTGCACGCTTTGACGCGCGTTCCCGTACGTATACGTACCGTATTGCCGATCGCGATGCGCGCCCCGTGCTGTCCCGTGGTGCCGTGTGGTGGCATCGCTATCCCTTGGACGTCGAGGCCATGTCTGCGGCCTGTCCCGCGCTTTTGGGTGAGCAGGACTTTAAGAGCTTTTGCAAGGTCGCCTCTGCCGTGGGCAAGCCTACGCACCGCTGCGTGATGCGGGCCGAGTTTGGCCATGAGGTTGCGTTTGGCGAGGACATCCTGACGTTTACCATCGAGGGCAATGCGTTTCTGCATTCGATGGTCCGCACGATCGTGGGCACGCTTGTCGAGATTGGCATGCATCGCCGTGAACCCGAGTGGATGCGCGAGGTCATCGATGCTTGCGACCGTACCGCTGCGGGCCCCACGGCTCCTGCCTGCGGCCTTACGTTTATGGGCGTGGATTACGATCCCGCCGAGCTTGTCGTGCTCGACTAGGGGAGGGCTCGGCGCGTCGTGCGTCGGCACCTGTCATCTGTGGGCTGCGCGTGTGCAACATCTGTTCTTGGCGTGCAATACAACCGGTGTCTCATTGCTTTTATTGCCGGGGTGTACCATGAACGACAGTTTGATTCACTGCTGTCGAGAGGACGGATAACTTGGTTCGACGTGGCTCGCATCCGCGACTTTCGGTGATCCTTGTGGTAGAAGGTTCGCCCAGCTATGCGATGCGTGCGCTCGAGAGTATCCAGAACCAAGACCTCTACGATTTGCAGATTGTCGTTGTCTGCCGCGATGCTGCGCCCGGTGTGCGCCATTCGCTTCAAGTTGCTGCCGACAGGGACATCCATATTGATTTGATTGACGTCGAGGACGCGAAGCGCGGCGCTTGTCTTCGTGCCGGTTTTGCTGCCTCGCGCGGCTCTCAAATCATCGCCATGAACGCCGATGAGTGGTTTGCTCCGCAGTCTCTTTCCAAGATGGTCGATATCGCGTGCGATACTACGGCAGACATAGTGCTCCCCACGGTGTCGCTCGACCGCTATGATGCACATCGAGAGCGCCATTCGCGCGTCTTGGATGCTGCTCATATTTCCATTGATAGCAAATCTTCGATGGTGACCGGGCTGTCCCAGTTGATTTTAGGCGGCCTAGTCGTTCAGACCTCTGGCGTGATGTATAGCCGTCCGCTGTTTGAGGCATGCCTTTTGTACGACAAGGCGTTTCGCACAGTTGGGTTTATGGCGTGCTCGCTCTCGCGGGCGCAGCGCGTCTCCGGATGCGGCGACGCTTGTTTCCACGCGGCGGCACCTAAGCTTACAGATGCCTTTGATCCCACCATGTATGCCAAGGTATCCGATGACACCCGGGCGCTCGACGAGCTTACGGACTCACTCTCGGAAGCAGATAGCGGAGGTCGTCTCAAGCTGGCAACCCAAAAGTTCTACTTTGCCGGACTGGTCGCCTGCATCGAGAATTTGTGTCTGAGCCCGCATGGGGTGTCGTCAATCGAGCGTTCCGCCCGTATGCGTGATATGCTCGAGGCGCCTCGAACCCGTCAGATGGTCGCCGCGCTCAAGGATAACCATCGGGGGCTCGGTCTGTTGTTTGGGCCGATCGCCAGCGCCAAGCCCGCGCGCTGCGTGATGTGTACGCATCTGGCAGCTTTTCTTAACCGGACGGGCGCAAAAACCGCCTAAACGGCTCATTTCGAAACAAATTTGCATAGAATTGTTTCGAAATGCGTTCTTATACACAAAAGCCTTCAAATAGCGTTAAACTATTCAATCACTGATTGATTGTCTCCGCCATCTTTTGGAGAGAGGGTTTGTATGGCTAAAAAACGCAATGGGCGCCAGGATGCCATTAGAGATATTGTGCGCAATAAGGACGTCCGCACGCAGCGCGTGCTGGTCGATGAGCTCCGCGCTATGGGCTTTGATTGCACGCAGGCGACTGTCTCTCGCGATATTGCCGATATGGGGCTGCGTAAGCTCCCTGAGGGCATCTATGTTCTGGCAGAGGACCTGCACCTGCAGCGTATGGTTTCCGAGCTCGTAACGGGCGTTCTGCGCACCGATAATCTGGTTATGATCAAGGCTCAGCCTGGCACGGCTTCCGGCATCGCCGCCGCCGTTGATGCGGCAGAGCTGCCCGATGTGCTTGGCTCGCTTGCCGGCAACGATACGATTTTGGTTATTGCCCAGACGGCCGAGGACGGCGAGCGTCTTGAGGCGCTGATCAATAAGCTGAGCAATTCTCGCAAGTAGGCGTGCGGGTCGTGCGCTCGGCACTGTGTGCGTGACATAGTGGCTTGTAAGGGGTATCGACGTTGGTCGGTACCCCCTTTTTTTGTTTGCCGGTATAAAGACCGCCCACCAGGTCGCTTTAAACTAAAAGGCCCCCGAGCAGTTTAATAAGCTGCTCGGGGGCCTTGTTGCTTATGGCCGGATGATTTCTAGCCGACCGTATCGTCAGGCGTGGGCGAGGGGTCGGGAGTGGGCGTAGGCGTAGGCGTAGGCGTAGGCGTGCCGCCATCGCCGCCGGTCGAACCACCAGTTGAGCCGCCCGTCGAGCCACCGGTCGTACCGGTGCCGCCGGTGGTGTCGCCACCCGTGGTCTCGGTGGTCGTGGTCGTCGTGGTAGTCGTTGTGGTAGTTTCCTCTTCGTCCTCGTTCTCGTCCTTGTCGTCGTTCTCCGTCTTCTTGGCGTTGTTGGTGCCGTAGAACTTCCAGACGCTGTTGTTCTTGTAGGTGGGCGCCGTTCCGGTCGCAAACTCCTCGCGCTCGGTACCGGTCAGAACGGTGTTCATAAACCGCTTAAAGACAGGCAGGTTGGTGCTGTCGCCCAGCAGGTCCGTGCCGTATTTTTGGATGGGGATCTCACCTGCGGAATAGCCGGTCCACAGGGCGCACGCCAGCTGCGGGGTATAGCCGCAGAACCACAGGTTGGTGGTGTTGTCGGTGGTGCCCGTTTTGCCGGCATAGGGCTGGTTGACGCTCAAGGCGCCGGCAGCACCCGTACCGCTGCCCTGCATGACGCCGGACAGAACATCGGTGACCGCGGCGGCCTCGCCCTCGGTAAGCACCTGTGAGGGATTGTCCGTGTGCTGGTACAGCACCGAACCGGTACGAGAGTCAATCTCGGTGATGGCGATCGGCTGGCGATAGTAGCCGCCGTTGGCAAACGTCGCGTAGGCGGCGGCCATTTCGAGCGGCGAGATCGAGCCGGTGCCGAGCGTCATGACGGGAACGTCCTCGATGTTGTCCTTGGCGGGATCGATGCCGAGCTTTTTGACGAGCGAGATGATCTTGCTGTTGCCGACGGCTTCCGCCACCTGGATGTAGCCGGTGTTGGAGGAGTATGCCGTTGCCTGCTTAAGCGTGATGTTGCCATAGCTATGGTTGGCGTAGTTTTGGACCTCGGTCGTGGTCCCCTTGGCCTTGAGCGGCGAGTTGCAGTTGAGGGTGACGTTGGGGTTCATGCCGTTTTGGATGGCAGTTGCCAGCGTAAAGGCCTTAAAGGTGGAGCCGACGGGACGCTTGGCCGTGGCATGGTTTACGTGGTTCTCGTCGGCGTTGTAGTCGTAGCCGCCCACCATGCACTTGATGTAGCCGGTCTTGGGGTCGATAACGACCATGCCCATGTCCAGGCCGTCGAGCGAGAGCGTGTCGAGCTGCTCGCGGACGGCATTCTCTGCCACCTGCTGCATCGTGGGGTCGATGGTGGTCTTGACGGTCAGGCCGCCCTTGAAGAGCACGTCGGTCGAGAACTCCTGCTCCAGCAGTTGCTTAACATAGGCGACAAAGTAGGGCTGCGAGTATACGTCGACGCCGCTGCCCGAGATTTCGGTCACATTGAGGGTGATGGGCTCGGCCTGTGCGGCATCGTGCTCCTCCTGCGTAATGTGGCCCAGGCGCAGCATGTTGTCGAGGACCTTGTTGCGACGGGACAGCGCTAGGTCGGGGTTGACCGTGGGGTCGTACTGCGAGGGCGAGTTGGGAAGGCCGATGAGCAGCGCGGCCTCGCTGAGGGTGAGGTCGGCGGCGCTCTTGGATAGGTAGGTCTCGGCGGCGGCCTCGATACCGTAGGCGCCATGGCCGTAATAGATGGTGTTGAGGTACATCATGAGGATCTCGTCTTTGGAGTACATATCCTCCACCTTGACGGCGATGTAGGCCTCGCGCACCTTACGCTCGATGGTCGAGTCGAACTGCTCCTCCTGCAGGATGGTGTTGCGCACCAGCTGCTGGGTGATAGTCGAGGCGCCTTCGTGCCCGCCGCCGAGGGTTGCCACCGCAGCACGCGCGATACCCCACAGGTCGATACCGCCGTGCTCGTAGAAGCGCTCGTCCTCGACGTCAACGGTGCCCTGTAGCACGTAGGGGGAGACCTCGTCCTTGGTGATGGACTTGCGGTTTTGCGTGTAGAAGCTCGCAATCTTGTTGCCGTTGCAGTCGACGATCTCGGTGGGCTCGCTCACCAGATACGCGTTGGCGTCGGTGTAGTCGGGCAGATCGGACAGCCAGCGGTTGACGTTGCCGACCATGCCGATGCCAAATGCCACGCCCGCGATAAGCAAAAAGCCCAAAAACGAGAGCAGGATTATGGGCAGAGCATGCGTCTTTGAACGGCTGCGTCCCTGTCGTTGGCGAGGACCCATATATTGACCTCCAGGTATGTCGTGCCGGACGGTGGATGTGCCGTCGGGGCAGGATGGACATAAGTTATTACACGATAAACCAAACGAGGCGTGCGAGGCCTCGTGTATGCTGGAAGACGGCATTTTTCAGAGTGAATGCATACCTTGGTAAGGAGTTTGTCGATGGCGATTCGGACGATGGGGCCGAGCGGACAATACGAGACAGGATTGGATGCTGCCGGTGCGGCGCTGCCCGAGCTGCTGGCGCCGGCGGGCGGACTCGACCAGATGCTTGCGGCCATCGCCGCGGGTGCCGATGCCATCTATGCGGGGTTGGGCGGCTTTAACGCCCGCGTGAGCGCACACGGTTTTACCGATGACGAGTTTGCGCGCGGCTGCGCCGTGGCGCATGCCCATGGCGTGCGTGTGTACGTGACGCTCAACGTGTTCGTGTTTGACGATGAGTTGTCCGACGCGGTGGCGTTGGGAGCCCATGCACTGGAGCTGGGCGCCGATGCTCTGATTGTTGCCGATGCCGGGCTGGCTTGTGTACTGCGCACGGCGATTCCCGGGGTCGAGATTCACCTGTCCACGCAGGCGGGCGTTCATAGCGAAGGCGCCGTGCGGCTTGCCGCCGATGAGCTGGGGGTCGAGCGCGTGACGACGGCACGTGAGTTGACGGTCGACGAGATTGCGGCGCTATGTGCCACGGGCGCGCCCATCGAGGTATTCTGCCACGGTGCGATTTGCATCGGCTATTCGGGGGCGTGCGAGTTCTCGGCCCTGCGGCGTGGGCGCTCGGCGATGCGCGGCGACTGCACGCAGCCGTGCCGTCTGGCGTACGACCTGGTGGACGAGGCGGGGCAGAGCGTTGTCGCCGTCGAGGGAGATCGCCTGCTGTGCCCGCGCGACTATCTGGGTATTGCGCATCTGCCCGAGCTTGTAGATGCCGGCGTGGCGTCGCTCAAGATCGAGGGGCGCATGAAGAACCCCGACTACGTGTTCAACGTGGTGCGGGTGTGGCGTCGTGCACTCGATATGCTGCACGATGGCGCGTGGGATGCCGTTGCCGTGTCGGTGCTCGAGCGCGAGCTGGGAAGGTCGTTTAACCGTGGGTTTACCGATGCGTACCTGCGAGGGCGTTCGGGTGCCGAGCTGATGAGCTTTGAGCGCGCAATTAACCAGGGCGTGCGCGTGGGGCGTTTGGTCGCTGTGGGCCACGAAGAGGTGACCGTTGAGCTCGACGCCGCCGTGGCGGCGGGTGACACGCTCGAGATTCGGTTCTATCCGGGTGTCGACGCGCGTCCCGATGTGCCCAAGCGCTGGCCGCAGGTGCCCTGCCCGGTGGATGCCGCAGCGGGGAAGCGCGTCGTCGTGCATTGCAAGCGTAAAGTTGACACGGGCTGCGAGGTGTACCTGATTCGCAGCGCCGGCGTGTTGGATCAGACGGCGGCGGTGTTGGAGCGCATGCGGGCCGAGGCGGATGCGATTGCGCCCGTTGCGCGTGCCGTTGAGGTGCTGCCCTTTGAGGGCGTTGCGGTGGATGGCGGTGCGTCGACGGAGTTGGTGGAGTGCGCGGTTCCCACTCGCATGGTTTTTGCTTGGCAGCTGATGGATGCCGACCCGCGCGGAGAACTCGATTTGTCCGACGCCGTTGTGGTGCTTGACGAGGTGTGCCGCGCGAGTGACGCTGACTGGACCCGCTCACTGATGCAGCGTGCCGGGCGCGTCGTCTGCCGCAACCTGGGACAGGTGGTGATCGCTCGCGAACTGGGCGTGACGTTTGACGTGGCGGCGCCGGTGTTCTGCGCGAATCGGGCCACGCTTACCTGGCTGCGCGGACTCGGTGCGGGGCGGGTGTACTTGCCGGCCGAGTTACTCGGCAATGATGCGGAGCGTATTGCCGAACTGGCTGCTGAACCCGGCGTCTGGGGTCCGGTCGACGCCGACCGTCCCGAGCTTATGGTGTGCGAGCACTGCCTGCTGACCGCCGAGGGCGTCTGCGCTACCGATGCGACGGGACAGGTCCGTTGCCGCGACTGCTTGCGTCGTCGGCAGGTATGCTATCTGGTCGAGCGTGACGGTACACGTCTGCCGGTCGCCGTTGACGCGTGCGGCAGGACGAGGATTTTCCTGTCGTAGGTGCCGCGTCGCGTCAGTTTGTTATCATA
Source organism: uncultured Collinsella sp. (assembly GCA_937934165.1). Lineage (GTDB taxonomy): Bacteria > Actinomycetota > Coriobacteriia > Coriobacteriales > Coriobacteriaceae > Collinsella. Next base: position 27,563 of record CALGZX010000087.1, read on the forward strand.
TGAGAGTTTATGGACTTCCAGCACCGCCGTTTTCGGCGAGGGTGCTATAGCAAAAGGAGGATACCCAATGCTGTCTGTTGACGAGCAAATGCGTATCATCACCTCGGGCGCCGCGCAGATCGTTCCCGAGGCCGACCTTCGCAAGAAGCTTGAGAAGGGCGAGCCCCTCAACATCAAGCTCGGCGTCGACCCCACCAGCCCCGACCTGCACCTGGGCCACGCCGTGCCGCTGCGCAAGATGCGTCAGTTCCAGGACCTGGGCCACAACGTCACCCTCATCATCGGCAACGGTACCGCGTTGATTGGCGACCCTTCGGGCAAGAACTCCACCCGTCCTCAGCTTTCGCAGGAGCAGATCGAGGCCAATGCCGAGACCTACGTGGGCCAGGCCATGAAGATCCTGGATCCCGAGAAGACCACCATCGTGCACAACGGCGACTGGATCCTTTCGATGGACCTGGCCGGCCTGTTGCAGGTGTGCTCCAAGTTCACCGTCGCCCGCATCCTTGAGCGCGACGACTTTACCAAGCGCTACCAGTCTCAGACGCCGATCGCCCTGCATGAGTTCCTGTATCCCGTGATGCAGGCTTTCGACTCCGTGCAGATCAAGGCCGACGTGGAGATGGGCGGCACCGATCAGCTCTTCAACCTGCTCGCCGGCCGCGAGCTTATGGAGAAGATGGGCATGGAGCCCCAGATCGCGCTCACCATGCCGCTGCTCGAGGGCACCGATGGCGTCCGTAAGATGTCCAAGTCCTATGGCAACTACATCGGCCTGACCGACGCTCCCAAGGATATGTTCGGCAAGACCATGTCCATCCCCGACGAGATGATCGGCAAGTACTATCGTCTGGCCAGCTCGCTCACCCCGGCCGAGGTCGACAAGATTGACGCCGCCCTGGCCGATGGTTCTGCCGACCCCTACGAGCTCAAGCGCGCTCTGGGCCGCGACCTGTGCGATACCTACCACGGCGCCGGCGCCGGCGACGAGGCTCAGGCCGAGTTCGACCGCGTGTTCAAGGAGGGCCAGCTTGCCGACTTCCCCGAGAAGCATGTCGAGCTGACCGTCAACGACGAGGGCCAGATCTACCTCGCCGGCCTGCTCAAGGACTTGGGCCTTTCGGCGAGCGCCGGCCAAGCTCGTCGCGATATCGACGGCGGCGGCGTCAAGATCAACGGCAAGGCCGTGGCTCCCAAGAGCTATAACATCGATCCCAGCGCCCTCAAGCTGGGCGACACCCTCTCCGTGGGCAAGCGCAAGGGTTTCAAGCTCATTTAGTTACGCGGTTTTACCAAACCGCGTAACAGCTCGACGCTGCGCGGACTCCAGAGCGACAACTTGTCATTCAAAGAGGACGGCATGACCAGAAGGTCTATGCCGTCCTCTTTTCATGCCAATTTGTTCGCTCTGGAGTCCGCTCGCTGTCCGTCCTCCACCTACGGCGTTTTCCTGGTTGGCACTTAGGGACGTTTCTTTTTGGTGCAAAGCAACCTGTCTCCATTGCGCTGGGCGGCGTGTGCCGTTAAGCGGAGAGGCGTATTGTTGACCCATCGTTTGGGCATACAATGGCTATTGGCTTGCTGCGGTGAAGGCTCGTCCGCTCCGCAGCTTTTTTCTACGGTTAAAGGAGTATGTATGTCCGTTGAGGTCATGAGGACTGTGATCGAGGCCGCCGAGGGCCGCGTGCCCGTCGACACGCTGTTTACCAATGCGCAGATTGTCGACGTGTATGGCCAGCGTGTGGCGCCCGGTGGCGTTGCCGTCAAGGACGGCGTAATCGTCGGCGTGCTCTACAACGGTCGCGACGATGCCGCCGGTACCTACGAGGCTGCCGAGGTTATCGACTGCCAGGGCCGCTATCTCGCCCCCGGCTTTATCGACGGACATCTGCACATTGAGTCTTCGAACATCCGTCCCGCCGAGTACGCTCGCATGGCCGCGACGCGCGGTACAACCACCGCTATTGCCGACAGCCACGAGATTGCCAATGTTGCCGGTCTCGACGGCTTGCGCTTTATGATTGAGGACGGCCGCCGCGCACCCATCTCCATCAAGTACATGATGCCCTCGTGCGTGCCCGCGCTGCCCGACGAGCAGGCCGGTGCCGTTATTTCGGCTGCCGATATGCAGGCGTTTTTTGCCGAGCATCCAGGCGATGTCTTTGGTCTGGGCGAAATGATGAACCTGCCGGGCGTCTTTATGGCCGACCCCGAGACCTGTGCTCGCATCGATGCTGCCAACCAGACGCCGTCCAAGCAGGTTGACGGCCACGCGCCGCTCGTTGCCGGCAAGGACCTCAACGCCTATGCCGCGGCGGGTATTATCGCCGACCACGAGTCGACGATTCCCGAGGAGGCACTCGACAAGCTGTCTCGCGGCATGTACGTGATGCTGCGCGAGGGTACGTGCAGCCATGATCTGGCCAACCTGTCGCCGATGCTGCTGGAGAATCCCGCGCGCGCCCGCCGCTGCTGCTTTGCGACTGACGACTGCGCCCCTTCTGATGCGCTTGCAACCGGCATGATCGACAATGCCTGCCGCGTGGCGATTGAGGCCGGTATCGACCCCGTGGTCGCTATCTCTATAGCGTCCCTCTCCACGGCCGAGGCGTTTGGCCTGGATCACGGCTGCCGCGACCCGCACGAGCTCCGCGGTGCGATTGCCCCGGGCAAGCGTGCCGACCTGCTGGTGCTCAATGACCTGACGTTTGCCACGGCTCCGCATCGCGTATATGCCGCCGGTGCTCTGGTGGCGCAGGACGGCACCTTTGTGGGCGAAATTGCACCCGAGATGGCCGAGGTTGCGGCCCTTGCCGATGAGCTGCGCGCCTCCGTTAAGCTGCCGAAGCTATCGCTCGACGTGTTCGACTATGCCTTTAAGCCGGGCGAGGCCGTGATTGACGTGGTGCCGGGTAAGGCCATCACGGGTATGGCTCGCCCCGAGAGCGCCGAGGGTCTGCGCCGCATTATGCTGATCGAGCGCCACGGCCGCGGCGTGTCGCTGCAAGCCGAGGGCGCCGACGGCGACGGCCCCGCTGGCCTGGGTCTTGTCGGCAAGCACATCGGTCGCGGCTGGGTGCGCGGCTTTACCATCACGGGTGGCGCCATTGCCTCCACGATCGGCCACGACTCGCACAACGTGTGCGTGGTGGGCGACAACGCCGCCGACATGATGGCCGCCGTTGAGGCCGTGGGCCAAGGTGGTCACGTGCTGGTGCGCAACGGCGAGGTCGTGGCGCGCATTCCGCTGGCGCTCGGTGGCCTTATGAGCGAAGGCACGGCCGAGGACGTTGCCGCGCAGCACGACGACTTTATGGTCAAGGCGCGCGCCATAGGTATTGAGCCGCCGCTCGACCCCATCATGGGCATCATCTTCCTGCCCCTGCCGGTCATCCCGACGCTCCGCATTCGCCCCGAGGGCATGTTCGACGTCACGACCTTCACCTACGCCGACTAGTCATCGGGGACGTTCTTAAACGACTAGTCGTTGGGGACACTCTTGGGCGTGTCGCCTGACGCTGCGATTGTGGGACCTCTGGCATGTGTGAGCTATTTGCCAGGTCCTTGTAACGTTTACGCCCGCGGAGTCTTATTTGAGCTCCCTTTGGGTACGTTGGAATCGGATACACGTTCGATTCCAACAAGCCCGAAGGGAGCTTTTTTATGTTTAAACTGATTGCATCCGATATGGACGGCACGCTGCTTGACGAAAACGGCCAGGTGCCTCCCGAGACCTACGAACTGATTCTGGCGCTACACGAGCATGGCGTGCATTTCGCCGCATCGTCAGGTCGCCGCTACGATCGCCTGTGCGAGTTCTTTGCGCCCGTTCGCGACAAGATGGACTTTGTCGCCGCTAACGGCGCCCAGGTCTACGCCGACGGTAAGATGGTAGACCGTGAGGTGTATTCCCACCTGGCGATTCGAAGGCTCGCCCAAGCCGTCAGGACGTTTCCCAATCTGCATCTTGCGCTCTTTGACCGAACCAAGTCCTTCCTGCTCGATGACGAGTGCAAGTTCGTGCGTGAGGTCGATAAGGACCTTCCCAATGCCGAGCGCATTTGGGAGCTGCCCGATCCCAGTGTAAATATCATCAAGGCGAGTATCTTTTGCGATGACGGTGCCGTTATGGACAGTGCGTACGTGCTACAGCGCGAACTTGGTCAGCTCTTTACCTTTGCGCCTTCGGGCAACGCGTGGATCGATGCCATGCAGCCCGGTGTGTCGAAGGCCTCGGGTATCGCGCAGCTCGCGGAGCATTACGACATTGGGCGCGACGAGGTCATGGCGTTTGGCGACTCGATGAACGACTACGAGATCATTCGCTTTGTCGGCACGGGCTGCGCGATGGAAAACGCGCGCCCGGCGCTCAAAGCGGTGGCCGATCGCGTGGTGGGGCGCAACCGCGACCACGCTGTCCAGCAAGAACTCCGCCGTGTGCTGGAGAGCCTCGCTTAATCCGACAGATGGGGACGTTCCTGTTCTGCCGGCAGTGGGGGACAGTCCTTGCAGCTACCCTGCAGGGTTGTTGCTGCTAGGCGAGGGCGGCCATGATGGTGCGGGCGACGCCGTCGTGGTCGTTGTCGAACTCGGTGATGGCGTCGGCGGCCTCGCGGTCTTCGGGCTCGGCGTTGATCATGGCCATGCCGTGGCCCGCTGCCTGCAGCATGGGAATGTCGTTGATGTTGTCGCCGAACGCCCAGGCGTCGGCGAGACGCTCGCCCAGATGCTCACACAGCCACGTGAGGGCCGTCCCCTTGGTGGCGCCCTCACCCATGACCTCGATATTCATGGCGTACGAACGCGTGACCTCAATGCCTCCGAGCGTGTCGAGCGCCGCCGCGATGGCGTCGCGATCGGCCGGGTCGTGCCAGTACATGGCGATGCGTTCGAGCGTCTCGACCTCGTCGATCTTGCTGTCGATATCCATGTCGATCGGTGTTCGCGTACGCTTGAGCGAAGCCGCGATGTGGGGGTCGCCGCCGCAGAATTCGTCCAGGCGCGCGTAGAGCGAGCGGGGGAGGAAGCACTGCCCGTCCGCGAAGATATCGAAGGTCACATCATGGCCGGCGGCAATGCTATGGACGCGGTGGGCGATGGCGCGGTCGAGCGGTCGGCTCAAAATGCGCGTAGCACGTGAGGTGTCGGTGGGCGTACCGGCGTCGAGCTGCCAGACGCTGGCACCGTTGGCGCAGACCGCGTAGTGTACGGCGGGGTGGGCGAGGACGGGCTCAAAGATGCCCGACAGCGGGCGCCCCGTGCAGGGCACAAACTCAATACCGCGGCGCGCAAGCTCGTCGAGCATCGCCCAGGTGGCGTCGCTCATCTGCTTATCGCTCGTCAGCAGTGTTCCATCCATATCGGAAAACACAATCATTCGTTGCGATCCTTTCTACTGGCATAAAAAGCGTGGCCGAGGGCGGTGATGCCCTGGCCACGCTCGGGTTCTATAACGGTCCGCGTCCTAGCGGTCGGCGAGTGGCTTGTACTCCAGCGGCTCGATGACCGGGCGGTAGGCGGGGCGGATGATGCGGTGCGCGCAGAAGAGCTCTTCCATGCGGTGCGCCGACCAGCCGGCCATGCGGGCGACGGCGAATAGCGGCGTAAAGAGCGTCTCGGGCACGCCGAGCATCTTGTAGATAAAGCCCGTGTACAGGTCGATGTTGGCGCAGATGGGCTTGGTCATGCCGTGGTCGCGCATGACCTGGGGTGCCAGGCGCTCGATGCGCTCGATGAGCGCGAACTCTTCGCCCAAGTCCTTCTTGGCTGCCAGTGAGCGCGCGTAACGGCGGCAGACCTCGGCGCGCGGGTCGCTGAGCGTATAGACGGCGTGGCCCATGCCGTAGATGAGGCCCGTGCCGTCGAAGGCCTGCTTGTCGAGGATCTTGCCCAGGTAGGCCGCGACCTCGTCCTCGTCCTCCCAGTTGGAGACATGCGCGCGGATGTCCTCGTGCATAGACACGACCTTGGCATTGGCACCGCCGTGGCGCGGGCCCTTGAGCGAGCCGATAGCCGCGGCGTAGGCGGAATACGGGTCGGTGGCCGAAGACGACAGCACGCGGCAAGCGAAGGTGGAGTTGTTGCCGCCGCCGTGCTCGGCATGCAGCATGAGCATAACGTCGAGCAGCATCGCCTCATCGCGGGTGAACGCCATGCCGCCGCGCAGGACCTGCAGGATGGTCTCGGCGGTGGAGAGACCGGGCGTGGGGTGCGGCACGTGAACCTCGGAGCCGCGAAGCTTGGCGACCGAGGCCATGTGTGCGAAGGCGGCAATGCGCGGGAGACGTGCGAGCATGGAAATGGCGACGTCGATTTCGTGCTCGGGCGTGATCACGTCTGGTTCGGCATCGAAGGCGTAGAGCAGCAGTACGGCGCGCTGGAGCACGTTCATGATGCTCGACGACACCGTGGTCATAGGGAACTCTTTAACGTACTCGTCGCTCAGATGTCTAAAGGCGCCCAGGCGCTCGCAAAAGCCGTCGAGCTCTTCCTTGTTGGGCAGCGAACCCGTGATAAGCAGATAGGCGACTTCCTCGTAGCCGTAGCGATTCTCGGCCTGGGCATTGTTGACCAGATCCTCGATGCTGTAGCCGCGAAGCGTGAGCTTGCCCTGATCGGGCACGACCTTTCCGTCGACCTTGTTGTAGCCGTGCACATCCGAGATACGAGTGAGGCCCGCGACCACGCCCGAGCCGTCGGCATTGCGCAGGCCGCGCTTGACATTGTGCTCGACAAACAGGTCCTCGTCATAAGGGTCGGTCGGCAGGCCGCGGTAGAGGCTTTCGCTCTCAGACGAAATCTGGCGGCTTGCTTCGTAATCCAGAACCAGTCGGCTCAAGTGGTCATCGAAGCGGTAGTAGATTTTCTTGGCGTCGTAGGCCATGCGCGCTCCTCTCCGGGCCGCATCGGGGTGGCTTGCATGGGCAGCGCGCGTCAGGCTATCCCCAGCGGCTTGCTCGCTACAGGCGGTACATAAAGTTAAAGACGTCCTCGCGCTGGATGGACACGTTGACGCCCGAAAGCTCGCCGGCCTCGGCCAGGGCCTTCTGCAGCTCGGCGAAGTCGAGCTTGGACTCGGCGGTATCGGCCAGCATGGTCATGGTGAAGATGTCCTCGATAATGGACTGCGTGATGTCGCGGATGTCGACGTTGGCCTCGCCCAGGACACGGGTGACGCCGGCGACGATGCCGGGGCGGTTCTTGCCAAGGACGGTGATGACGATACGGGAGGACGAGATCTCGGCCATGGGAAACCCTTTCGCGTGGTTGCGGCGCGCGGGGGCGCTCCGCTACGGTACAGTGTTCATCATTGTACCCGTCTGGCGCCAAAAGGGGTGTGCTTACTGCGGCGTTACACGTCTGCAACATGGGCGAAGGGGCGACAGGGTGCATGTTCGCTGCGGTTGGCCACGCCGCGTTGCGCAAAGACCGTGAACCTTTTGTGGGACGTGCGGTGCCGTGGTACCATAGCCGAGTTTGTTGTCTTGGTCGGAAACCAAGACGCCTTATGCGCTGATCGGTAACCAGCGCCTGACTAATAAGGAGTCCTACCATGAAGCAGGGTATCCATCCCCAGTATGTCGAGTGCACGGTGACGTGCTCCTGCGGCAACACCTTCAAGACGCACGCTACCGTGTCCGAGATGAAGGTCGAGCTTTGCAACGAGTGCCACCCGTTCTACACCGGCCAGCAGAAGTTCGTCGACACCGGTGGACGCGTCCAGCGCTTCGCCGACAAGTTCGGTGGCGCCGCTGCCGCCCAGCTCAAGAAGGCTGAGGAGGCCAAGGCTGCCAAGGCCGCCAAGGCTGCTGAGGCCGAGGCCGCTCGCAAGGCCGCCGCTGAGGCTAAGGCTGCCGAGAAGGCTAAGCGTGCCGCTAAGTTCGCCGAGGAGGCTGCTAAGCAGGCCGCCGAGGCTCCCGCAGAGGCTCCCGTCGAGGAGGCCGCTGCCGAGGCCGAGACCACCGAGGCTGCTGAGTAAATAGCTCGCTGAGCAAACACTCGCATTCATGGCTAAAGGGCCGCGTATCCATTTGGGTGCGCGGCCCTTTTCTTTTTATTGGTGCAAACCAACCTGTCCCCATTGCACCAAATGGCAGAGAGACAGTGTTTTCCCAGATAAAAGCTGCCAAATTAACCCAGCCCCTTTTTGGCAGGTTGGTCGTAGTTATTACGTGGCGGTCGAGGTCGACCGTATAGGCCGCGCCTTGTTTGGCTAAAGTACAATCATCTGTGTTTAACTCGCCCAAGGCTGCATGGCGTGGGCGATGGCCAAAAAAGGAAAACCACATGGGATTCATGTCAAAGCTGCTGTCCTTTGGATCCGATAAGGACCTTAAGCGCTACTACAAGATCGTTGACCAGATCAACGGTCTTGAGCCCCAGTTTGAGAAGATGACCGAGGAGGAACTCCGCGCCCAGACCGATAAGTTCCGCGAGCGTTACGCCAACGGCGAGTCGCTCGACGACATGCTTCCCGAGGCTTTTGCCACTGTGCGCGAGGCTTCCAAGCGCATCACGGGCATGCGTCACTTTGACGTACAGCTCATTGGCGCCATGGCGCTTCACGAGGGTCATATTGCCGAGATGAAGACCGGCGAAGGTAAGACCCTGGTCTCCACCTTGGCCGGCTACCTCAATGCTATCGCCGGCAAGGGCGTGCATGTCGTTACCGTCAACGATTACCTGGCAAAGCGCGACTCCGAGTGGATGGGCCGCATCTACAAGTACCTGGGAATGACCGTCGGTCTGCTCCAGAACAACATGCCGCTCGAGCTCAAGCGTCCGGCCTACCAGGCAGACATCACCTACGGCACCAACTCCGAGTTCGGTTTCGACTACCTGCGCGACAACATGGTCACCCGCCCCGAGCAGCGCGTGCAGCGCGGCCATCATTACGCCATCGTCGACGAGGTCGACTCCATCCTGATCGACGAGGCCAGAACGCCGCTCATCATCTCGGGTGCCGGCACCAAGTCCGCCAGCACCTACAAGGATTTCGCGCGTGCCGTGCGCGGCCTTGAGCGCGGCGAGGACGTCTCGCACGACATGCTCACCGCCACCGAGGACGTCGAGCCCACGGGCGACTACGTCATGGACGAGGCCAAGCACACCATCGCCGCCACCGAGCGCGGCCTTAAGAAGATCGAGCGCCGCCTGGGTATCGATGACATCTATGCCGATCTCTCCGGCCAGCTGGTCAACCACCTGCAGCAGGCGCTGAAGGCCCAGTACATGTTCCACCGCGACAAGCAGTACGTGGTCACCAACGGCGAGGTCAAGATCGTCGACGAGTTCACCGGCCGCATTATGGAAGGCCGCCGCTACTCCGAGGGCTTGCACCAGGCCATCGAGGCCAAAGAGGGCGTGCTCGTGCGCGAGGAGAACCAGACGCTGGCCACCATCACCCTGCAGAACTACTTCCGTCTGTATGACAAGCTCTCCGGCATGACCGGCACGGCACTTACCGAGGACGCCGAGTTCCGCGAGATCTACAAGCTGCCCGTCGAGGTCATCCCCTCCAACAAGCCTGTGCAGCGCGTGGACCACGAGGACCTGGTGTACCGCACCATTCAGGCCAAGTACAACGCCGTTGCCGACGACGTCGAGCGACGTCACGCCAAGGGACAGCCGGTCCTGGTGGGCACCGTCTCCATCGAAAGCTCCGAGAAGCTGTCCGCCGCCCTTACCAAGCGCGGCATCGCACACGAGGTCCTCAACGCCAAGCACCACGAGCGCGAGGCCCACATCGTGGCCCAGGCAGGACGCTACGGCGCCGTGACCATCGCCACCAACATGGCCGGTCGTGGTACCGACATCCTACTGGGCGGCAACCCCGACGAGTTGGTGCGCGAGCGCCTGGAGTACGAGGGCCTGACCATGGAGGACGTGACGCCCGAGCAGCTCGAGCAGTTTAACGCCGAGGCCAAGGAGACCTGCAAGGCCGAGCGCGAGCGCGTGCTTGCCGCCGGCGGCCTGACCGTTATCGGCACCGAGCGCCATGAGTCCCGCCGTATCGACAATCAGCTGCGCGGTCGTTCCGGTCGTCAGGGAGACCCCGGTGAATCCAGATTCTATATTTCCCTGGAAGACGATCTGATGAGACTGTTCGGTTCCGAGAAGATGATCAGCATGTTCAATGCGCTGGGCATTCCGGAAGGTCAGGAAATTGAGCACAAGATGCTTTCCAAGGCGATTGAAAACGCACAGAAGAAGATCGAGGGCAACAACTTCGGTATCAGAAAGAATCTTCTTGAGTATGATCAGGTTATGAACGATCAGAGAGAGATTATCTACAAGGAGCGCCGCCGCGTACTGGACGGAGAGAACATGCGCGATGCGATTTTCAAGATGATCACGGATCGTGTGGAAAATTGTGTAGATACCTGTATTTCTTCTGATATTCCGAAGGAAGAGTGGGATCTGAATGAACTGAACCAGCTGATCCTCTCCATGATTCCGATGCAGGCAGTGACGCCGGAGGACGTGGACAGCGTTAAGAATAATAAGGAACTGAAGCATCTGTTAAAGGAGCGTGCAGTGAAGCTGTATGAGGCGAAGGAGACGGAGTTCCCTGAGCCGGAGCAGTTCCGTGAACTTGAACGTGTCGTTCTCCTGAAGGTGATCGACCGCAAGTGGATGGATCACATTGATGATATGGATCAGCTTCGTCAGGGTATGCAGTCCTACGGACAGAGAGATCCGCTTGTCGAGTACAAGATGGCAGGATTTGACATGTTCGACGAGATGACGGCGAGCATTCAGGAGGATACGATCCGGCTGCTGTATCATGTGAAGATTGAGCAGAAGGTTGAGCGTGAGCAGGTAGCGAAAGTGACCGGAACGAACAAGGATGAGTCTGCGACGAACACGCCGAAGAAGCGTGCTGCGGCAAAGGTATATCCGAACGATCCGTGTCCGTGT
>CALGZX010000088.1 GCA_937934165.1 uncultured Collinsella sp.
AACGATATGGCACCGTGGGGACACATGTATGTCAATCCTGGTCTAACAGAGCCTTCCGTAATCGGTCCACCGCCTCCGCCACCGCCAGCAATATCAGCAAATGAGGGCGCCGGGGCAACCGTCATGCAGGCAGCAGCAAATGCAACAACTCCCAGCACTGTTAGTCCGTGCCGTCTTTCTCGAAGGTTTTTCATACGACATCCTTTCTCCGAGATTAAAGGCTCTCTAAAGTTATTTTTAAACTATCAATTCAGTTTTTCAACGGGAATTCGATAAAAGGTGTCTTTGTAGCTGCAATTTAAATATGAGTCACCACACCTCAACCGTTACGTCAAATAACTTCTGAGTCAAACCGAGCACATAAGCGAACCAATTTAATACAACCACCTGTAAAAATTCTGAGGCACGTTTTCGATATGACAAGAGCCGCTTGAACGAGGAGTACTTGAACCCCACCGCTCTTGCAGCTCTTGAGGGCACTTTGCCGGATCTTGAAATTACTTCGCTCTAAAGCAAGAAGTACTCACTGTCGGAGGATAGGTTCGGCCCGAGCCACGGATCGCCATCCAAGAAGAACTCAGGCCAGCGCCGCATGAACAGTGCTTGCTAGCGCTTCCAGCGGCGCAGTTTTTCCTCGTTGCCCTCTCCCCTGCCGCGCGAGGTGAACTCGTGGTGGTACAGCTCTGCATAGGGCGTAAAGATGGTGCGGTAGCCGGCCACCCACACCCGAGGGCAAAAGTCTGCGTCGTTAAAGCCGGCGGCGAGTTCCTCGTTGTAGCCTCCGACCTGCTCAAATACGTCGCGTAGGACCATCTGGTAGGCGCCCGTCACGGCACTGAAGTTGCCCGGGCGCACAGCACGGGCAAGATAGCCCCCACGCTTTGCAAAAGACATCTTTGTGGCCGCAAATTAAAAAACGCAATATCATGCCCACATCGATACGTCATATGCGGCCAGCGCATTCTATTGATGTGGAAACCGGTTCGATTCCTTGATTTAAACCGAAGCCTCTACAGCAATTAATAGCGCCTCCAACAACACCAGCACCAGAGGCATGCCGACCGAGTCATCATCGACGGTCTCAGAAACTTAGCAACGGTTACCATGTCAGCCTTCGGCTCGATCGGCTTCTTAACAGCAGCCTCGGTGAAAGTCGTCTTAGTTGCAACAACCGTGGGCGTTACCATGCCTCTAACAGGTTTTGCGTGCTCACGACGCGCTTTCCTAGATGATTATCGACCAATCCGCTACAACCAGTGAACGCTGGTTCGGAATCCCAATCTTTCCACCACCAGCGTAGCGGGATCGTCGTCAAATCACGTATGCGGAAGAAAATATCAAAGGTCTTGGTTCTACGACAAAGCTTTATTTAACAAATCGAAAGGGCCGATAAAACGTATGATGAAACCAATCAAGAGCTTCCTGAGACCTTCCAACATTAAGCAAATCGTGAACACAGCTGTTGGAACCAGAAGCACCTGCAACATTCCCAGTCCAACGCCGACACGCGTAAAGGGAAACTGCGAGCTCCAGAGCCAACTTTGGATAGGCCCATAGTCAGAAATAAGATAAGTAGCAAAACAAAGTTTCGCAACAGTGTTAACGAAACGGGAGGAAAAATGCGGCATTTTTAAATCGATCAACAAGACGGAGATGGCTATAACTAGTGAAAAAATAGACGCCGGCGAACCAAAAAAGCCGTTATACAAATTCGCAAAGGTCGAGCCCAGCAAACCATCAAAATGGAATTGACCATAAAACGAGATTGCAACTCCAACAAAAGAAGCAATGCAGCAAGCAACCAAGTGCCTTATATTCACTGTTGACAAATCTACATACCAGCGAATATAGCAAACAAGAACGCAAATTATAATACAATCCACTAGTAGCCCGTCGATGGGAATCCAAAAGAGCGGCACATAACGCAGGAATCCAAAGGCGAAGACCAGAAAGATTGATAGATAAAGATGTAGTTTCTGGTCCAACGCATGCAAAGCCGGAATTAAAAAGGGCAGTAAAAATACAAGCCAAGCATAGACGGTTACAAACCACCAACTAGAACCAGTAAGAATTGGTGCAAAAATATCTATCAAATTGGTTGGACTTACTTGAATATCGCCGCGAAGCATGAAGAAAAACCCAGCGCAATACTATAAAAGAGAACCGTGCCTTCGATTGAAGCTATCTGTTTGACAGCTTGTTTAATGGAGTATCCAGCTTTCCCCGCAACAAACCAGATTGTTATTGCAACAAAACAGCCGACCGCAGTTCTTCCAATTGGATAGAAAAAGATATTGTAGAAAAACCTAGTAAACGAACCAGGAAATACGGAAACAGAATCAGCGTTGTGAACAACAAAATGATGAGCCATTACCGTCCACATAAGGACAATGCGAAGTAATTCGATACGGAAATCTCGTATTTTTGCCATAATGCCCCCAAGTAAAATCAAAACCTAATTAAGCCTCGACCTAGAACCGTTCGAGAATCTCCTCGGCATTCTCTCGCAGATAGATATCTAGGTCCGGCACGGCAAACTGCACGTAGCCCCTCTGTGGTGCCTGAATAACCTCCCTTTGTAGCAATTTTGCCCTAATAGAGCTGATCTCATTGGTCTTTTTACCCATGCGCCTAGCAATCTCGGCTGATTTGGACTGTTGTTTGTCCTCGCACATCGCCAATAGGTATTTGATATCGTTTGGCCCCAGTCCAGAAATCGCGGGCTCATGAACAACATCGTGAAAACGAGCCTCTGCCAGCGCAATGCCTTCGGCAACATCGCGTTCACTCACGATGGTACTTTTGGCACGATGCAAGTTGGCGCGCTGCCAAATGGAGTAACCGACCAGTTGCACCAGATAGGCATAGCCCTTAGTGGCCTTAGCGGCTCTCGACAGAAGATCGTCCTCTATGGTCAAGCCAGTCGCGACAAAGCTGTCGCCCATAGAGAGCGCCACCTCCACCTGGTTGATAGGCGCCAGGTCTTCGGGGAGGGCACGACGCAAGAACGTAAGCGCCTTGCCGTTAATAAGATCCATAACACCAGCGGGTAAACCGGCAAAGGCAAGTGCGATATCTACTTTTTCCCCTGTCAAAAGCTGAACCGTAGACGCAATGTCGCGCATATCGTCAATCGGGGCGTCCTGAACTTCATCGATGGCAATAAAAAGACCCTTGGATGACTTCGCTGCCGAACTCAGCAACTTTCTAAGGCTCGGTTCTTTGGGCACAACATCGACTTTCGCGGAAACAAAGCCGGCGTTTACGCCGACCGAAGCATTGGCCGCAAGGGAAGAATCAGCAACCTGATCCCTCAAGTCCAGCAATAGGTTAGGGCCAGCAGAAACAATAGCGGTCTTCCATCCAAGCTCTCGCGCACGATCCCTAAGGTCGCAGAGCAAAACAGTTTTTCCGGAGCCCCTCGGTCCAGCAATGCGCATGAGCCTCGCAGGTGCACCAATTTCCGCATTCAAACTCTCGGTAAACTCAAGGGCGATATCATCGCGACCAATTATGCGCGGAGGCTCAGCGCCGGCAGTGGGACGAAACGGATTATGGAATGCTGTGGCGCTCACTTGTTTGCCTTTCTAGGGAATCGATTATTGGTCAATCTTAGCTTTAAAAGTTTATCGTAGACTATATCCGATTATATCCAGTTGTATAAGTCTGTATAAACGTATCGCGGAAGTATCGAGCTTTCGTAATTTGTCTTAACGGACAGTCCAACGTTACTTTCTTCCAAGCTCATAGCGAAAGAAAGTTAAGGACTTCCTAAAATCCATTTTCTAAAGCGAGAAGTACTCGCTCTCAGCGGATAAGTTCGGCCCCAACCACGGATCGCCCGTCAAGAAGAACTCCGGCCAGCGCTGAATGAACAGTGCCTGTTCACGTTTCCAGCGGCGCAGCTTTTCCTCGTTGGCCTCTTCCCTGCCACGTGAGGTGAACTCGTAGTGGTACAGCTCGGCATAGGGCGTAAAGATGGTGCGGAAGCCCGCCTCCCCCTGGAGCCAAATGCCTCGACCGCGAAGCTGTCCAATTCAAGATGGTCGGCATCGGTCCAGGCTCGGAAGCCTCTGAGACGCCCGACTCGTAGTACGTGACCTTATCTATAAACAGGCTTTCCGCACTCACAGCATAAGAAGGCCCGTGCAACAAAACACAAAGGTAGGCCAGAGCAACAAGCAGGATGCAACGGCGATGATGGCCCAACAAGACAACAGGCATGAGTGCGCCGATCTACACGGCAAGCCAATAAACAGGGTTGGGAAATGCCTGGTGGCAGTACTCATCAGCGTATTAAGATCAAATCCTAGCCCAGACTCATAACAGATCGAATCCCTGCAACAGCGGGAAAAGTCGACGTAAATCGGTTAAGTATGCGGCAAGCGGAGAGAGTGTATGGGCGCTCGCACGCGTCTTTGAATCTTCTAATGAGCAAGAAGAGAGGGATCTAGGAGAGACCTAATAGTTCTTGGAAGCTGGGAATCATCGAACTCACCATCTTTAAACAAGAGGGAATCATATAGCTTCTTATCGTTCTGTCTCGAAAAGATATGAGTGACCAGATGCACATCGTGGGCCTTTGAAAAACAATCTTCGTCCCTTAAAGATTCAGCAATATAACAACCGCCCCTATAGTTCATGAGTAAGGAAAAGTTCAAGTCTGTTGTTCCAAACTTATAGCACTGCGATTTTGTTGATATGTCTTCGAGCATAAAGCACGCGGAGGTTGCAAAAGAGGCAAGCTGAACAATATGGTTGACTTTTCTGCGACACAGAGCGTAGGGATGGCGATTCGAAAAGTCGATCTGCGACGCAGCAAGTTTTCCTCTGGATGCCAATTTGAAAAACTGCTTAGCCGACAAATGACTATCTACGCCAGTTAAATGCTTGAAATTTTCGGCCTTATAAATAACTTCGATATACCTGTCATCGAAAACGTACATGAATGACTTTCCGACAAGAAAACCGCGATAAAGTTTTGCTGCCTGATTAATTTCCGCAACTATCGCCTTCCGATCTTCAGCCCTACCCATACTGCCCCAATCAAAAAAGCCGGGATAACCCCGGCTGATAATCAAAGAGGCGGTTTTCTGCTGGCTGTCAGCCGCGGCATCCTCACGGAAACCTAGTTGTCGCCGGAATTATAGTCCCCGGCGCGGACTCACCTTATCTCCCCGGTGCGGGCTCGATATCCTCTCGGATATCTAATCGTCTTGGACTTTTTACCTGCCCAAGCACAGTACAGCTTTTACGTGCCGCCACACGGAGCTTAGCTCAAGATTATTATCTATAACTCAAGCCACTAAAGCAAGCTACGCACGGGCATGGTCAAATTAAATTCAAACCTTGGTCATCAATCACATCTACCGCGGGCCGATAACGCCCGCCTCATGTGGTGCGATATAATCAATCTCACTAGATGCCAAATCAGCAAGCCGAAGGAGCTGACGTGCTAACAATTCACTATGGTGATATGGAAAACGTTATCTACAACACGTCCGTTTACTTCGATAACGTATATTCGCCCCAGTGGTTTCAAGACTCCTTTGCCCAAAGGGTCATAAAATCCATCGACAAAGGCACCGTGGTAGGCCGCAATGCAATCGATACCAAGATTCTAGGCATCATTCCTCCCGAGAAACTATCCAGCGGCACCAAAACGCTACTGCTTATGTACTTTATGCCGCAGAATATATATAACGCCTCAAATTGCGGTGATAATTGCGCCTACTGGATTCTGAGGATCGCCGCGCAAAAGGATTTAGCAATCAATCTCTACCACATAATGGATTTTGGAAACGGCAAATTCACGGTAACCATTGCAAATACGGGCGATATAGTCCACACAATGTTTGACCTTGTCCCCATAGCTGGAAAATGCCTAAGGGAGAACTCCTGATGCGCGGATCATACAAGGTAATTATTCAAAATAACCGGGTTCAGTTTAAACTGACCATCAATAGAAATCTGACCATCATCCAAGGTAACAGTGCTACAGGCAAGACAACTCTGCTTGATATGGTGGCAGCTCACGAAGAGCTTGGGGCACAAAGCGGCGTAACAGTAAGTTGCAAAGTGCCCTGTAAAACAATATCTGGAAAATATTGGCGTAGAGATCTCCAAGAGATTTCCAGCAGTATTGTTTTTATTGATGAGGGCAATACTTTTGTTCGATCAAGAGAATTTGCCCATGAAGCAAAGCGTAGCTCAAACTACTACGTAATTGTCGCCAGAGAGTCACTGCGCCAACTGCCCTATAGCGTTGATGAAATCTACGGTCTTAAGAACACCAACCGAACCACAACGAAGTATCCCGTTTACTCTCGTGTCTACACCTCTACATATCGTATTTACGGTGATACTGATTTTAGAGGCGAGAGGCCCGAGCTTGTCATTGTCGAGGACACAAACTCGGGCTACGAATTCTTCAGTTTGCTATGCAAAAAGAGCAGCATTAAATGCATCAGCGCGGGAGGCAAATCAAATATTTGCAACTGCATTATGGACGCACCGGAAAACGACATCCTCGTGATTGCCGACGGTGCCGCCTTTGGACCAGAAATTGCGGAAGCAGCTGCTCTATTGCGCCGAAAGAACATCAAGCTATTCCTACCGGAATCGTTTGAATGGCTCGTGTTGAAGTCGGGATTATTCAACAGCAAACACATTAAGGACATGCTGCTTAACCCCGCTGAACATATCGAAAGCTCAAAGTTCTTTAGCTGGGAGAAGTTCTTTACTGCAGAACTCATCGAATGCTCACGAGACACACGTTTTCGATATGACAAGAGCTGCTTGAACGAGGAGTACCTGAACCCCACCGCTCTTGCAGCTCTGGAGGATACTTTGCCGGACCTTGGCATTACTTCGCACTAAAACGAGAAGTACTCACTGTCGGAGGATAGGTTTGGTCCGAGCCACGGGTCGCCATCGAGGAAGAACTCAGGCCAGTGCTGCATGAACAGCGCCTGCTCACGCTTCCAGCGGCGCAGCTTTTCCTCGTTGGCCTCTTCCCTGCCGCGCGAGGTGAACTCGTAGTGGTACAGCTCGGCATAGGGCGTAAAGATGGTGCGGTAACCCGCCTCCCACACGCGCAGGCAAAAGTCTGCGTCGTTAAAGCCGACGGCGAATTCCTCGTTGTAGCCGCCGACGCGCTCAAATACGTCGCGTCGCACCATCTGGCAGGCACCCGTCACGGCGCTAAAGTTGCCCGGGCGCACGGCACGGGCAAGATAGCCCTCGCGCTTTGCCGAGAAGTCCTGGTTGGCATGGGCAAGTGCGCCACGCACGCCAACCAAAATGCCGGCATGCTGCACCAGATGATCGGCAAAGTAGAGTTTGGCGCCCACCACGCCCGCATCGGGACGCTGCAGATAGCCCATCATCTCTTCGATAAAGTCCGGGCTTATGACCTCGGTATCGTTGTTCAGCAGCAGCAGGTAGTCACCCTTGGCGTGCTTCACACCAAAATTGATGATCTGAGAGTAATTGAACTCGCCCGGCCAGTACACAACGCGCGCGATGCCCTTGCCTTCGGATGCTGCAGCCACGCGCTCTGGCAGGGTTTCGTAATACGCAAACGTCTCCGGGGCTTCACTGTTGTTCTCCACCAAGACGATCTCGTAATTGGTATACGTGGCCTTCTGGGCGATCGACATCACGCAGGCATCGAGCGTCTCAATGTGATCCTTGGTGGGGATCACAATGCTCACCAGCGGCGCAGGCTCCGGCAGCGCATGGCGCATGCGGTAGACAAACGGCGTCTCGGTCTCCTCGACCGTTCCGTGAACGCCCAGCGCGTTAAAGTGGCGCTGCAGCGCAAGACGACCCGCTTCAATGGCATACGGCTTGCTATCGGCAGAGCCATCGGCGGTCGATCCCGGATGCACGCGCCAGTGATACAGCACATGCGCAACGTGCTCAAAGCGCGCGCCGGCTGCAAGGCAGCGAAGCGTCAAGTCGTAGTCCTGGGCGCCCGCAACGTCTTCTGGGGACATACCAATGTGATCGATGAGCGCCTTCTCCACCATCAGGAAATGCGTCACGCAGTTATGGCTATAGAGCAGGTCGACGTTGAGTACGGTCTTAAAGACCGGCTGGCCCCACTCCCCCGTTTTCTGGAACATGTCCTCGTCGCAGAACAGGACCTGGGGACGCTCGCCCTCGGCCGCCTTATTCAGCGCGGCAACATAGTGGAATAACGCGTCCGGTTCCAGGATGTCGTCATGGTCCAAGAACGCGATGTAGTCGCCCGTCGCTTGCTCGATACCTGCGTTGGTGTTGACCACAATGCCGCCGTTGCCGGGAAGTTCGATGCGACGGATGCGCTCGTCGTTGGCACCTGCCGCAAGGGCGGCCACCACATCCCATTCAGGCGAGGCATCCATAAGGAGCAGTTCCCAGTTGTCATAGCTCTGGGCTAGCACCGAGTCCAGCAGCTCACGCAGGTAGACCCGATCAGTCTTGTAGCACGGCACCACAATGCTCACGAGCGGCCTATAGGCAAAGGCCGCCGAAGCGACACGCTGGCACGCCAGATCGCCCGGCTTTGCGCGATGCTGCTCAAACCAACGTCGATAAGCTGCGTCGTCTGCGCGCGCGTCCTTCATGCGGTTCCAACTGTCATCGACCATGCCGTTGTACAGGCGACCATCCATGGCGCAAAACCCGCTCTGGATCTGCTCCGTGGGATCGCTCACAATCGCGACAAAATCTCGTATATCCTGAGGCATCTCAACGCTCAGATACGTTTTATTGACGCGGCAACCGTTGCGCTGCGGCACATCGACCTGCGACTCAAACACATGCACGGTAGCATCGATGGCATTCATATGCGTATCGAAGATCTGGAGCTCAGGTGAGCACTGGGGTTCTCCCGCCCAGGTAACCTCATAGCGCCACACCGCGCCGACGTCTGCCGGTAAATAGCGAATGGCATCGATCTCGTTGCGACCGCAGCATTCGCCACGCTGCGCATCGCGGATAAGCGCGCACAGCGCAGGCTTTGCTTTGTAGTTAACCTTGGATTCCAGCTTGGCCACGCGGCTATCGAGGCGAATGGAGCCCAACCTTTGGCCACCGGATGCAAAAACGACATCCATCGACGAGCCATCCAAAAACGGAAGCACCAAGACGGCGAGCTCGCGCTCGTAATCGGAAACGGAAGGACAAAGCGCCAGTACACGGCCATGATCGACCGGGAGCACCAGCGACGGCACACAAGAACCGCTCGTCGTCGCATGGGCAAACGCCTGAGAGCCCTCCCGCTCAATAAGCGCGGCGACATCCTGACCGGCAAAACGAAGCAGCACAAACAGACGGCCCTGACTGCGGCAAAGTGCCAAACGCTTGATACTCATCTACACTTCTCGCTTTCCCAGGGCGTTCGCAGCCATGCGCTTGTACGCGCCCAGGCGTCCAAATCTCAAGACGTCGTAATTGAACATGAGCTTTTTGCACAAACGAGCAGCAGGAGCCTTACCGACAAGCGCCGCACGCACCATGGCGGCAACAGAAGGATCGCATTGCGCAAGCGCAGCATCACTGCCCACGGCAGAACCGTCAAGCGCCGCGGCAACGGCAGCGAACACCTTGCCACAGCCCAAGCCCAGGAGCCTGAGCGCATCGTACAGCACCAGATCACACAGGAAGTACGCCAGGTCATCGGCATGCTGGGCATCGAGCCCATCACGGCGCCAATCGGCCAGCACCGCGGAGTAGATCTTCACGTGCTCCAGCAAACGTGTCTCATCGTCATAGCGCATGGTGTCCATGAGCGAGCCCTTGCGTGCCACGCGATAGTCGTACAGCTTGTTCGAGATAAGCGCAGTCTTGCGCGAACGGCCATAGACGGCAAAATCAAAGACCTGATCCTCGCCATACTTAACGGTTTCGTCGAACACGATCCCGTTGCCCAGCAAAAAAGCGCGCTTGCAAGCGGTGCGCCATGCAAAGGGGCGAGACGCTTCCTTAAACAGCAGGTCGGAGCTATAGCCCTCAAACGAAACGTCGCGTGGGCTCAGCACATAGTTAAGCCACGGATACCCCGCCTCCAGCGGATACGGGTTCGCGCCAAAGGTCAAAACGTCGCAATCCTCACGCTCAAAGGCATCGACGATTACACGGCACGCATCGGGCGTAAAGCGGTCGTCGGAATCCAAGAACGCGACGATGGGAGCCGAGGACGCAGCGATACCCGCATTGCGGGCGCTCGACAGACCACCGTTGGGCTTATCGACCAGCTTAAAGCGCGAATCCTTTTCGCAATAAGCAGCTGCAATATCGCGCGACCCATCCGGCGAGCCATCGTTGACCAGCACACCTTCCCAACCGGGCATATCCTGCGCGAGTAGGGAATCCAGGCACCATGCCAGGCACTCCTCCACCTTGTAGATAGGAACGACGACGGAAATCTTAGGGGTAGCCATAATCACGCGCTCCTACTGTGCCGCCGGCACGTCGTCGGGATGCGGGTTATCGCCGTAGGCGCGCTGATACGTCAGCACGCGCCAGACCAGCGGCAGGCCGCCGATCTTAAAGTAGTGCTTAAACGTATTGAGCTTGCCAGGCTTCTTAAAATCAAAGCGCGAATCGATATAAGCGCGGGGCGATTTAACCATCAAACGCAGGTCGGTCTCGCCGCGCGGATCGAACAGTGACAGGTCAAAGCGACCAGCATCCCAATCGGCCTTGAGCTCGGGCGATGCTTTCTCCCAAAACTGCTCGCGCAACCCATCGACCAGACGCTCATCATTCCAGCGGTACGTATCGACCTTCATGCGCATTAAAATGCCCTGAAGCCGAGCCTTAAGCTCGGGGCGCCCATCCAAAAAGCGCTGCATCTCGGCATATTCGTCGCACACGCAGAACACCTTGTTGGGCGAGTTAACAGAACTCTTCTCGTTATCCTGGCGATAGCACAAAATGGGGTCCATAATAAACGCGGCACGCTCGGCGCAAGCCCAAACCTTAAAGTTAAAGCCTGCGTCCTGATACGAGGCGCCCGGCGTGGGAAGGAACCGAATCTGATTGTCGTTGAGGAACTCGCGCCGATAGATAGCCGACCAAATGGAAGGTTTGCGGTAGAAGATGCCCGGGCGATCGCCGGGGCGATACGCGGCGCCCGTCATATGCTCGTCGATAATTCCAAACAGCTCGCGGCGCTCGCTGGGCGCAGACCAGTACAGGTAAAAGTCGCCCTTAACGACATCAGCATGCTCGGCGTCGGCCTTGGCAACCAACTTTTGAAGCGAATCCTCGAACATAAAGTCATCGGACTCCAAAATGCCCACGTACTCGCCACGCGCCATCTCCAGGCCGCGGTTCATCGAGTCGCCGTAGCCGCTATTGGCCTTGTCAATCATCTTGACGCGCGCATCGCGTGCCATGTACTCGCGGATGATATCCGGCGAGCTATCGGTAGAGCCATCGTTGATGCAAATGATCTCAATGTCCTTGAGCGACTGTGTCACAGCGGAATCGAGGCACTCGCGCAGGTAGCGCTCAACATTGCAGATGGGAATAAGCAACGAAACTTTAGGGGTATCAGAGTTCTGCAAGAGAACCTCCTGTTGAATAGCGTGTAACAGGGTTATTTTAGCAGCGAAGCAACAGCGCGCGGCAGCGCCCAGAATTAGATAAAGCGCTCCAGGCAGGCCTTGAGACCGCGGATCGAAAGATAGAACAGCGTGGCGTCTGCCATCGAAACGCCCGAGGTCGCCGCAACGAGCTTGTGGGCAACACGGCGAACGGCGCCCTTAGCAGGCATATCTGCCCAGTCCGTTCCCAAAAACGTCGCGAGGTCCATGTTGACGCGAGCCGCCACGCGATGGAAGTCATCGGCATCCAAGCGCGCCAGGTCGAACACAGTTAGGTCCAAAAACCAAGTTATCAGCTCGCCGGGACACAGGTCCAAAAGACCATAGGCCGCCCAGTCTTCCAAGACCTCCTCGAGCATCTTCATGTGGGCGTCAAGCTTTTTGGCGCGCGCCTCGGCACTGTTGAACTCGTGCGTCGCCGATTCGCTCTCCATCACGTAGTGGTAGAACTTGTCAGGCATGACGACGGTCCTGCGGGCAAGCGCATAAGCCGCAAATTGGAAGACGACGTCCTCGCCCAAAGCCAAACCGGGGGCGAAGCGTATGCCTTCGCGATTGAGCAGCTCGCGCGAAAAAGCCGCACGGCAGGCATAGGGCTGCGCATTCGAATGGAACAGCAGTTGGGGATCACGGGCGCCGAAGGTACCAGCTTTGGGGCTCATGAGTTGCTGGACGCGCTTGGGGGCAGCATCGGCAGGTTCACAGACGCCGCCAAAAACGGCGGCCTCGGCATCTGCAGACTCCATGGAATGCAGCACGTGCTCGACCGTCCGGGCATCGATGTAATCGTCGGCGTCTACAAAGAAAACCACCTCGCCCTTGGCGACATCGATTCCAGTATTTCGAGCGCACGAGACGCCAGCGTTTTCCTGGTCAATCACCAGTACGCGATCGTCGGCCTGCGCAATCTGGCGCAACACGTTCAACGAAACATCAGTCGAACCGTCGTTGACGCAGACAACCTGAATCGAGCGCTCGGACTGGGCCAACAGCGAATCGACGCATCGCTGAATGGAGCGCGCAGAGTTGTAAACGGGGACGACAATGGTAGCTTTAGGACACGAGGCCTCTCCCATGCCGACCTACCCCCTCAGCGATTCGATGAGGAAGGCGGCGACCACGCTCGGGCCTCCAACCGAGGCGTAATACTTAGCACGCCCCAAGGCACCATCCGTCGCAAAACTCGGATGCTCGTCAACCCAGCCCTCAGGATCTTTGAGGATGGCAGCGAGATTCGCGCGCTTCCACGGCTTGAGGTCGTCAAGCGAAAAGTCCCCGGCGTCCAAGGCCGCTTGGAACTCCTTGGCCATCTGAACCAGGAACTCCTTATAGAACTTAGGCGCCAGGCGCACGTAGTTCCACATGTACGAATCGTACTTAATGAGCTGATTGAACTTGAGCATGCGCGCGACATCGCCGCTTGCGTGGCCGCGGGCATAATCTTCTCGAATCCAACGCTCAATCTCGGCATACTCGGTATTGACGCAAAAGACCTTAGCCGAAGAATTGACCGAGGAATTCTCGTTGTCCTGGCGATACGACAACACGGCATCATGTAGGTAAACAGCCTTATCGGCGCACGCGATCACCTTAAAGGCGAACGACGTGTCCTGAAAGGATGCCCCCGGAGTCGGCAAGAACTTGATGCCGTTGCGCTCAAGAAAATCGCGACGGTACACGGCCGACCAAATCGACGGCTTTTGCTTAAAGAACTGCGTCGTATCGCTCGGGTGCACTGGCTTGCCACAGTCCTTGGCTTTAAACATCTCGTGCAGCGAACGGCGCTCCTCGGGCTTAGACCAGTAGAAATCAAAGTTCGCCTTCGCAAAGTCGGCATTATTGCCATCGGCGGCCGAGACAAGCTTTTCGAGTGCGTCGGGCACCATAAAGTCATCGGACTCCAAGATGCCAACGTACTTGCCGCGCGCCATCTCCAGGCCGCGGTTCATCGAGTCGCCGTAGCCGCTGTTGGCCTTGTCGATCATCTTGACGCGCCCATCGCGCTCCATATACTCGCGGATAATCGCCGGCGAGTTGTCGGTCGACCCGTCGTTAATGCAGATGATCTCTATATCCTTGAGCGTCTGCGCCAGGGCGGAATCGAGACACTCGCGCAGGTAGCGCTGAACATTGTAAATGGGAATAAGCAGCGACAGAACAGGGCTGCCAGAGGCGTTAGTAGACAAATGTGCTCCTTAGGAAATACCTGTCGTTTCATGGTATCAAAGGGTCAGCGCGCTAGCGGGCGTTTATATAATCTATGGAGCTCGCAGAGGCAAACCGATAAGAAAGGACGTCATGCAGCCCAAAGCCGCACGCAACATACCCATCGAAGCGCTGCGTTTGGTCGCGGTCGCCGGCATCGCGGTGTTCCACACCTTTCAGTGGACCTTCCAAGCCGTCTGCGTCGGCGCCGTGGAATATGCCCCACTTGCGATATTCCCCTATTCCGGCGCGCTCGGTTTTATTAACTTGCTTGGCTGCTGGGCCAACGAGGTCTTCTTTATGATCTCGGGCTATTTTCTCATCGCTTCGGCCGCGCGTGCTTGGGACGGTGGAGCAACGTGGAAGTCGCAAATGCAACGGACGGCGCAGCGCCTTGGCAAGGTCATTATGCCCACTGCGTTTTATTGCCTCGTGGCGCTCGCGTGGTCCACGGTCGTCTCACCCATTCCCGATGTTACCCTCAATACGCACTACTGGTACACGCTAGGCCTTGAGTTTATCTGGGTCTATGCCGCCACGGTCTTCATGGCGCCATGGTTTGGACTGGCCAAGAGTCGACTCTCCCAGAAGAGCTACACGACGACGGTCATCGCCGTTAGCATCCTCGCATTCGTTGCTAACGGGTATTTGGCCGCCATGAGTGCGACAAGCGCCGGCGAGTTTTCTTGGCTCCAAAAGCTCATGAGCGCTACCACGTACGTAGTCGCGTTTTTGATCGGCGGACTGCTCCGCGACGTTACCGATGTCATGGATTCGGACAGGGTGGGCGCCTTGGGCATGCGCTCGCTCGTAACGGTTTTGGTGCTCACCATCATCCTGGAAGGAGCACTCTCCTTCACCGACAACCTCACGGCGATGACAATCCTCTCCTACAAATCGACCTCGCTGATCTCGTTTGCCCTCGCTGCCGCCTCCCTGCTCTTTGCGGCAACCCAACGCAGTGCCCCAGGCAATTCGCGGACTGCAGGTGCCATCGTCACCTTATCGACCGCCACGCTCGGTTTCTATGTGATGCAGTCGCTCACCAGTAGCCTGTGGCGTCCCGTCTTCAATACGTTGCTCGCAAACATACTGGTCAGCCAAAACAGCCCGGCAGTTATATGTATCGTCACGGGTACCGTCATTAGCATCATCTTTGCCTTAGCGCTCCTCATCATCGATGCAGCCAGAAGCCTTATCACTCGCAAGCTCAAGCGACAATAGACACGCTGCCGTCAGACGCTAAAGCCGCTACAGCCGTGGCAGGTTCCTGCGTTTTATTCAAAGCTTGCCGCCAAGGTGCGCCAAGCCTTTACAATAGGACAGTCCCAAGGACGTATTCGATAGCTTCCGCGCAGCACTCGCCCGCCGCGCGTGAAAGGATATATTGCCCCATGCCTTCAACCCTTC
The DNA here is from genome assembly GCA_937934165.1 of uncultured Collinsella sp. Lineage (GTDB taxonomy): Bacteria > Actinomycetota > Coriobacteriia > Coriobacteriales > Coriobacteriaceae > Collinsella. Next base: position 15,216 of record CALGZX010000088.1, read on the forward strand.
CCGCCCCCATCGATAAGCTCGCCATCGTCGTCGTTACGTACAAACGCCAGGAACTCCTGGCCAATTTGTTCGACTCCATGACCGAGCTCACGGCCGCGCCCTGGCGCATCGTGATTGTCGATAACGAGAATTCACGCGAGACCGAGGCCATGTGCACCGCATTCAACGAGCGCCTGGCCAACCTGTGGGGCATCGACACCGAGCAACCTGACGCGCAGGGCGGCACCGACCGCGTCATCTACGCCCCGCAGCTCGAAAACGGCGGCGGTGCGGGCGGCTTCTCCGCTGGCACTAAATGCGCCTACGACCTGGGCGCCCAGTGGTTCTGGGTGATGGACGACGACGTGCTCGTCATCCCCGAAGGCATCAAGCGTCTTGCCAAGTGGACCGACCGCTACGATGTCATCCAGGGTTCGCGCCTGGACTTTGACGGCGGTGCCTTCTTTTGGCAATACCAACTCATCCTTTCACTCGGCATTCCCAACCCTGTCGCCAAGTGGGACCTAGGACCCGAGGGCTACCGCGCCATGAACCAGCTGTGCTTTGAGGGCGGCATGTTCTCGCGCCGCGTGGTCGACAAGATTGGCCTGCCTGACGCGCGCTTCTTTATCTACGGTGACGACGCCTGCTATGGCTACGTGGCCAGCCAGCACTTCCCCGCCGCCGTTGTTGCCGACGTGGTGCTCAAGCGCGCCCGCGCTGTCTCCAACTGGGACATCGCCGGCAAACGACAGCTCAACTCCACGAGCGACACCAACCGCTACTACATCATGCGCAACCGAGGCTTCCTCGCTCGCTATATGCAGATCTACGGTGACTACCACCCCATGCTGTTCCGCCTGGGCAACGCCGCGACCTTCTGCAAGGAGTTCATTCGCCTGGCCGCCGTTGACAAGTGCTTTAAGACCGGAATTCCGGCGCTGCGCCGTGGCATGAAGGACGCCCGCAAGATCGTTAAGGATCCCAACTGGAAGCCCATGCCGCCCATGAAGGACACCGAGTAACGGAAGCCGGAAACACCTCAGCGCTTAAAGCCGCTGGCACACCGTAGCCACATGCTGCCCATCAAAACCGAACCCCCAGCGCATGCGACCCACGCCGGGGCGCGGTACACGGATTTCGTCGATGCCGCCGCGCTCTATGTCGAGTAGCGACTGCACGGCCAGCAATTCCAACCCCAGCGCATCCACATCGGGGTCATACATCATATTGATCGTTATAAGCGGGCGCTCGTCCAGCATGCCGATAGTGTCAGCTACGTCGAACACGGCGCCCGTAGGAAAAACCTGGATGTCCCAGCGATCCGCGCCACACTTTCGCCTCGAAGCAGGATTGGCATAGCCCGGCAATCCAAAGCAGAGCCCCTGCAAGAGCAGATGATATGGTAGCGGCTTATCTGGGTCGGTCTCACCGATTCCCGCATCCCCCAGGATGCGGCTTAGCGCCCGCCTCACGGTATCCTCGTTCCCACGGCACAGCCCGTCGCGAAACGCATCGACGTCTCGAATGTCTTCGGCAGCGCACTCAAACCACTCAACAATTACTAGACGCAAGACCTGGCGAAGCTCTTTATTGGGCAATCGCAAAACACGGAGGCGATCGCCATGCTCTGGCTCCTCAGTCATATCTGTCGTCAGGAAACCGGACAGATACAGCGCTGTCCACATGCCATCGTCAGGCGAGACATCTGGCTCTGCAGTGCCCAAATAAAGCGGGACCTCAGCGCACCCATGGGCCTCGAGCAAATCAAACAAGACCGAAAGGCGGTCGAGATTCCACCCGGCAACTACCCTACTCAGGCAATCGGCATATCCATACAGATCGGCACGCACAGGCGCCGTGCAGCCTCGGTCCAGAAAACTGATCACACGCTCTGGACTCGAGCAATAGGCCCTGCCAAACCGATACCCCTCGAGCCATTCACGCGCATCATCCAGGTATTCCTCGCGCCCAGCATGATTCAACAGAGCCTGGACCTCGGCATCCGAAAAGCCGAACCAACGGTCACACCACGTCGAAAGCGGCGTCGACAGACAATACGAGCAGCCGCGCGAAGAAAGCGCCGCTTCGGCAGGACCGGGACACTCCCCCATCAGACACGTCAGCCGCAACGAATCGCGCGCAGTGGCAATGGCGTCGAACAGCACGCGATCGAATAGCCCTGCCGGATCGGCGTCGGAAGCGTCCCTCGCGCTCGCACGGCGAGACCACGCCGCATCGTACCCATCAATGAGCAATACAACCTGCTCATCGCAGGCCATCTCCACCAGCTCAATGAGCACACCGAGCACCGAGTCAACCTCGTCCGCGCTCGCTACGCCACGCGCAACGCGTTCGATGTGACGCACCTTATCTCGTGCTAAATCCGGAGCCTCCAAAAGCGCCAGCAGGCGGGCGCACTCGCCCGAAAGAGCATCGCGCACAACGTCGGCAATAGCGGCGCCACGCCTCGCAGCGCAAGAAAAGTCCAGCGATATCACCGGATAGCAAGCGTACTCATCCCGATAACGCCCGCCGTCCGCATCCCAAATCTGAGCATCGGCAAACAAAGTCTGACCAGCGCGACCGACCGCTGGACGCTCCAGAAAAGCCCTGAGCATCGACAGGTTCATACTCTTGCCAAAACCCTCGGGTCGACAGCACAACACAACGGATGCGTCGCAGTCCAGCACGTCGGCAATAAACATGGTCTTGTCGACCAGCGTGCAGCAACCAAGAGCCTCCGCATAGTCGTGCATGCCAATGGGCAAAACTGCATCGTCGACACAGCCAATCAAACGCACGTCAAAGCCGGCAGCACAACCATTATTTGCCTGTTCAGACACCAATACGTTCCCCCTAAATCGCAGCACGACGCCAATTGTAATGACCGCATCGCATGTACCGATGTCACCGCGCAAACATATCGGGCAACGGTAGCAACAAGAGGCGTGAGGGGGCACAACCAATCGTTGCACAACAAAACGGGGCCCGACGCATTCGCACCGGACCCCGTCCCGATTCTTTAGTTATCTGGCAACCGAGAGGCTACTCCTCCGAGCCGTCCTCCCCAGAAGCCTTCTTCTGCTGATCGAGCTTATGCTTACCACTTACGATAGACGTAGCGCCCAGTGTGGCCAAGCTCGCGCTGGCAAGGCTCGCCATCACAATCAGATCGCCCGTCTTGGGCATGTTGCCGCCCGAGGACTTGGTAGCTGTAGTCGTCGTGGTCGTGGTGGTCACCGTTTTGGAGTCATTTTGCTCCTGATTCTGGTTGTCAGCACCGCTCTTGTCGTCGTCTTCGGACTGTTTCTTTTCGTCCTCGGTCTTTTTCTTTTCGCCCTCGGTTTTGCTCTTGTCCTTCTTCTGAGCGGATTTGTCGTCCTTCTCCTCAGAGCTAGAACCCTTATCGGATTCGGTCTTCTCGGAAGCCTTGTCCTTGGAGTCGCCCTTTGCGGCTTCGGTCTTTTCCGTGGAAGCCTGATCAGAGTTGTCCTTGTTCTGGGCCGAGCCGTTATTGACGCCAGCCATCAGCGAAGAACCCAGCGTAGAACCAAGCTGCTCGGAGAAAGAAGGCTTCTTGTCCGGCGAAGCAACGGGAGCGTCCGGCGCCTTATTCGAATCGTCCTTGGAAGCATCGGAATCAGGGGTTGCGTCAGAGCCGGAGCCGTTGTTAGAGCCGGTGTCAACGGACGAATCGCTCGAGCCGGTAGATGAGTTAGAGGTGTCAGCGCCGGTCGAACCAGAAGCGTCGCTGTCCGTATTGCCGGCAGAGCTTGAAGGCGAATCGCCCGCAGCAGAGCCGTTCGAATCGGAGCCGTTCGAGGTAGAGCCGTCGTTGGTAGTGCCAACAGCAGAGCCATTACCGTCAGCATCGGTCGAGGGCGCATCCATCCTGTCATCGTTGGCATCGTCACTCGAGTCGTCATTCGAATCAGGTGTCGGCGAGGGCGCCGGCTTAGGCTCGGGCTGCACGGACGTCGCAGCGGCAGCCTCATCCTCGGCGATAAAAACCAAGCAGTCCTTCAGCTCATTTTTATAACGATTCTTCCAGCCCTCATGATACTGGGGCTGACTTGAAAACTTGGTGGCGACATTGTTGACCACGCTATTGGAGAGCGCCGTCACAAACTCGCGGTCGGACATATCGTTGGAAAGATTCGCCCAGCGGAAAAAGTCCCTGCAGCCACCAGTGCCGCACATGTTGGTAATGCTCCACACCATGCCCTTGACGCAATCGGCGCGGCCCGAAATATCAATACCCAGGCCGCTCTTGAGCCACGCCTCGGTCACCGCATAGTACGAGTTGTACGCATAGGCATCTTGAAGTGCTGAGAACTCAACAGGATCGGTGTTGTAAGCACCCTGGAAAGCCTCCTGCGCGATACGGCCCAGCTCGGTGAGCTGACCGTTCTCGGACATGGGATTGTTCGCGTTGGAAATCTCGCTGCCGCGATCAATCGCATCCTTGAGCATGCTGTATTTTTCGGGGCTGTAGTTGTAGACCTGCTTCATAAACGGAATGAGCGACCAACGGCGGTCGAACTGGTAATAGCCCAGCGCGTTGTAGCCGTCACCATACGAAAAGCCCTGGTTATAGTTGCCATGGCTCTCATATTTGGTGAAGTACTTCATCTCGGGAGTCACGTTGACAAACGAAACGCCCTGGACCGACCTCAGCACGCCCGAGAAGGACTGTTGGGTGTAAAGGCCCTTATCGATATCGGTGGCATCCGAGGCAACGCCCGGCGTGGGCTCCTCGGCAGCGGCGGGTGCCGGCGCGGAAACGGCGCCAAACGAAAGCGCCAGCGTCAGGCCCGCGACAATAGCAGAATGCTTGGGCTGCATAAGATCCTCCCTGCATTGGTGTAGTTAAAGTTCAGTTTGCAAAGATAAAATAAGTATTGCAGCTCGCCCGTTGTTACACAACAACCCCTCGGTAAACGGCAACAACCCTCCGCGAAATCTTAAGGAATTGCGCTCAACCTACAGCTTAATGTCAAAGTTGATTTCGGGAACGGCGGCTAGGTCGGCCAACGTCACGCCGTCGACGTATTTTTCGATCACGTCGTCCAGACCGCGCCAGAACTTGACGGTCGAGCACAAATCGCTGCGGGTGCAGCTGTTGTCGATGCCGTCGCACGCCACGGGCGCCGTGCTGCCCTCGACGGCGCGCAGGATGTCACCCGCACGTACCTCGGAGGGATCCTTGGCCATCATGTAGCCGCCGCCCTTGCCGCGCACGCTCTTAAGCAGGCCAGCCTTCATAAGCGGACGAACCAGCTGCTCCAAATACTTTTGCGAGATATGCTCGCGGTCGGCAACCTCGCGCAGGGCAATCTTGCCCTCGGCGTCGCCGAGCGCCGCGATATAGATCATCAGCCGGAGGGCATAGCGGCCCTTGGAAGAAATGAGCATACCTACCCTCCCATCGCATCTGGGACAACATAACCAGGTTTGTTTGTCCCAAATCTTAAGTAAGTGGGACAAACACAACAGGTTATTTTGTCCCAGAATTTGAAAAGTCGAGTGGATTAGTCGGGTTTTCCCTTGACTAACGCCGAACCCATAGTAACTTTATTCCGAGAAGATTCCTAGGGTTTAGTACACCTATGAGTACACCATATACAGAGAGGGACAGCATGAGCGCAAATCCGCTGCTTTCCATCGAAGGTCTGACCGCCTCCGTGGACGAGAAGACCATCCTCCACAACGTCAACCTTAACGTCGCCGCCGGCGAGACCCACGTGCTGATGGGACCCAACGGCGCCGGCAAGTCCACCCTCGGCCACCTGGTCATGGGCGACCCCGTTTACACGGTCAACGACGGCCGCATCGTCTTTGACGGCCAGGACATCACCGAGCTCACCACCGACAAGCGCTCGCGCGCCGGCCTGTTCCTGAGCTTCCAGGCCCCGGTCGAGATCCCCGGCGTGCCGCTGTCGAGCTTTTTGCGTGCCAGCATCGCTGGCCGCCCCGGCCTGGAGATGAAGGGCAAGGAGTTCCGCCGTCGCGTCAAGGAGCTCGCGGCCGAGCTCAACATGGACACCGCCTACCTCAACCGTGAGCTGGGCGTGGGCTTCTCGGGCGGCGAGAAAAAGAAGGTCGAGATGCTCCAGCTTCTGCTGCTGCAGCCCAAGCTCGCCATCCTGGACGAAACCGACTCCGGCCTGGACGTCGACGCCCTTTCCACCGTCAGCCACGGCATGGACGCCTACCGCAAGAGCTGCGACGGCTCCATGCTCATCATCACGCACAACACGCGTATCCTGGAGCACCTGGATGTCGACCGCGTCCACGTTATGGTCAAGGGCCACATCGTACGCGAGGACGACGCCTCGCTGATCCCCTGGATCGACAAGAACGGCTTTGAGACCTTCGAGCGCGAGGCCGCCGAGCAGCGCGCCCAGGCCGAGTCCGCCGTTGCCGAGCAGCAGGCGTAAAGGGGCGACGCAATGACCAAGAACCGCACCGAGGTCGCGGACATCGACCGCAGCCTCTACGACTTCACCTATGGCGAGGAGGGATTCGAGCGCCTCGACGCCGGCATCACGCCCGACATCGTGCGCGAGATCAGCGCCAAGAAGGACGAGCCGCAGTGGATGCTCGACCTGCGCTTAAAGTCCCTCGAGATCTTCAATCGTTTTCCCGACCCGACGTGGGGCCCCTCCATCGAGGGCCTGGACATGGACAACATCGTCACCTACGTCAAGCCCAACACCGACCAAAAGCACGACTGGGAGTCGGTGCCCGACGACATCAAGAGCACCTTTGAGCGCTTGGGCATCCCCGAGGCCGAGCGCAGCTACTTGGCGGGCGTCGGCGCGCAGTACGACTCCGAGCTCGTCTACCACAACATGCAGGACACCGCGTCCAAGATGGGCATCGTCTACTCCGGCATCGAGGAGGCCCTGCACGACCCGCAGTGGGAGCCGCTCATTCACGAGAAGTTTATGACGCTCATCCCGCCCACCGACCACAAGTTTGCGGCCCTGCACGGCGCCGTGTGGTCGGGCGGCTCGTTTGTCTACGTGCCCAAGGGCACCAAGCTCGATTTCCCGCTGCAGAGCTACTTCCGCCTCAACGCCAAGGGCGCCGGCCAGTTTGAGCACACGCTCATCATTGTCGAGGACGATGCCGACCTGCACTTTATCGAGGGCTGCTCCGCACCCAAGTACAACGTGGCCAACCTCCACGCCGGCTGCGTGGAGCTGTACGTCAAGAAAAACGCCAAGCTGCGCTACTCCACCATCGAGAACTGGTCGAAGAACATGTACAACCTCAACACCAAGCGGGCGCTGGTGGAGGAGGGCGGCGTCATCGAGTGGGTGTCCGGCTCGTTCGGCTCGCACGTCGGCTGCCTGTACCCCATGAGCATCCTCAAGGGCGACGATTCCCGCATGGAGTTCACCGGCGTGACCTTTGCCGGCGCGGGGCAGGACCTCGACACGGGCGCAAAGGTCGTCCATGTCGGCAAAAACACCAGCAGCTATATGAACACGCGCTCGATCAGCAAAAGCGGCGGCGTGAGCACCTTCCGCTCGAGCGTCGTGGTGGAAAAGAGCGCAAAGGGCGCGAAAAGCGCGGTTTCCTGCCAGTCGCTGATGCTGGACTCCGAGTCCCGTTCCGACACCATCCCCGCAATGGACATCCGCACGAAGGACGCGGCCATCGGCCATGAGGCCAAGATCGGCGCGATCAGCAACGAAGCCGTCTTTTATCTGATGAGCCGCGGCATGAGCGAGGAAGACGCGCGCGCGATGATCGTCAGCGGCTTTGCCGACAATGTCTCCAAGGAGCTGCCGGTGGAGTACGCGGTGGAAATGAACAACCTCATCCGGCTTGAGATGAAGGGCAGCATCGGCTGAGCGAAAGGAGCGAACAATATGGAAAAAACGATTTATGTCAACCGTCCCGCTTCGCGCACCTGGAACCGTCTCGGCGTGAACGAGGCCGCCGTCCGCTGGGACACGGACGCGGAGGCGCTTCTCTCGAACGAGCGCTTCACCGCCGTTTCCGGCGAAAACGCCCCTCTCCGCATCGAGGCTGCGGACGGCGGCGCGGCCTACGGCCGCCGCGTCTATACCGTGACCGCCGAGGCGGGCGCGGAGCTGACCGTCTTTGAGGTCTGCATCGCCGCGCAGCCCCTTGCCGCGGAGCTCAGGCTCACGGCGGCGGAGGGCGCGCACCTTCGCGTCGTGCAGCTTCTGAATCCCACGCGGGGCGCGGTGCTGCGCCACGAGTTGAGCGCGCAGCTCGCCGAACACGCGAAGCTCGACCTTATCTCCCTCCAGCTCGGCGACGGCGCTGTTTACGCCGACCACCAGATCTCCCTTGCGGGCGACGGCGCGGCGCTGCGCGCCGACCTCGGCTACCTCGCCCGCCGGAGCGACACGGCGGACATTGATCTGACCGTTGAGCAGCTCGGCAAAAGCACCGTGAGCGAGATCCACGCTTCCGGTGCGCTGATGGAGCGCGCGAAAAAGGTCTTCCGCGGCACCATTGACTTCAAGCGCGGCTCCGCCGGCTCGGTCGGCAGCGAAAACGAGACTGTCCTGATCCTCGGCGAGGACGCGGAAAACAAGACCGTCCCCGTCATCCTCTGCGCCGAGGAGAACGTCGAGGGCAGCCACGGCGCGACCATCGGCGAGCTGGACGCGGACACGCTCTTTTACTTTGCCAGCCGCGGCATCGACCGCGCCGCCGCCGAAGCCATCCTCGCCCGCGCCGCCGTGGAGCGGCTCGCGCGCATGGCGGAGGACGAAGCCTTTTCCGCGCGCGCCCTCGGCGCGCTCGCGCAGGTCCTGTGTACGAAGGAGGAACGCGAATGAGCACGAATTATAAAGCCGATTTCCCGCTGCTCGCGCAGCGTGATGTCGCCTATCTCGACAGCGCCGCCACCGCCCAGCGCCCGCAGTGCGTGCTGGACGCGGAGCGGGAGTTCTATACGCGCCACAACGCCAATCCCCTGCGCGGGCTCTACCCGCTGAGCACCGAGGCGACCGAAGCGCTCGAGAGCGCCCGCGCCGCCGTCGCCCGCTTTCTCGGCGCGGCGCAGAGCGGGGAGCTCGTCTTCACCCGCAACACGACCGAGGGGCTGAACCTTGTGGCCTACAGCTACGGGCTCAGCCATGTCAAGGCGGGCGATGAGATCCTGATCTCCACGATGGAGCACCACAGCAACATCCTTCCATGGCAGATGGTCTGCCGTCAGACTGGCGCGCAGCTCAAATTCATGGAATGTGAGCCGGACGGCAGTCTGGACCTCAACAAGGTCGAAGCGCTCATCACGGCAAGGACAAGGGTCGTCGCACTGCAGCAGGTCTCGAACGTGCTCGGACGCGAATACCCCATCCGCGCGGTCGCGGAGCTGGCGCACCGCGTGGGTGCGGTGCTGGTGGTGGACGGCGCGCAGAGCACGCCGCACCTGCCGGTCAACGTACAGGAGCTGGGTGCGGACTTCCTCGCCTTCTCCGGCCACAAGCTCTACGGGCCTATGGGCATCGGGGCGCTGTACGGGCGGCGCGAGCTTCTGGAGCAGATGCCGCCGTTTCTCACGGGCGGCGAGATGATCGAGTCCGTCACGCGCGAGGGCGCGGTGTTTGCCGAGGGAACCCCCGCTCAGGTGTTTGCGCATGCGGATGAGCTTAAATCAATCGGCTTGGGTGTTCCCGCTGCCCAGCGCATGGCGCTGGCGCTTGCGAAGGCAG
>CALGZX010000089.1 GCA_937934165.1 uncultured Collinsella sp.
CTGCGGGAATGGCCTATTTGCTCAATGTGTTCGGCTGAGATCGGAAATCAACCGGTACAAGGCAGGTAGCTGTGCAAACTGGCCGTGCATCCGCCTGCGGCGCTCGGCCTGCGAGATTAAGGATACGGTATGGGAAAGAAACTCGATAAGAAGGCCAAGGTCGCCGTGGCAAAGGCCGCCAAGGGCGTCAAGGCCGCTAAAGTCGACAAGGCCGTCAAAAAGTTCCGCAAACTCGAGGGCAAGCTGTGGACTCGTGAGTACCTGCTCAAGATTGCCGAGTTCGATGGAGCGACGATTGCTCCTGCCAATGGTGCTGCCGCCCGTGCCGACGCCATGGGCACGCTTGCCGGCGAGCATCACAAGCTGCTGACCAGCGAGAAGTCCGTTGAGCTCGTACGCTCGTTAGCGCGCGAGACCGTCGCCGGCGGCAAAATTGACGACCCGCAGCTGCTCGACAAGATCCGTGTGCTCGGTCGCGACCAGCGCGAGGCAAGCGTCATCCCCACCGAGGAGGCCGAGGCCTGGACCAGGCTCACCTGCGAGGCCGATGCCGTGTGGCACAAGGCCAAGACGGCCAATGACTGGGCGAGCTTTGAGCCCTATGTGGATAGAATCGTCGCCCAACTTAAGCATCAGGCCGAACTTATGGACCCCAAGCGCGACCCATACGATGTTTGGCTCGACCAGTACGAGCGCGGCCTTTCCGCCAAGAGCTTCGATGCGTTTTGCGATGAGGTCAAGGCGACGGTCGTGCCGCTCGTGCACGCCATCGGCGAGCGCAGCCAGCAGCCCGATGCCGACTTTTTGCACGCCCGCGTGCCCGAGGCCGCCCAGCGCGCCATGAGCTTCGACCTTATGAAGCTTGTCGGCCTGAACCTGGACGACACCACGCTTGCCTTTACCGAGCACCCGTTTAGCGAGGGCTTTGCCGTGGGTGACGCGCGCATCGCGACACACATCTACGAGGACGATTGCATCTCCAACGTCTACAGCATCATCCACGAGGCGGGACACGCCATGTACGAGCTGGGCGTCAATCCTGCCTATGCGCGCACCTGTCTTGAGGGTGGCACCTCCATGGGCATCCACGAGAGTCAGAGCCGCTTTTTCGAGAACACCGTGGGTCGCAGCCGCGCCTTTATGGGACCGCTGCTCGAGGTGCTACGCCGCCACGCACCCGAGGTCTACGGCGACGTCGACGAGGACACGCTCTACCACGCCGTGAACATCGCGCAGCCTTCGCTGATCCGCACCGAGGCCGACGAGCTCACCTATCCGCTGCACGTTATGGTGCGCTACGAGATCGAGCGCATGCTGTTTGCCGGCGAGGCCACGGCCAAGGACATCCCCGCGCTTTGGAACCGCTTCATGGATGAGTACCTGGGCATTCCGGTTCCCGACGACACGCGTGGTTGCCTGCAGGATACGCACTGGAGCGGCGGCTCGTTTGGCTACTTCCCCACCTATGCGCTGGGCAGCGCCTACGACGCCATGTTTGTGCCGGCCATGTGCCGCGACGGCGTCGACCTTACCGCCGCCTGCGCGAGCGGCGACCTGACACCCGTCCGCGCCTGGCTGGGCGAGCACATTTGGCAGTGGGGCCGCGCCAAGGACGCGCCGGAGCTCATCAAGGGCGCCTGCGGCATGGCGTTCGATGCCCGCTACTACTGCAGCTACCTCCAAGACAAGTTCACCACGCTCTACGAGCTGTAAGGCATAACCGACACGCCAACGCAAAGGGGACGCCGCGGAACCAATCCGCAGCGTCCCCTTTTTTCACCTAGTCGTTTAAGAACGTCCCCAATGACTACCTTACAGAGCTTCCAGCGCGGCGGCGATGCGCTTCATGGCGGCGTCGGCGGCAGCTTGGTCGGGGGCTTCGGCCAAAACGCGAATCACAGACTCGGTTCCACTCTTGCGCACGAGCACGCGGCCCTCGCCTGCCAGCGCAGCCTCGGCCTCGGCGATGGCGTTCTGCACGCCCATGTTCTCGAGCGCGGCGTCCTTGTCCGCCACGTGCACGGCCACCTGCGCCTGTGGCAGCAGCTTGCACGGAGCCGTGAGCTGCGAGAGCGTCTCGCGCTCGGCACGAATCACTTCCATCACGCGCAGCGAGGTCATAATGCCGTCGCCCGTGCGCTCGATATCGCCAAAGATCGTATGGCCCGTCTGCTCGCCGCCCAGGCTGTAGCCGCCCTCGCGCATCTTGGCATACACGTGACGGTCGCCCACGCCGCTGGTCACGGCGCTCAGTCCGGCAAGCTCCAACGACTTGATCAGGCCAAAGTTGCTGGCGATCGTCGGTACCACGGTACCGCCCGAGAGACGCCCGTGCTTGTTCAGGTACACGCCGCACACGTACAAGATCTGGTCGCCGTCGACCACGCGGCCGCGCTCGTCCACGGCCAGGCAGCGGTCGGCATCGCCGTCGTAGGCAAAGCCCACATCCAGGCCCTGCTCCACCACGTGGCGCTGCAGGCGCTCAATATGCGTAGAGCCGCAGTCGACATTGATGTTAAAGCCGTCGGGCGCGGCATTGATCACGCGCACATCGGCGCCCAGTGCGTCGAACACCGGCTTGGCCACCGAGGATGCCGAGCCGTTGGCGCAATCGATGCCGATCTTGACGCCCTGCAGCGAAAAGTTCGCGCTGGCGATGAGCGAAGCAATGTAGCGGTTGCGACCCTGCATGTAGTCCACCGTGGCGCCGATGTGGTTGTCCGTTGCCAGCGGCACCTCGCTCTTGCCATCGATGTAGTCCTCAATGAGCTCCAGCACGTCCTCGTCCATCTTAAAGCCGTCGCTGTTGACGAGCTTAATGCCGTTATCGCAAAACGGGTTGTGGCTCGCGCTGATCATGATGCCGCAATCGAAGCAGCCTTCCACAGTCTGATGCGCTACGCCCGGCGTGGGGATCACGTGCAGCATATAGGCGTCCGCACCGCTCGCGACCAGGCCGCTCACCAGCGCCGCCTCGAACATATAACTCGAGCGACGCGTGTCCTTGCCCACGATCACGCGCGCCTTAGCACTGCGGTTGGCGCCGTAATACCAGCCCACAAAACGGCCAATCTTATAAGCGTGCTCTACCGTCAGCCCAACGTTGGCCTCACCGCGAAAGCCGTCGGTGCCAAAGTACTTCATGCGCTCTCCTTACAAAATAGGGGCGAACAGATTGCCTGTCCGCCCCAAAATGGTACTCGATTATCTACGCTACCAGAAAAACCCTACGCCGACGCGCTGTCGCGAGCCGCCTGGCATGTAGGAGTCTGACGCAGCGTAAGCGGCTTGTCCCCCGCCTCGGCCGACGTGGTCAGCGTATACGTGATCGTCGTCGTCTCGCCAGCATGCAGGTCAACGGTACCCGAATAGAAGGGGATTCCATGCCACGTAGCGGCGCCAAGACCAAACTGGGTGCCCTCGACGGTCAGATCAGTAATGTTGCCGCCCGTCGGGGCAAACAACGAGACATTCAGACGCTCGTCGTCACGCGCGGCATCGGGTGCGCTCGCCGCAACGTAGTCGGGCAGCTTGCCAGCCTCCTCCTGCGTCATGATGTTCGTCAGGGTAACGGTGATGCGATAGGAGCACGTGCCGTCGCCGTTCTTCACGCCCTGGCCAATCTGCGTGTCGGCGTTCAGATACCAGTCGAGCTTGGAGAAGCTCAGGTTGTTAAAGTAAACGCCGGCAACGGGATCGGCACTCGGGTCATCCGGATCGGGCAGCGAAGCGTCAATGCCCGTCTCTTTGATGGCATTCTGCTCATCATCGTTTCTCATCCAAGCAATCAGGCGGCCCTCTTCGGCACCGCGCTCAACGGCGCTGACAAGCTTCGCAACATCGACATCGCCGATACCGCCAAGAATCTTGTCGAAGGCTGCGCTGGCGACGGATGCAAAGATGCCGTCCGACTCCTCGACCGGATAGTTCCAGTACACATCGTGCATGAGGACCTTTGCGGCGTTAGTGGCGTCGACAACCGTTCCGTCGGGCAGTGACACGTTACCGACCAGGCCCAGCAGATAGTGCAGGAACACCGGGTCGATACCGATGACGCCATCAACGTCCTGTCCATACTGGGACTTCCACAGCGCGGCGACACGCTGCGAGTTGCGGGGCCAATCAGGCGAATAGGTATTGCCCGAGTTGTACAGGTTACTGTGGTTGCCGAACAGCGCCTCATCCTCTTCGTCGACGCTCTCGACTGCCTCATCCTCGCTGAGTCCAATGCGGGGAACAAACTCGCCAATCGACATCTGGCCGTCAGTGACCGAAATCAGGCCCTGCGAACCGCCAAAGCCGCCGCAAGCACGAATCTCGACGTTGTTCATGGCGTACATAAGGTAGTTGCGCGTCTGGCCGTTGGCGCCGAGCATCTGGGGAAGGACGGGGGCGACCTTCTCCGCCGCGTCAACCGCGCCGTTGAGGGTGGCAAAGCCGTCCTTGGCCTTATCGACCAGCTCGGTCACCTGGGAAATATGAGTATCGCCAATGCCCTGGACCTTCTCGTTGGCGCTCTTGAACACCTTCGAGCTGCTGGAAAGCGAATCGGCGACCGCCTGCAGCGCGGACACGTTAATCATGCCGTCCTGGAACAGCTTGCCGGGCGTAGCCTGCGAAAGGTTATCGGCCATGGGAACCAGCGCATTGCTCGAGACATCGGACAGGGCGTCAATCATGGTGCGGGCCGCATTGATATCGCTGCCATACACCGGGATAAACGAAGCCGCCGCCCACAGCGGGCTCGAGGTCTCCGCCTTCATGCTGTTACAGAGCTCATCGATCTTCTTCGCGTCGTCAGGCAGCGTCGAAAAATCGCCCGACGTGACCTTGTCCTTAAGGCCACCGACGATCTCGACAGCCTCCTTCGCTTCGCTCTTTACGGTCTTTGCCGAGTTAAGCAGCATAAAGCCGCTTGCGCCAAGCGCAACGAGAAGCACCGCGACTACAACGGCAATAATGGCGCCGGTGTGACGCTTTTTGCGCTCGCCCTTGCGATGGCGATGACGGACCAGACCGTCAGAGGTCGAACTCGGCGAAGCGTCGCCACCGTAGTTCAAGCCAAAATCGTAATAATCTTCCTTGGAACCCGAGCCCGCAAACTCGGCACCGCTATCATCCAGGCGGGCGAACGTGCCAGTCTCGGAGGCGCCGGTGTAAATCGTGCCAAGGTTACCCGTAAGCCCCGCGCCACCGGCAGAGGGAGTATTGTTGTCGGCCTTGCCGGCATTAACGTTGCCGGCGGCATTCGCGGCGTTGGCAGCACCTGCGTTGTTCGCAGGTGCCGAAGGAGCCCCGCTCGGCTGCGACGCGGAGGTTGCACCACCCGCAAAGACATTCCCTCTTGCACGGCCGGTCTTTTTTGCCTTTTGAGACTGCTCGTACAGAGCGGTAAACATCGCCGTCTCGCCCGGGGACACGCGCTTACCGGAACCGCCCTGTCCAGCGCCGCCCGGCGTGCCGGCCTTACCAGCCCCGTTCGGACGCGGCGGAACTGCAGGGCGGCCGCTATCGCTGCCCTTAAAGTGATTACCAGCCATAAAGAAATCCTCGCAATTGAGTCGCAATGAAAAAGTCCATAACGTTACTAGTTTATGGCATTTTGAGCATCGACAGCTAAACTCCAGACACGGACATCAATTGGCGAAAATGCGGCACAACACCTTTTCTGTCTTGGCGGCGGCGCCAGCTACACCGTGAGGAACATCATCACGATGATCATGGCAAAGCCGATAAGGTCGGTCGGCAAAAACACCGTGCCCAGCATAACGGCGCTCGTGATGGTCGCCGAAACCGGCTCCACAGTTCCGATGAGGCTCGCGCGCACCGAGCCGATGTCCTTAACGCCCTGCATATAAAGCATGTAAGCAAAAAACGAGCCGATAACCACGAACACCGCGAGCGCCTCGATGCCGGCAGCGTCGAGCGCCGGCATATGCGCCCAGGGCTGCACGAAGGCACATGAGACCACGCCCGCCGTGAGCATTGCCGAACCCGTGACGATGGGGCTGCCGTATTCGGGCAGGATCTTGGCGGGAATCACCGCCATACACGCGGCGCTGACCGCACACATAAGACCTGCTGCCAGGCCAAGCGGCGAGATATTCAGGCTGGTGGGGTCGCCGCCGGTGGCGATAAAAAAGGTTCCACCCAGAGCCAGGCCAATGCCGATGACTTCGCGAGTACGCGGCATGCGGCGATCGGTCACGCAGGCGTAGCCCATGATGATAACGAGCTGCAGGCACTGGAGCACCGTCGCGGTTCCGGCGTTCGTCAGGCGCACGGCCGAAAGATAGCAAAACTGGTTGAACAGCAGGCCAAAGGCGGTAAAGAGCAGCAGCTGCTTGCGATCGGCGGGTGTGGTCCAGAGCTTAATCAGGCGCTCGCGGTCGCGCGTAACAACCACGGCCATAAAGAGCAGGCCGGCGAGAATCTGACGCACGCTCATAAGCCACAGCGTATCGACATGGTAGGTATCGAACAAAAAACTCGCGCTGGTGCCCGAGAAGCCCCAAAACGAACCGCCCACCAGCGTAGCCAAGACGCCCGTGATCATCTTGCGCGTCGAAGCGCTGTTCAGGCGGTCGCGCCATGCGCGACGGGTGTTGCGGCTGAGCTCGTCGGTGCCCTCGGGCACATCAATGTTCGATATATCGGTCATCGGCACCGAAGCCCCTGCGCCTTCGACCTGCTCGACACACTCTTTGCTCATTCCACTCCCCCGAAACAGTCTGGAAGCAATTCGGCTTACCTTACCACGGCGAAGGCACCAGCTGGAGGCTTGTCCGCTTATCGGTAGGACAATTCCGCAGGTGTCTTTCCATAGCTCGATACCGCAATGGCCTTGCATTATGCGACAGCCAAATCGCGGCAGCAGGCTCTTTTGAAATGGATGCGACAAAGCCCCCGAATTCCACAATGTAAGCGATTTTTAAAAATGTTCTTGCCACCGAGTTCAGGCTCCGTTATATTATCCCTTGCGCGCTTGCGCACCCTTAATCGGGCGTTTAGCTCAGGGGGAGAGCGCTTCCCTGACACGGAAGAGGTCAGAAGTTCAAATCTTCTAACGCCCACCAAATGTTCGCAGCTCAGAGGCTATGTCCTCTGGGCTGTTTTGTTTTATGTCGCCAAATTAGCTGGCAGCTCCAACCGCCCAAACAACCACCCTGCCCATGCACAGAACCGCGTCAGCGACCCAAGTGCCTATCCCGGTTGACTCCACAGTCAATCAAAACCGCCCCAATAGTCACCGAGGCCGAGACCAACACGTCTCGAACCCATCCGCACCGCAACTTCTCAGCAAAACGCCGCGATGTCTGCGCCCTGCGGTATCCTTGAGCCACTTGCACCTGCAGCACCAAGGAGCCACCATGCGCACCGAGCTCGATGTTCCCTTTTCGCACAAAGAAGAAGCCAAGGCGCTGGGCGCCAAATGGGACCGGATCAAGAAAATCTGGTATGTACCCAGCGGCGTCAACCCCGAGCCCTTTGCCGAGTGGCTGCCCGGTGTTGACCGATCCGACCCCTCAGCGCCGTATATATATCTAGTACTGGGCAAGCGTGAGTGCTGGAAGTGTCACAAAGAGACCTCGGTCGCGGCCTTCGGCATTCCCTATCGAACCGATAGCGACGAGAGCATCGCCATCGCGCACGCGCCCAACGAAGCCGGGCACATTGCCATCGACACGGTCAACGCCAACGCACTCGCCATCGTGCCCGCTCTTGGCTGCGTGCCGGGCGAGATCCGCGACTACCTTCATAAGCGCTGCGGCTACAAGCCCGTAGGCGCGCGAGCCTCCAAAGCCCCGTCGCTCGGCAACACGTGCACCAGTTGCGACGCGCTGCAAGGCAGCCGCTATCTGTTCGAAGAGCCCTCGTCCCCGTTTGCCCTCACTGCCATCAACAAGCTGCCGGCACTGGAGTTTGTGCGCGTCGAAGTTGCCGGCGTCTTCGGCATCCCGGCCACACGCACCGACTTTGACCAGGCGCTCTTTACCTGGGCACGCGACCATCACGCCGAGTTCCACAGGCAACTCGGTGAGGGGGTTTATTTGTAGGGGCAACATCGAGGTATCGAGGAGCAGGGGTTGATTGTTAAATAATCTCGAAACGCTACAGCCCCAGAATATGCTCCAGGTAGCCCTTGTTGAACCAGAACGATTGCTTCGTCATCCAGCGCCCGTCGGGCAGTTCGTAAGCATTCCTTGCGATGTCACCGATCTCTGTTCCATCGGCAAACTTGTAAGCCGCTTTTGACGTATGCGGGCGAACGTGAACAATTGGATTGTCCGCCATACCGGGCAGATTGTTAGTCACTTTGAGCTTTCCGCTCGCATCCCGATACGGATTGAGCTCAACGCCCTCACGTATTACCTTTCGCGTCTCATCCCAACAAGCTTTCGCTGGGCCTTCGATTTCGTTTTCTCCCATTGCCCAGAACAAACAACGGTCGAGACGCAGCACGCCATCGTGGTCCTCACGGAACACAACGAAGAAAAAGCGATTGGTCTCAAGGCACGCATGAAGAGGCGACGTCTCCCAGTCTTCTTCAATCAAACGCTTGAACTCAAACGGTGGGAACGACATAGCCTGTTCGATGTGCCCCCTGTTGTTAACTCGAACAGTTCGGACGGAAATGCCTGCCTTGACGAATTCCTCGGCAGCATTGTTTTTGATTCCGAGCATACGATAAACGAGCGTTGTCCACTGCGCCTTATTGCCCGTGTACTCCAGTCCATACTGTTCGGCAATTTGACGATCGGTCTCACCGTAATGGCGCTCGATAAGTCCAGTTACGTAACTTTCGAAATCGATAGACTTGCCATCGTCCTGAACAATGCTCTCCCCGACTCGCGGAGCACCGAGGACATAAGTATGGAGCACATAGTCCATATACGAGCGCTTGAGGGAAAAGGCGCGACGCTTTGCGCGATGACGCTCAATCTCACCCGTATCGGTATTGAAGTATTCATAATACTGGTCCGCCCACATCGTGGCCTCAGTTGCGCCCTTCGTGCAAGCACCCAGATAAGTCGTCATGCCTTCTGAAAGCTCGTCCGCACGGCCATCCTGAATATAGGAAATAATCTTCTCGTAGTCGGCGCGAATGATTTTCATGTCTTCTTCGGGAAGACGCACCATGACAGCGCGCTCGATACGCTGGTCATATTTGTCGATAGAACGATCTCGGCCGTAATAAATCAACAGAATATTGCTGAGCTTAGTCTTGAGGTGAGAATTGTCATAGTCGAGCGAAACAGGACGGTCGTAAGGGATCATGGTCAGGACAAGACGCTCACCCGCAGACTTACGGCCATTCTTGAGCACATCGAAACACGTTGCCTTGAGCTCAACGCCCGCCTCGGGAAAATCGGGACGGTCGTCGCTATTAGCCTTGTAGCCAAAGTAGCGCTCCTCGATAAGAGTACCCATACCGCCTTTGTACTTTTTGGAGCCAAAGTCCTTGGGCGCACTCTCCCCTTCCGGGGCAATACCGAGCTCGAGAATATCGCGGAACGTCATGCCGTCGAGATTGGCAGCGTAGCGCTCAATGCTTGAAGGGTCAGAAAAATCAGTATCGTCAAGCATGCGCTTGAAATCGAGGCGCTTCTTGGACACGGGATACCTCCGAAACTCGCAACTAACCCCATAGTAGTTCAGAGCAACTACTAACGCCCAGAAAATTGAGGTCTTGATCTTGTCCCCTCGATCGGCTATTGTTGTGAGCACCATAAACGGACACAGCAGCGATTGGAGAAACGTGTCTGAGATTAATATTGCCGAGCTTTTTGCGGGCGTCGGTGGATTTCGTTTAGGTCTCGAAGGCTATGCCGACCCTCGACATCCCGAGTTTTATATGAAACCAGCCGGCCCCTTCCGCACCATTTGGGCAAATCAGTGGGAACCGCCCGGAACCAAAGCGCGTCAGTTCGCGGCCCGTTGCTACATGGATCGCTTCGGCGATGATTCCGTTGTCAACGAAGACATTAATAGGGTCTTGGAACAAGCCGAAGCGGGCGAAATCGAAATTCCCAATGTCCAAATGGTCGTTGGCGGTTTCCCCTGTCAAGACTACTCTGTCGCGCGTCCGCTCAATCAGGCACACGGCATCGAAGGAAAGAAGGGTGTCCTCTGGTGGGACATCTATCACTTCCTCGAAATGAAGAAGCCCAAGTTCGGTCTCTTTGAGAACGTCGACCGCCTGCTCAAGTCGCCCGCGTCTCAACGCGGTCGCGACTTCGCCATCATCCTAAGCTGTCTTGCCGACCTCGACTACACGGTCGAATGGCGCGTGGTCAACTCTGCCGAATACGGTTTCCCCCAGCGTCGCAAGCGTGTTTATATCTTCTGCGAAAAGGACGCTGGCAAGGTTGATCTCGTTGATCGCATGCACAACGGCGTCATGGCTAAAGCCTTCCCCGCCATCTATCCCGACGAGATGTCCGAGCTCGACGTTTTACCCGACCCCTACGAGAACTCAACTCGTTTTGGCGTCGGCCAAAAGACCTCTCAATTCAAGAATGCTGGCGTCATGCAGGGCTGTCATGTTCTGACCTGCGACTTTGCCGAAGACTATCACGGTAAGCGCCACGTGCTTGGCGACGTGCTTGTCGACGAAGCTGATGTCCCGGAGCAGTTCTACATCTCCGACGAAAAGCTTCCCGACTGGCGCTACCTTAAGGGCAGCAAGCGCGAAGAGCGCACTAACAAAAAGACAGGCTTTACGTACACGTATTCCGAGGGAGCCATGAGCTTCCCGGATGCCACCGACAAGCCGAGCCGCACCATCCTCACAGGAGAAGGCGGCACGGGAGCGAGCCGCTTCAAGCACGTCATCGAATGTCCCGATGGCCGTTTCCGCCGTCTTGTTCCCGACGAGCTCGATCAGCTTCAGGGATTCCCGAAAGGTTGGACCGATACGGGCATGACCGACGGCCATCGGGCCTTCTGCATGGGCAACGCACTCGTCACCGGCGTGCCCCATCGCATTGGCGAAGCTATGGTCGAAGTGTACGGCCTCTAAGGCAAGCAATCCGGAGCCGGCAGTTCACGCTGTCGGCTCCGTTTTCCACCCCACTCACCTGTATACTGATGTAGCACGTGTTTCATCCGGGCTTGTTGGGCCGGATTGTTCATGGGAGGTTCTTGTGGCTGTTTCGAATCCGCCTAAGGGAAGCGTTTCTTCTTCGTCCATCAAGCCGGTTACGCGCAAGGCCGTGCGTTGCCAGCGCGAGGTCGCTTGGCTTGTCACGCAGGCAGCGGGCAGGCTTGTGGCGACCACTCAGGACGTCAATGCGCCTACGCCGAGCTTTGTGCTGGCAGTGGCGCTGGATCGAGTACGCCAGCTGGAACTCGCCGCACAAGAAGACGGCAACCATCTTGGCTACCAGGACGCTATGGCGCCCGACCTGCAAACGTTCTGCCACATGGCCAAGTTGCCCGCCGCGCCCAATGCGCTTTCGGACGCAGGCTACATGTTTACGCTTTCGGGCGCGGACCTTATCCGCGACATCTATGCATACTGCAGCGAGCTCGCCGAGCGCCACGTCTTTGGCACGGCCGAAGTCAAACCGGGAAATGTCATCAAGCTGATTCTTAGGCTGTTCTTGATAGACGGGTTCGGGGCCATGCCGGCGTAAGCCGAGTCTTTAGCATCACCGTCGGCTGGGCAACAACCGCTTTACCTTAATGGACGCCAATCGAGGGTCGATTATTGGGTCGCCTCGTCCACTAACGCATCTATCCCACGCGCTCCGACAGTCGATACTTGCGGTTGCGGCTCGTCGCCGGCGCCGTGGGCTCAAGCTCGCCTTGAGCAATGAGCGCGTTGACGCGCGACCTAACCTGGGAAATTGTAAGCCCCGTGCGTTCTGCCAGCTCACGCGTCCCCAGCTCGCCGTAGTGTTTGAGTGCCGTCACAATTAAGCCCCCGCCATGATCGACCGGCTCGATCTTTGAACGGTAAAGTACGACCTTGAACCGATCGAATCCCAGGCAGAACAGGGGCTCGGCCAGACCATGCGCGCGCATGGCATCGATCATCATCGGGATGCCCGAGCCATTGCCCTCAGCCGGCGAACCTGCGCCATCCGGCAGCGGAACAATCGACATGAGCTTCACAAGCGTCGCGTTACGGCATCGGGAGCTGCCGTCAAACAAGTTCTCGCGAGTCTTTCCCCCGTAAAGGCCGCCAGGATTCGTCACCTCGACACGATCGTCAAAGACGTCGACGGCAATCGATTGTCCACAGAACCGATCCCCGTATTCTCGATGGATTACGGCGTTGGCGATTGCCTCGCGCAGAACCTCCTCGGGAATCTCAAGCGAGTCGACACGCGAGACGCCTTGGACGGTCGAGGTTCGCCGCAAATTCTTGGCGACGGCTGCGACGGCATCCGAGATCATCTCGCCCAACGTTCCCTCACAGATTGTGCGGTCCATGAATCTCAGCGACCCCGCCATGCCCTTCTGAGTTCCCGCATGGACAGCCACGTCAATGAAGAGCTTGGGATAGAACTGCTGAGGGTAGGTGCCCACAACTAGGAGTCCAGCCTTGGTGACATTGCCCTGGGAATCAAGGATATTTAGGCGCTCCAGCTTCGTTTGTTTGTCCGGCGCGCCGCGCATTGCCCGGGGCGTCAACGAGAAAGCCCGATCTATCGTACGGTCGACCAGCGTCTCGTCGAGATCGTCCGCGCCCGCACCCGCCACCGCGTCGCGATCGCTCGGAGTCGCTCGACCGTATGACGCCAATGCGAGCACCTCGGTCGATGAAAGCGGCACATCTTTGTCATCGATGCGCTTGTAGCTGCCGCCCTGGGCGCCCCGCTCTATGACATAGCAGGGCTTGCTCGACGGATCGAGCTCCTCAATCGTAATGACGAGAACGATGACGCCCTGAAGCTCCACTCGCTCGATCGTGTATTTGGGCGGATTGGCCAGCTTTCCTCGACCGCCCGCATCACCCATGCCTGACACAAATTGGTTGAGCACTTTCTCGGTCTCGAAGTTCTCAACCGGGACAAAACCTGCGCGCTCACTCACTCCGAGCACGATGGTTCCGCCGGCAGTGTTCGCGAATGCGCTCACCGTTTCCCACACGTCGCGGGAAAGCGTCGTGGCGCTCTCCTTCACTTCGACGTTAAGATCATCCGAGCCCATACGCCTTAAAGACTCAAGCAGACCGGTCAGCTCGTTTTCGTTCATCTGCACGTCCTTTCGCTCGGTCCCGCGGAGAATGCCGCGGATAGATTTCCCTCGTCTCTCAGTTATCTCTCGTAATTATCTCTCATTTATCTCTCATTTATCTCTCTATCTCTCGGCTTAGAGATAAGAGATAGATAGAGATGGAATGTCTACCATTTGCTTCATTTATACATATTTTTGCTGGTAGAACAATCGGTATTGAGACAATACCATGATTACCTGTCTCTTTGCTGCTCAGTTATCTCTCATATTTTTCTCTCATCTTCCTGTCATCTCTCATATTAGAGACGAATGAGAGACGAGAGATACGCGAGTGATGGACGAGCGAGGATTTTCGGACGGTCGGATATCGAGAGTGTCCAATTTTCCACGCTCGTGCGGCGGGCACGCGGGACCTATGCCCAATCCGCTGGCATCGTCGTCAGTTCGCCGCAGAGTCGCGGCCCCATATGGGTATACTCTCGAGGATTCGACTCGATTCGCCCCCGCTGGGGCGTCAAAGGAGACTGCA
This sequence comes from uncultured Collinsella sp., assembly GCA_937934165.1. Taxonomy (GTDB): domain Bacteria; phylum Actinomycetota; class Coriobacteriia; order Coriobacteriales; family Coriobacteriaceae; genus Collinsella. Next base: position 13,718 of record CALGZX010000089.1, read on the forward strand.
TATGCCCACCACCTCAACCGACCCGCGCGCCGCAGCCGCTACACTGCTGGTGCCCGGCACTACCTACCACGGCTTTGCCGTCGAGCGCCGCGAGACCGTGCCCGAGCTCGACTCGGACGCTTACGTGCTGCGACACACTGCCTCGGGCGCTCGCCTGCTGTACCTGGCATGCGACGACGAAAACAAGGCCTTTGCCATTGGCTTTAAGACGCCGCCGGCCGATTCCACCGGCGTGTTCCATATTCTTGAGCACTCGGTGCTGTGCGGATCGGCTAAGTTCCCCGTCAAGGAGCCGTTTGTCGATCTGATCAAGAGCTCCATGCAGACGTTTCTCAACGCCATGACCTACCCCGACAAGACCATCTACCCCGTTGCCACCACCAACGAGCAGGACCTATACAACCTGATGGACGTGTACCTGGACGCGGTGTTCAACCCAGCCATCTATACCAAACCCACCATTTTTGAGCAGGAGGGCTGGCACTACGAGCTGGACCTGCCGGAGGGCGCCGAGGGCGAGGGCGAAGGCAGCTCCGCGAGCCTGCGCGAGGGCACGCTGCGCTATAACGGCGTGGTGTTCAACGAGATGAAGGGTGCGCTGTCCGACCCCATGAGCGTGCTGGACGATGCCGTCAACGCCGCGCTCTATCCCGACACCGCCTATGCGCACGAGAGCGGTGGTGACCCGCGCGCGATTCCCGCGCTCACCTACGAGCAGTTCCTGGACACGCACGCGCGCCACTACAATCCTTCCAACTCCTACATCACGCTCTACGGCGACCTGGATGTGGACCGCGCGCTGGCGTTTTTGGACGAGCGCTATCTGTCGCAGCCGAGCGCTGCGAGCCGCCGCATGGACGCCGCCGTTGCCGCCGGCGAGGACCCGTCCGCGCTGGCACCCAATCCACTGGGCGTGCAGGCACCCGTGACCTGCGAGTACAAGCGCATCGAAATGGCCACCACGCCCGAGAACGCCCTGGTGGGCCTGGGCCTTGTTCTGGGCAGCGCACTCGACCGCAAGCGTACGATCGCAGCGGATATCCTGTTTGAGGCACTGCTGGGCTCCAACGAAGCGCCGGTTAAGAAGGCCATTCTGGCGGCAGGTCTGGGCGGCAACGTGGTGAGCTACACCGCGGCCGAGTGCCTGCAGCCCTACGAGCTCATCATGTTGCAAAACGCGCAGCCCGGCGTGGCGCGCGAGCTGCGCCGCGTGTTCCAGGACGCCTGCCGCGACCTGTGCGAGCACGGCGTTCCGCGCGAGCGCCTGGAGGCTATCATCAGCAGCAACGAGTACGACCTGCGCCAGCGCGACTACGGCATCGCCGACGGCGTGGCCATTGCGTGCGACGCGCTGAGCACCTGGCTCTACGATGACGACGCCGCGACGCTGGCGCTCAAGTACGGTCCGGTGTACGAGGAGCTGCGCGGCGAGCTGGACGGCTCCTACTTTGAGGACCTGCTGCGCGAGTTGGTGCTGGAAAACGACCACATGGCACTGGTCGAGCTGGTGCCGGTGGACGCCGCCGAGGGCGCGGAGGGTGCCGAGGCCGTCGAGCTGGCAGCCAAGCGCGATGCCATGACCGATGCCGAGCTGGCCGACGTGGTCGAGCGCGCGGCCGCGCTGCGTGCCGCGCAGGAGGCGGAAGACACGCCCGAGGCCAAGGCCACGCTGCCGCGCCTGCGCGTGTCCGACATTGGCGAGGCGCGCCCCGAGCCGCCGCTGGTCGTAGACACGACCACGCCCATCCCCTGCCTGCGCCACGGAATCCCCACCAACCGCCTGGCCTACGCCATGCAGTATTTCGACCTGAGCTGCGTCGCGTTTGAGGACCTGCCCTATGTGACACTGCTCTGCCGCCTGCTTAAGCAACTGCCCACGCGCGAGCACTCGGCCGAGGAACTCGACAACTTGCTCGCTGGCAAGCTCGGCTTTTTGAGCTTTACGACCGAAGTCATGACGCAGCCCGACGTGGACGGCGTGCGCCCCTACCTGCTGGTGAGCGCCGGCGCCCTGTCCGAGAAGATCGATGCGCTGGCGAGTCTGCCGCGCGAGGTATGGTCGAGCACGCTTTTGGCAAACGCCGACGCCGACCGCGTGCGCGACGTGCTCACGCAGATTCGCATTGGGCTTGAGCAAGGCTTTATCAACAACGGCCACTCGGCGGCGCTCGGTCGCGCGATAAGCTACAGCTCGCCTTCGGCCGTGGTGCGTGAGCAGCTCTCGGGCGTGGACTTCTACCTGTTCCTGCGCGATTTGCTCGAGCACTTTGACGAGCGCGTGGACGGGCTGCGTACCAAGCTTGCCGAGCTGGCAGGCCGCATCTTTGTGGCCGACGGCTGCATGGCGAGCTTTACCGGCAGCGACGAGGACTTTGACGCGTACTGGGATGCCGCGGGCGACCTGGGGCTGGGTGCGGGCGATGGTGCCGACCGCGGCGCGCTCGCGGTGCCGACGCCGTGCGACCGCCACGAGGCTTTCGTGATCCCCAGCGACATCTGCTTTGCCGCGCGTGCGTGCGATCCGCGTCGCCTGGGCATTGACGTGACAGGCGCTTGGGCCGTGGCTGCCAACGCGCTCTCCTACGATTACCTGTGGAACGAGATTCGCGTGAAGGGCGGTGCGTACGGCTGCGGATTCCGCGCAGCCGGCGAGCGCCAGACGGCGTTCTACACCTACCGCGACCCGGCAATCGACCCCTCGATTGAGCGCGTGGAACGCGCGGGCGAATGGCTCGGCAGCTTTGAGCCCGACGAGGCCGCCTTTGAGGGCTTTATCGTGAGCTGCGTGAGCGGCATGGACGCGCCGGTGAAGCCGTACGCGCTCACCAAGCGCCGCAACACGACCTACCTGGCTGGGCTCGATCCGCACGCACGCGAGGAGCGCCGCGCCCAGATGCTCGCTGCCACGCCCGGTGAGCTGCGCACGCTCGGCGCCGACGTCACGCGCATCGCGGCCGAATCGCCGACCTGTGTCTTTGGCGGCCGCGATGTCATCGCCAAGAGCAACGCCGGCTTCAACGTCATCGACCTGCTGGGCTAACCACAACAAAGGTAGATTTTTGGGACATGCCTGAAAATCTACCTTTTTCTGCGGCTTGGGCGAGGCGGCGCAGCCCACCGCGGCGGTTTGTCTCGATCTGTAACATCTAGACGGCAATATCGGCTCCAGATGTTACAGATCGAGACGTTCCCGAACGGCACCAGCTCTTTGTCTCAATCTGTAACATCTAAGTCCAATTTTGCCGAGTTACTGTTACAGATCGAGACAAACCGCCGCAGACGCCCATCACAGCACAGACCACCACGAAGGTGCATGTGTCCCCTTCGTGGTTGTTTTTGCTGTTTACCCAGATAAAACCTGCCAAAATAAACCTGTCCCTTTTTGGCAGGTTTGCTAGAGGAGGTTGGGATGGACAAGGCTAAATTGCGGCGAGCGGTGATTGCCCGGCGCGATGCGATTGATTTGGATGTGCGGGCGGCGAAGTCTGCCGTTATCTGTGCGCGGCTTGTTGAGCGACTGGGTCGCTCGGATCCCGCGGCACCGCACACCGTTGCCGTCTATGCCGCGATGGGTTCCGAAGTCAATCCTGCCGCGTTTGCCGCGGCGGCCGCCAAACGCGACTGGCGCGTGGCCTATCCGTGCATGCTCTCGGCAATTGATGCCGCAGCTTGTGGCCAGCGCATGTGCATGCGGGCAGTTGCCGCCGACGATGCGTCCGCGGCTCCGTTTATCGCCCACCCCACGCGGGCCTTCGAGGCCACGGACATCGACAGCAACCACTTCCCTATCGTGCCTGCCGAGGCTCTCGACATGATCGTCGTGCCGCTCGTAGCCTTCGACCGCGCCAGCGCGCGCCTGGGCTACGGCGGCGGTTGCTACGACCGCTACCTGCCCATGCTCCCGCCCGTATGTCAAATCGTCGGCATCGCCTTCGACGAACAACGCATCGACCACGTCCCCACCGATGCCCACGACCTGCCGCTACCCCACATCATCAGCGCCTAATCGCCGCCACATCAGCCACGGCTACAGCAGTACCATCGCAGCCTAGTGCTCCTCGCCGGCGCGGGCCAGGTCGTAGGGCGTGGTCTGATAGACATAGTAGTTGAGCCAGTTGGTGTAGAACAGCTGAGCCTGGCTGCGCCAGACGTTGCGCGGCTCGGCGGCGGGGTCGTCACCCGGGAAGTAATGCACCGGCACCTGAGGGTTGAGGCCGCGCTTCACGTCGCGCTCGTACTCCAGGCGCAACGTGTCGGTATCGTACTCGGGGTGGCCAAAGACAAAGAAGCGACGGCTGTCGGTCGACTTGACGATGTACAGGCCCACCTCGTCGGACACGGCCACGACCTCAAGCTGCGGCTCGGCCTCCACGTCCTCGCGGCGCACATCGGTGTTACGCGAATGCACGGCATAGAAACGGTCGTCAAAGCCGCGGACCAGCGGGCTTTGCGGCTTCACCAGATAATGCTCGAACACGCCACTCGCCTTTGCCGGCAGGTCATACTTCTGGATACCGTAATGATGGTACAGACCGGCCTGTGCGCCCCAACAAATGTGCAGCGTAGAGTGCACGTGCGTGGTGGACCAATCCATGATCTGGCAGAGCTCGGGCCAGTAGTCGACCTCCTCGAACGGCATCTGCTCCACCGGCGCGCCCGTGATGATCAGGCCGTCGTAGTGGATGTCGCGGATGTCGTCGAACGTGCGGTAGAACGTCTCCAGGTGGCCGGCGCTCACGTGCGTGGCCTCGTGCGTCTTGGTGCGCAGCAGGTCCACCTCCACCTGCAGCGGCGTGTTGGAGAGCTTGCGCATGATCTGCGTCTCGGTGGCAATCTTGGTGGGCATGAGGTTGAGGATGAGCACGCGCAGCGGACGGATGTCCTGGTGCAGCGCGCGGTACTCGGTCATGACAAAGATGTTCTCGCTCTCGAGCTGCGCGGCGGCAGGGAGGGCGTCCTTGCACTGGTGGTGGTCGGTGATCACCACATCCACACCCAGGGACCGGGCATACTCCACCTCGGCGGCGGCAGTGATGCCGCAGTCCACCGTGATGATGAGGGACACACCCTGACCATGCAGGGTGTGGATGGCGCCGGGATTCAGGCCGTAACCCTCCTCCGTGCGGTCGGGGATATAACTCACCACCTGCCCGCCCCGCTCCCGGAGAAATTCCGTCAGCAGGCAGGTGGAGGTGATCCCGTCCACGTCATAGTCGCCGTACACGGCCATCCGTTCTCCCTGGTCCAGGGCCTGGGTGATCCGCGCCGCCGCCCGGTCCATATCCCGCAGGAGGAAGGGGTCGTGGAGCAGTTCGGGGCCGTGGGCCAGAAAAGCGGCGGCCTGTTGGGGGGTATTGACCCCCCGGGCACAGAGGACAGCGGCGCACAGGGCGGGCAGGCCCGCCCGTTCCAACTCCGCCCGGGCACCCGGCGGACTGCCGGGACGGAGGTTCCACTGTTCATATTTCATAGGGTTCCATTCCTTAAGCAAAATTATCTTTTATTATACCAAAAT
>CALGZX010000090.1 GCA_937934165.1 uncultured Collinsella sp.
CGGCGGGGTAGGTGTCGTCTCCGTCGACCATCAGGTAGCAATCGGCGTCGATGTCGCGAAACATCTGGCGGCACACGTTGCCCTTTCCCTGACGGGGCTCAAAGCGCACCGTGGCTCCGTGTTCGGTGGCGATGCGTGAGGTATCGTCCGACGAGTTGTTGTCATAGACATAGACCGTAGCCTGCGGAAGCTCGCGGTGAAAGTCGTCGACGACCTTACCGATTGTGAGCGCTTCGTTGTAGCAGGGGATGATGACGGCGATGGATTCAGAATTCACTCAATGCTCCTTACACATTCAATCCTTGAAAGTATAGCCGTTTGGACTTGTCATCCTTAGATGTGGGTTAGTTCTCCAGTTTTGTTGCGCGAATCGTTTGCAGGGCCGTCGGGTCTATACTGTTCGTTTGTCAACGATTACGAGTAAAGGAGTTGCATCCGTGTCGGATCAGACAAAGCAACAAGAAACTCGCAGTCTGCCTGCGACGTTTGCTAAGAACGAATTTGAGAAGGACGCGTTTATCCTTCGTCAGCTGGTTACCAAGGATTTTAAGATCAAGTATCGCCGTAGCGTTCTGGGCGTCGCATGGTCGGTGCTCAATCCGTTGCTGATGATGATTGTCATGGCCATCGTGTTCTCGACGATTTTTGCCCAGGGCCGCAATGGCTCGATTACGCCCGAGATGTACCCGCTGTATTTGATCGTGGGTAACGTCACCTTTGCCGTCATGTCCGAGTCTACGAACCAGGCTCTGACGTCGATCGTGGGTGCTGCCCCGCTGCTCAAGAAGGTTAAGGTGCACCGCTGGGTCTTCCCAGTACAGAAGGTGCTCTTCTCGCTGGTTAACTTTGCCTTTTCGCTGGTCGCCGTTGCCATCGTTATGCTGTGGTTCCACGTTATGCCTTCTTGGCACCTTATTCTGCTGCCTGTCTGCCTACTGCTGCTTATGTGCTTCTGCATGGGCCTGGGCATGATGCTCTCCGCCCTCACGGTCTTCTTCCGCGATGTCATGCATCTGTGGAGCGTCGTCATTACGGCGTGGACTTACATCACGCCTATTTTCTGGACGACCGATTTCGTTGCGCAAATGCCGCATCTCGTGCGCATTCTGGTCTATGCGAACCCCATGTATAACTACCTGCAGTTTATGCGCGATATCTTCCTGTTCCAGACTACGCCCTCGCTTATGACGTTTGGTATGTGCGTTGCTTGGGCGGTTCTTGCGCTTGTTATTGGCTACACCGTGTTCCATAAGTCCGAGCGCAAGTTCATCCTCTACATCTAAGGAGTGCTGTGATGACTGAATCTGTTGTTGATTACAGCGAGCAGCCTCTGGCTGTCGAGGTCGACGACGTCACCATGATCTTTAACATGGCGTCTGAGTCGCTGACCAACCTCAAGGAGTACTTCATTAAGCTTGCCAAGCACGAGCTGTTCTTTGAGGAGTTTAGGGCGCTTAAGCACATCTCGTTTGATATTCATCGCGGCGAGGTCGTGGGTCTGGTCGGCACAAATGGCTCCGGCAAGTCTACGATGCTCAAGATTATCGCCGGTGTGCTTGAGCCTAGCGAGGGCAGCGTTAAGGTGCACGGTAACATTGCGCCGCTGATTGAGCTTGGTGCCGGTTTTGACCCCGAGTTGACCGCCCGCGAGAACATCTATCTGAACGGCGCCCTGCTCGGCTATACCAAGGAGTTCATCGACGCCAACTTTGACGGCATTATTGAGTTCGCTGAGCTTCAGAACTTTGTCGATATGCCGCTTAAGAACTTCTCCTCGGGCATGGTGGCGCGTATTGCCTTTGCAATCGCGACGATCACCGAGCCCGATATTCTGATCGTTGACGAGACGCTGTCCGTCGGCGATGTGTTCTTCCAGCAAAAGTGCGAGGCGCGTATTCAGCACTTTATCCAGAGCGGCGACGTGACGGTTCTGTTCGTTTCGCACTCCATGGAGCAGGTTGAGCGCATCTGCCAGCGTGCCGTTTGGATTGAGAAGGGTGACCTTCGCATGGACGGCCCGGTCGATGAGGTCTGCAAGGCGTATCGCGAGCAGTTCAACTAGGTTATAATTACTTGCGCCCGACAGGCTTGCGCTTGCTTGGGCGTGTGGTTATTTGCTCCATTAGCTCAGTTGGATAGAGCAGGGGACTTCTAATCCCAAGGTCGACGGTTCGAATCCGCCATGGAGCACCATCGTTTATTAAGCCCAGACCGCTTGGTGGTCTGGGCTTTTTTCATCTTGTATGCTGCTGAAGCCGAGCGCGAACAAGCCGCTGCTGTTTGTTGGGGTTGGCATTTTACTTTTCCAGATGCTCTTTCAGCAGCTCCAGCGCGTGGGCATATCCCTGCAGGCCTTCGCCGGTGATGGTGGCGAAGCAGGCTAGGCGGGCGTAGCTCACCTGGCGGAAGTCTTCGCGGGTCTCGACTGCGCTAATGTGGACCTCCACAGCCGGGATGGCGACGGCTTTGAGCGCGTCCAGGATGGCCACGCTTGTGTGCGTGTAGGCGGCCGGGTTGATGACGATGCCGTCGACCTTTCCGTAAGCCTCCTGGATCTTGTCGACGATGCTGCCCTCGTGGTTGGACTGGAAGACCTCGACCTCGTCGAAGCCCTGCGCGGCACCTGCCTCCTGGCAGATCTGGACCAGGCGGTCGTAGTTGTCACTGCCATAGATGCCCGGCTCGCGAATGCCGAGCATGTTGAGGTTGGGGCCGTTGATGACGAGTGCTTTCATGGTTGCTTCCTTTGCGGTTGGAAAACCACCACAAAGGTGCCTGTCCCCTTTGTGGTGGTTTTGGTTAGAGAGCGGGTGGGAGGGTGTCGAGGAGGGCTTGCGCGGTATTGGCGGCGCAGTCGCGTGAGTCGATAATGCAGTCGGCCCAGGCGCAGTAGCGCGGCATACGCTGCTCGGCCAGCTTGTCGATGCCATCGCGGGCGGTGATGGGGCGGCCCTTGTGGGCGAGCTCGTCGAGCTTGCGGTTGAGCATCACAATCTGGCTGTTCTGGTGCAGCAGCGGATAGTTTTCGTCGCGCGTGACCACGCCGCCGCCGGTGGAAAGCACCAGGCCGCTGCGCTTGGAGATGTCGGCCAGGGCCGCCGTCTCCTGCTCGCGGAAGGCCGCCTCGCCGCGCTCGATGATATAGTCGGCACAGGGCATGCCGAGGCGTTCCTCGAGGGCGCGGTCCAGGTCGATGTGCTCGCGACCCGTCAGCATTGCGATCTGCTCGCCCACGCGGGTCTTGCCCGAGCCCGGCATGCCGATTAGCGCGATGTTCTGCTCGCGGCGGGACAAGCGCTCCGTTACGTCCAGGATGCGCTCGCGCGGGGTGGCTTGGCTGGTGTAACGCTCGACGGCCTGTGCTGCCTGGGCAACAAGCATGAGCAGACCGCCGATGCAGGGGATCCCGCGGCGCTCGGCCTCGAGCATGAGTCCCGTGCGGGCGGGGTTGTAGACGATATCGATGACGCCCTCGAGCGCGTCGAGGCCCCCGAGCGTGCAAGGCGCGTCGGGGCAGTGGGGGAACATGCCAGCGGGCGTGCAGTTGACGAGCAACGCGGCGTCGGACTGCTGTGCGATGTTGTCATAGTTGACCTCGCTCGTGCGTCCCACGGGCACCACGATTGCGCCCAGGTCGCCCAGCACCATACTTGCCGTGGTGCCGGCACCACCGGTGGCACCGAGGACGAGGACCTTCTTGCCGGCAACCTCTACGCCCAATTCCTCGACTAGGCACTGAAAACCGAAATAGTCAGTGTTGTCACCGCGCAGGCGGCCGTCGGGCAGGCGTGTGATGGTGTTAACGTTGCCCATGCGCTCGGCCAGCGGGCTCAGCTCGTCCAGGTACTCCATGACGGCGCGCTTGTAGGGGATGGTCACGTTGGTGCCCTCCCACTCGTCGCCCCTCATAAAGGCCGCGAGGTCCTCGGGCTCGCGCTCAAAACGCACGTACTCAAGCCCCGCCAGCTCCTTGTAGATGGTCGGGGTGTAGCTGTGGCCCAGCACGCGGCCCAGCACGCCATAGGGACGGGTTGCGGCGGTATCGGTCATCTAGAGCACCTCCGTGTAGCTGCCAAAGTAGGTAAAGCTCTCGCACACGTCGTCGATGGAATCGAGCAGGTCGTCGAGTGCCTTGCTGCCAAAGGGGCAGTCCAGGTCAAAGTAGAACATAAACTCAAAGTCGTGCCCGGGGATGGGACGGCTCTCGAGTTTGATGAGGTTGATGTTGAGCGCGTAGAAGCGCTCGAGCACGCGGTAGAGGGCGCCCGGCTCGTTGGCCGTGGTGATCATGAGCGAGGTGCGGTTGGCGCCGGGGTAGACGCGCGGCTCGCGGCTGATGACGACAAAGCGCGTGTAGTTGTTGTCCGAGTCCTGGATGTTGGATTCCAACACCTCCATACCATACAGCGCGGCACAGCTGCGCGAGGCGATAGCGGCGACATCGGTACGCTCGGAGCTGGCGACCATCTCGGCCGACATGGCCGTGTTAGGGTACTTGGTGGCGTGCAGGTCGTGGGACTCGATAAAGCTAGCGCACTGCGCGATGGCCTGACCGTGGCTGTAGACCTCGCGTATGTCCGCGAGCTTGGTGCCGGGCTTGACGAGCAAGTTGTGGTCGATCTTGAGGCGAAGCGAGCGCACGATGTGGAAGTCGAACTGGGCGAGCAGGTCGTAGACGGCGTTGACCGAGCCGGCGGTGGAGTTCTCGATGGGCAGCACGCCAAACTCGCAGAACCCGTCGCGTACGGCGCGCATGACGCCCTCGAAGGTCTCGAAGAACGCAATATCCGGCACGTCGAAGAGCTTGCACGCGGCTATCTGACTATAGGCACCTTCCACGCCCTGGCAGGCAACGGTGGCCGTTTGAGGGAAGGGCGTGTCGGAGGCTGCAGCCGTGGCGTGTGCCTTTTGCGAGACGGTGATGCCCTTGAGCTCGTTGATGTAGCGCTGCTGCTCGGCCTTGCTCATGCTCATGAGGAGGCGGAACAGGGTGATGGTCTGCGCCTCGTAGCGCTCGGGTGCGCGGCTGGCGAGATTGTTGAGCTTGGAGCGCTCACGGGCGGGGTCGAAGACGGCCTTGCCCATCTCGATTTTTGACTTGGCGACCTCGGTGGCAATGTCCATACGCTCGACAAAGCTGTTGAGGAGCGTGGTGTCGATGCCATCGATGGCCTGGCGGATGTCAGCAAGGTCCATGGAGGCCCCTTTCGTGAATGCTTGCCTGGGGTAGTTAATTTGGGACGGGGCTTTTTTAGCTACCCTTTGACTGTCGACGAATCGATGGGTGCCAGGGCAAATATCAACTGGCATATGGGGGTAGCTAAAATAGCCCCGTCCCAAATTAACTACCCTTGGGGTGGGTGGACTAAAGCTGTCCGGCGTCTTCTAGGAGGGCGTCCCAAATCGCGAGGGCAGCGGCTGCTTCGGCAACGGGGACGGCGCGCGGGACGATGCAGGGATCGTGGCGGCCGTGGACCGAGAGCTCGGCATTTTCCATAGCGTCCATGTCTACGGTCTGCTGCTCGCGGCCAATGGAGGGCGTCGGCTTTACGGCCATACGCCACATGACGGGCGCGCCGGTCGAAATACCGCCCAGGGCGCCGCCGGCGTTGTTGGATTCGACCTCGATCTTTCCGGTCTCGGCATCGATGCGATACGGATCGTTGTTCTCGCTGCCGCGCATGGCGGCCACGGCAAAGCCCATGCCAAACTCCACGCCCTTTACGGCGGGAATCCCGAACGCGATTTGAGCGATGCGGTTCTCGATGCCGTCAAACATGGGGTCGCCGATGCCCGCGGGAAGCCCGTAAATGCCGCACTCCACGATGCCGCCGATGCTGTCGAGTTCGTCGCGCGCGGCTAGGATCTCCTCGCGCATGCGGCCGGCTGCGGCGGCGTCAATGCACGGCAGATCGTTCGTAAGGATCGCCTTGCGGTCGGCCTCGCGATAGACCATATCGTCCATCGGCAGGTCGGAGATGCCGCCGATCTGCGCCACGTGAGCCATCACCCGAATACCGCGGGCCTCGAGTGCCTGCAGCGCAATGCCGCCGGCGATGCATAAGGGTGCCGTTAGGCGGCCGGAAAAATGCCCGCCACCAGCGACATCGTGCATGTTGTGATACTTTACGCGCGCAGGGAAGTCCGCATGTCCGGGACGGGGCTTGCGGCGCAGCTCGGAGTAATCCTTGGAGCGCGTGTTGGTGTTCTCGATAATCGCGGCGATGGGCGCGCCGGTGGTATGTCCATCGACAACACCGGCGATGATGTGGGCGGCGTCGGCCTCGCGGCGTTTGGTCGCGGTCTCGTCGCGACCGGGGGCGCGACGGTCGAGGAAGGCCTGCAGCTGCTCCTGGTCAACAGCGATGCCCGCCGGGATGCCATCGAGTGAGCAGCCGATGGCGGGGGAGTGCGACTGGCCGAAAATGCTCAGATGCAAGACGTTGCCAAAGGTCGAGGACATGCTATTCCTCCTCGAGTGTGACCTTGCCGCCCAGCAGACGGTAGTGGTCGAAGAAATCGGGATAGGACTTGTTGACGGCCTCGGCGCCGTGGATCACGACCTCGCCGGTGGCACGGCTCGCGGCGATGGCGGCCATCATGGCGATGCGGTGGTCGTTGTGCGAATCGACCTCGCCGCCGGTAAAGGCATCGACACCCTTGATGATGAGGTCGTCACCGGCAATGCGCACCTGCGCGCCCAACGCGGTGAGCTCGCGGGTGGTGGTGGCCAGACGGTCGGATTCCTTGATGCGCAGACGGGCGCAATCGCGGATAAAGGTGCGGCCCTGTGCCAGTGAGGCCACGGCCGAGATAACGGGCACGAGGTCGGGAATGTCGTGGGCGCTCATCTCAAAGCCGGCGAGTTTGTCAGACTGCACGGTGGCGGCGTTGGTGGAGCGCACGATGCGGGCGCCAAAGCGCGAAAGCGCGGCAAGTACGTTGCGGTCGCCCTGGGCCGAGCTAAGCGACACACCCTCGACGGTGATGGGGTCGGAGCCGATGGCGCCGGCGCACAGCCAAAAGGCAGCGTTGGACCAGTCACCCTCGACGGCCACGCTGCCGGGCGTGCGATACGAGCCACTGCTCACGCGGAAGTTCGTGACCTCGGGCTGGCCGTCCCGGGCGGGAATACGCTCGACGTTGACCTCGACGCCGAAGGCCTTCATGGCCTGGATCGTCAGGTTGATGTAGGGGCGGCTCTCAATGAGGCCGGTCACCTGCACGCAGGAGGGCTGGGCCAGCAGCGGGGCTGCCAGCAGCAGGCCCGAGATGTACTGCGAGCTCACGTTGCCCGGTAGCACAAAGGTGCCCGGGCGCATGCGTCCGCTCGTCTTGAGCGGAAAACCGCCCAGACCCTGTAGGTCGCAGCCGGCGGCGATAATCTCGTCCGAGAGCGGGGACAGCGGACGGGCGCCCAAGCGTCCCTGACCCACAAAAGTTGCTTCTGCGCCCAACGCGCAGGCGACGGGCAGCATAAAGCGGAGCGTAGAGCCACTTTCGCCGCAGTCAAGCGTGCCACCGGCAAGGGCCTTGAGCAGGCCAAACTCAACACTCTTCATGGTGGGGTGGACCTGGAAGCCGTCCTCGACAGTCTCGATGCGGGCGCCCAGGGCCGTAAGGCAACGCACCGTGGCCTCGATGTCGGCGCAGGTCGTGTTACAAGCAACGTGTGTCTCGCCGTTGGCAAGCGCGGCGCAGATGATCAGGCGGTGCGCCATCGACTTGGACGCGATGGCGGGAACGGTGCCCTTAAGTGGGGACGGGGTGATGCGGGCTAGCATGCGGATGCGTCTCCCTTCTGGCCGAGGCCTTCGGCAATGAGTTCGTGGAAAGTGGAAAGCGGCGTGCGGTCGATGCTGCAGCGGCCAATGCCGTGCGGAATCACCAGGTCGATGGTGTCGCCCGCGCGCTTCTTGTCGTGGAGCGCCTCGGCAAAGACGGCATCGACATCGAGGTCGCAGCGGGTCTTGAGACCGTGACGTGCACAGAGCTCTTCGATGCGCTCCGGCAGTGCAGCATCGCAGACGCCGTGCAGGGCCGCGGCGCGCGTGATGATGCCCATGCCGATCGACACGCAGTTGCCGTGTCCGAGCTCAAAGTGCTCGCAGGCCTCGACGGCGTGTCCGGCGCTGTGTCCAAAGTTGAGGAGCTTGCGCTGGTTGGTCTCGCGCTCGTCGGCGACGACCACGGCGCGCTTGATGTCGATGTTGCGGGCGATGATGAGCGCTACGCGAGCCACATCGCGGTTGAGCAGCTCCAGCGTGAGCGGGGTCTTCTCCAGCTCGGCGAAAAGCTCCGGGTCGGCGATCACGGCGTGCTTGACGACCTCGCCGCAGCCGTCGGCGAACTGCTCGGGCGTGAGGGTGGCCAGGCACCCCACGTCGGCGATAACCACGCTCGGCTGCCAAAAGGCGCCGGCCAAGTTCTTGCCTGCAGCCAGGTCGATGGCGGTCTTGCCGCCCACCGACGAATCCACCATGGCGAGCAGGCTCGTCGGAATCTGCACAAACTTGCAGCCGCGCATGTAGGTGGCGGCCACAAAGCCCGCCACGTCGCCCACGACGCCGCCGCCGAGTGCCACGATCACGTCGGAGCGCGAAAGCTCGTGCTCGGCCACAAACTCCAAAATGGCAACATAGGTTTCGGCGCGCTTATGGGCCTCGCCTGCTTCGAAGGTGCAGACGCTCACCTCGTAGCCTGACGCCTCCAGGCTCTGCTTAACGGGCATCTGGTAGAGCGGGCCCACGTTGGTGTCCGTCACGATGACGGCCTTGGTGCCGCCGGCAGTGGCGCGCACGAGCGGTCCCGCCTGCTCCAGCAAAAACGTGCCAACATGCACCTGGTAGGGGCGTGCAGTGTCGATATCGATGGTAATCGCCATAAGCTTCGGTCCTTTCGACCTGGCGTGATAGGTTGGTCTAGTGGGAGGCCTCGTCGTCGAGTGCGCGCTTAATGCGGTCACCTTCGGCAAGGAGATTCTCCAGATAGCGCTGGTCGCGGTCTTTGAGCGCACGGCTGTAGGCGCCAAGCGACTCGATCAGATGATCGATCTCGAAGGCGAGCGCGTCGGCGTCGTCGATCATGAGCTCGGACCACATTTGCGGGTTGAGGTGCGCCACGCGGGTGAGATCGCGGTAGCTACCGGCCGAAAAGCCGTGGTGGACCTGGGCGGTGGGGCTCTTGACGTAGGCGTTGGATACCACGTGCGCAAGCTGGCTCGTGAAGGCGATGACGCGGTCGTGCTCGGCGGCGCTGGTCACGCTGAACTTGCCAAAGCCCAAGGGGCGCACCATCTCGCGCACCTGGCCCAAAAGCTCGAGCTTGAGCGCGTCGTCCACTGCGGGCGGTACAAGCACGAGCGGTGCGCCCTGGAACAGGTCGGCGCGAGAGTGTGCGTAGCCCGAGAACTGCGTGCCCGCCATGGGGTGCGCACCCACAAAGTAAAAGCCGTGCTCGCGGGCAAGCTCAAAGGCGCGCTCGCACACGATGCCTTTGACGCCCACCGTGTCGATCACCACGGGGCCCATGATGGCCTCGGTGTCGGTGGCGTCGGCGAGTGCCTGGGCATGCGCCTCGAGCCACTCGATGCAGGCCTCGGGGTAGCAAGCCAGGACGATGATGTCGCATTCGGCGAGTGTCTTGTCGTTGAGCTCTCCGGCGACAGTGCCCATGCTGGCGGCCGTCATGACATCGTCATCGGGGTCCCAGGCCAGCACGCGGACGCCCGCCTGCGCATAGCCGCGGGCAAAGCTGCCGCCGATGAGGCCAAGGCCGACGATACCGGCGCACTTGGGGCCGCCCTGGTTAACGCGCGCGTTTCTCACCGTACCCATGGGCTACTCCATGGTCTCTTGGCAGACAACCTCGCGGATGGCTCGGATGCGGCGCATGGTGTCATCGAACTGATCGGGGGTGAGGGCCTGGGCGCCGTCGGACCAGGCTCGGCTCGGCTCGTCGTGGACCTCGATCTCCAGGCCGTTGGCACCGCAGGCGGTCGCGGCGAGCGCCATGGGCTCAACGTAGCGGGTGTAGCCGGTGGCGTGGCTGGGGTCGGCGACGACGGGCAGGTGCGACAGGTGGTGCAGCACCGGCACGGCGTTGAGGTCGAAGGTGTTGCGGGTGCGGGTCTCGAAGGTGCGGATACCGCGCTCGCACAGGATGACGTTGTCGTTGCCCTCGCTCATGATGTACTCGGCTGCCATAAGCAGCTCGTCGATCGTGCCGGACATGCCGCGCTTGAGCAGAATCGGTGTCTGGGTCTTGCCGACCTCCTTGAGCAGAGGGAAGTTCTGAGCGTTGCGGGCGCCGATCTGCATGACGTCGATCTTCTTGTCCAGGAAGACCTGCACGTCGCGCGGGTCCATGATCTCGGTGACGATCGGCATGTCGAGCTCGGCAGACGCCTCGCACAGCAGGTCGAGGCCGGCGGGGCCCATGCCCTGGTAGGCGTAGGGGGAGGTGCGGGGCTTGTAGGCACCGCCGCGCAGCATCGAGGCGCCGGCGGCCTTTACGCGGCGGGCGATGCGGATGAGGTTCTCGCCCTCGACGGAGCACGGGCCGGCGATGACCTGGAACTGATCGCCGCCGATCTTGACGCCGTGGCCGCAGTCGATGACGGAGTCCTCGGGGTGGAACTTGCGGTTGGCGCGCTTGAACGGCTCGGAGACGCGCTGTACGCGCTCGACGACATCCATGGACTCGAGCAGGAACGGGTCGATCTTGGTCGTATCGCCCACCAGGCCGATGATCGTCTCGTTCTCGCCGCGCGAGACATCGGTCTTCAGGCCCTTTTTCTCAATCCAGCTGACGATATGGCTGACGGCCTCGTCGCTGGCGCTCTGCTTTAAAATTGCAATCATGGTGTGCCTCTCACCTCGATGGATAACCCTTGCAAAAACGGCCCGCATCGCGAGCCGTGTATATATGGTGCATGAGAGTTTATACTATCTGACTTGCTTTTGCCTTCTAAAGTGGGCCGTTGCACCGCGTCTTCCTCGGAATTGCAAAGCTTTTTCTTTTATTTTGATAGCCCGTGGTGCACTTGGGTATAATGCCAAACGTTGGCCCTATTAGCTCAGGGGATTAGAGCGTCTGCCTCCGGAGCAGAAGGCCGTTGGTTCGAATCCAACATGGGGCACCATCGAACGTAAGACCGTCCGAACCTCGCATGGTCCGGGCGGTTTTTCTTATACCGACGCGACGTGATGGGACGTGGTATGGCAGCAACGGATATCGAGCGCGGACTCTCGACCGCCGAGGTCGAGGAGCGCATCGCCGCCGGTAAGATCAACCGCAACATGGAGCGCAAGACCAAGTCGGTCAAAGAGCTCATCATCGAGAACCTCTGCACGCTGTTCAATTTGATCAACGTGATCTTGGCTTTCCTGGTCATTTTGACCGGTTCGTTTAAGAATCTGACGTTCCTGTTCGTGGTGTTCTTGAACACCGCTATCGGCGTCATTCAGTCCATGCGTTCCAAGAAGATGGTCGATAAGCTCACGCTGCTGACCTCCAAGAAGGCCATCGCGGTGCGCGACGGTGCCGAGGTGGAGCTCGACTTGGACCAGATCGTTCTCGACGACATCATCCGCCTGGGGCGCGGCGATCAGATTCCCGCTGACGCCGTGGTGGTTTCGGGCGAGGCGCTCGTGAACGAGAGCCTGCTGACGGGCGAGAGCGACCTTATTAAGAAACAGCCCGGTTCCGAGCTCATGAGCGGCAGCTTTATCGACTCGGGCTTGCTGCGCGCCCGCGTGATTCATGTCGGCGCCGACAACTACGTGGCCAAAATTAATAACGAGGCCAAGTACGTCAAAAAGGTCAATTCCGAGATCATGAACGCGCTCAACGCCATCGTGCGCTTTGCGAGCATCATCATGATCCCGCTCGGTTTGGCGTTGTTTGCCTCGAGTGTGAGCGAGCTGTGGGATGGCGCGGGAACCCCGGGCGATAGCGCGCTTTCGTGGTGCTTCTCCGAGCTGTTGGCTGGTCATGTGCCTTCGTCGGCGCTGCTGTCCACGGTGGGCGCCCTGCTGGGCATAATCCCGCAAGGCCTGGTGCTGCTGACCTCGTCGGTGCTCGCCATCGCCACGGTGCGCCTGGCCCGCCGCAAGGTGCTGGCGCAGCAGCTCTACTGCATCGAGACGCTCGCTCGCGTCGACGTGCTGTGCCTGGACAAGACGGGCACTATCACGTCGGGCCGCATGGAGGTCGAGGGCACCTACCCGCTGCCTGTTGAGGGTGTTGGCTTTGGCGTGGACTCGGTCGAGGCGGCTGTTCCCGTCGATACCACAGTGCTCGATTTTGCGCTGGCTAACGTGGCACGTGCGACTTCGGCCGATGCCAACGAGACCTGCCAGGCGCTGCTCAACTATTACGCCGATCGCCCGGTCGAGGTGTCTGAGCCGCTGTCGGTCATTCCGTTCTCGTCGTCTAAAAAATGGAGTGGCGCTTCGTTTGCGCAGGGCTCCTACGTAATGGGCGCTGCGCAGTTTGTGCTTTCTGATCGTGTGTTTTCTCAGGTCGAGAACCGTGTCGCCGAGCTTGCCGATACCTGCCGCGTGCTCGTTGTGGCGCGCGTGGACGGCTTTACGCCCGATGGCGATATGGTGGGCGTGGCCGAGCCCGTGGGCTTTGTGACCATCCGTGACGAGATTCGTACCTCGGCGGCCGAGACCATCGGCTACTTTAACGAGCAGGGCGTGACCCTCAACGTGATCAGTGGCGACGACCCGCGTACGGTGTCGTCGATCGCGCGCGTGGTGGGCGTGCCGGGGGCGGACGCTTATGTGGACGCCACGACGCTCGACACGCCGGCCAAGCTCGATGCCGCAGTGGACCGCTACCATGTCTTTGGTCGTGTGACCCCGCAGCAGAAGCGCGAGCTCGTGCAGGCGCTCAAGCGCCGCGAGCACACCGTGGGCATGACGGGCGACGGCGTCAACGACGTGCTGGCTCTCAAGGAGGCCGACTGCTCCGTTGCCATGGCGGCCGGCTCCGATGCCGCGCGTAACGTGGCCGAGATCGTACTCGTCGACAACGACTTTGCCTCGATGCCCGCCGTGGTGGCCGAGGGCCGTCGCTCCATCAACAACCTGCAGCGTTCGGCCTCGCTGTTCCTGACCAAGACGCTGTTCTCGATGGGCCTGGCGGCGCTGTGCATTGCGCTGCCGCCGTATCCCTTCGAGCCCATCCAGATGACGCTCATCAACTTCTTCTGCATCGGCGCGCCGGGCTTTGTGTTGGGCCTGGAGCCCAACAATGCTCGCGTGAAGGGTGCGTTTTTGACTAACGTACTCAAGCGTGCACTGCCGGCGTCGATTGCGGTCATTTTGGCTGCGGTGCTCGATATCTTTGTGGCGCGCGTGTTTGGCTTTAGCCAGCTCACGCTGTCTACGATGTGCTTGCTTACGTCGTGCGCGGCGAGCGTCAGCCTGATCTGGCGCATCTCGCAGCCTCTCACGCCCTTACGTGTGGTGCTCTTTGTGTTTGTAGTCGCCGGCATCCTGGTGGGCGTTATCGGATTCCCAGAGCTGCTGTCTATTGCCAACCTGTCGATGGGCCAGATGGTTATCTTGGCTGTCATTGTGGTCTTTACCTGCTCGGTGTTCTTTAAGCTCGCTACGATGATGGACTCGCTCAAGCCGCGTCGTCGTCATGCCGCAACTGGTTTTGGCCGCGGTGTGCGCGTCCACCTGGGTCGCGGTGGCGGCAAGGTGAGCTCGACGGGTTCGACGGCCGAGCGTTTTGCCAAGCGCTTCGCCGCCGACATGGCGCAGCGCCGCGAAGATCGCACCGCTCGCGAGGCCGAGGCCCGCGCACTCGAGGGTGTGGCCCAAGCCCAGCCCAAGAAAAAGAAGAGTACCGGAGCCAAGCGCTCTCGCGTGACCAAGTCCGCCCAAGGCATCAAAGTCTCGATGCCAAGCAAAAAGAAGAAGTAACTACGCGCCCTGGCGATGTTGAATTGGTGCCTTGCTCCAGAGGGGCCGTGGCGATGTTATGCTCTAACCTCGATTGTTTGAATTGCTTCGAAAAGAGGATGCCGTGATCTGCCCGCATTGCCTTAAGACTATCGAGGACGGCGCCTCGTTCTGCCCCTACTGCAACGCCTATGTGGGTCCGGGCGATGGTCCCGAGCACACCGAGTTCGTGTTCTGTGAGGGCTGCGGTGCCCGTCTTTCTCCGCATGATCGTACGTGCCCCAAATGCGGACGCCCCGCTCCGGGTATCCTCTCCGAGGACGCGGCCGCATCCGACTTGGCTGCGGGCCGCACGGCGGGCTTTCCGCGCCTAACGCAAGAACAGATCGATACCGAGGTGCCGCATGCGCCGGCCTCTGCCGCTGCAGTGCTTTCGGACGCCGCCGACCCCAATGAGACCTGCGTGCTGCCGGCTTTCGATAAGGATTTCGGTATCCCCAAGGTCGATATTCCCACACCCGTTTCCCTGCATGACGATGCTCAAAAACCCAAGCGCAAGGTGCACCCCGACGAGGACGCCTATCACAAGCACAAGCGTCATATTCCCAAGCCGCTTATCGTCATCGCGGTCCTTGCCCTTGTGTGCGGTGGTGCCTATTGGTTCGTGACGACTGATCCCATGGGTGTCATGCCTGGCTTCTATGACCAGTTTGGCCAGGCCGCGCAGACGACCTTCCCTACGCGCCAAAAAGGCGAGGCGACTGAGGACGATACCAAGCAGGACGATTCTGCCGAGGTGGTCCAGGAAGAAACCGTGCTGACCGATGATCAGCTCTATACCAGGCTCGACGGTCTGTATCAGACCATCGTGTCCTACGGTGACGAGGACCAGATCGGCGAGGTCATCGATTCCTTTAACAACGGCTATCTCCGAACGCCGCTGTCCACCCGTCAGGAGCTGTCGCAGAGTGCCTACGCCCTGCGCGACCAGATCAAAAAGACGCAAGATGAGCTCAACAACCTTAAGTACCAGGACGATACGGTCTATGCGGATGACATCGCCCACTTAAAGCAGCTTGCCGAGTGGATGTACGAGCGTGTCGACGTGATCTGCCAGAGTTGGGACATCTCGCTGGCCATTCCCGATGGCGAGTCGATGAGTTCCCACCAAAGCGAGATCCTGGCTCCCATCGCGCAGGGCGGCAACAGCGCGCTGAACCAGTACGACGCCAATGTGGGTTCCTGGAAGCCGCAGCAGCGTTCCTAAAATTAGTTCGCCATAGTCGGCATAACCTACGTGCGCAATTGATGTAAGCCTGTGCTTATTGCTACAATTCGTACAAATATGCTTTAAACGCACGAGGAAGGAACCACATGTTTGGTTTTAAGAAAGAGCTCTACACGCCCGAGTATCAGCTTGCCGGCGACGAGTGCGCCGTAATCGAGACGTCGAAGGGTACCATCAAGGTCAAGTTTGACGGCGAGGGCGCTCCCATTCATGTCGCGAACTTCTGCGAGCTTTCCACGATGGGTTTCTACGATGGCCTTAAGTTCCATCGCTATGTTCCCGGCTTCGTCATTCAGGGCGGCGACCCCAATACCCGCGATATGTCCGGCGCCGACGTCGCTGCCGGTCTTGAGGGCCCCGACGGCATGCCCGGTACCGGTGGCCCCGGCTACTGCATCAAGGGCGAGTTTGCCACCAATCCGCGCAACAGCCATGTCGATGGCGCCCTTGCCATGGCACGCTCCATGGACCCCGATTCCGCGGGTTCGCAGTTCTACTTCTGCCTGGGCGCCCAGCATAACCTCGATTCCGGTTACACCGTCTTTGGTACCACGGTCGAGGGTCTCGATGTGATTTCGCAGCTGCGTGCCGGCGACGAGATCGTCCATGTCGAGATCGTTCACGAGTAAAGGGGATTTCCTTGAATAGCCAGCTGATCCAACAGGGCCGCGCCGCTTACCGCGCGGGTGATTTTTCCGCTGCAGCCCAGATGCTTGGGGCGGCAAAGACTCCCGATGAGATTATGGGCGAGGCCGATCACCTTCGTGGCAACGCCTTGATGCACCTGGGCATGTATGCCGAGGCCGCCGAGGCTTATGCTGCCGCCCTCAACGACGGCACCTACGGCAAGCGCGGCGCGCTGCTCACCAACCGCGGCAAGGCACTCGCCGCCGTGGGCGACTACACGACGGCCGCTCAGGCGTTCTCTGCTGCTACGCAGGATGCTTCCTATGCCACGCCGTTCAAGGCCTATCTGGGCCTGGGTAACGCGCTGTTCCAGTCGGGCGACTATGCCAACGCGGGTACTGCCTTCCGTCAGGCTGCCATCGACGGCGCCAATCCGGCTCCTGCCGCCGCACTCGGCGAGCTTGGTCGTTGCTTCATTAAGCTCGGCCGTCCGGCGGATGCCGTGGAGACCTACCGCACGGCTATCGACTTTGCCGGCCCCCGCGACGACACGCGTGCGCTCAACGCCGGCATGGGTCAGGCACTTTCTGCCGCCGGCCGCCCCTCCGACGCACTCGACGCCTTTAACGCCGCTACTGCCGATGGCATCTACCAGCTCACCTCCGAGCAGGCCGATGAGCTTGCCCGCGTGCACGATTCGCTTGCCGCGCTGTCTGCCCAGACGGCTATGGCCACGGCTCCGGCGCCCGCGATGGACGCTCCTGCCGTCGATCCGCTCGATCCTACGGGCGCGACCGGTCAGTTTATGCCCGATCCCTCGGACACCGGCTTCTTTACGCTGTCCGAGTCCGAGATGGTCCAGCAGGACCGTCAGGATCGTAAGCAGGCCAAGGTTCGTCGCCGCCATCGCCACACGGGTCTCAAAGTCTTCATCGTGCTGCTTCTGCTCATTTTGATCGCCGCGGGCGGTCTGGGCTTTGCCTACACGCGCGGCTTTGGCTTCCCGTCCCAGGAGTCTGTCGTTACCGATCTGTTCCAGGCTGCCGGCGACGGTGACACCGCAAAGGCCGAGTCTTGCCTGGCCTCGAGCCTGTCCGAGGACGCCAAGTCGATGATCATCTCCTCGATTCCGCAGGGTGCCACCGTGTCCGTCGAGGGCATGGATCAGTCCATGACCGAGACGACCGCTAAGGTTAAGGCATCGCTGTCCAAGGGCGGCGAGCAGGAGTACACCGTCAAATTCGTGCGCTCCGATAACCATATCGGCTGGGCCGTTTCCTCGCTCGATATGGATTTCTCGGCTGCTGACAACCAGTAGTGACCTTATGGGATTTAGCTTTGCCCGGCGCTTCACCGCAAGTGAGGTGCCGGGCTTGCGCTAGTATGATGAGCTAGTAGTTTTCCAGCAATCATCCAACACATCAGGAGTTGCGTTGTTTTCTTTGATGGATATGTTCTTCGGTAGCTATGCGGGCGATCTTGCCATCGACCTCGGCACCGCAAATACGCTTGTCTCCGTGCGCGGCAAGGGCATCGTCATTCGCGAGCCCTCTGTTGTCGCCATCGACAAGAACGACGAGCGCATCCTGGCGGTCGGTATCGAGGCAAAGCGCATGCTCGGCCGTACGCCCGGCAACATCGTGGCCGTTCGTCCCCTGAAGGACGGCGTCATCGCCGACTTCGATGTTACCGAGGCCATGCTTCGCTACTTTATCGACAAGGCGTCCGAGAAGCGCTATCCGTGGACCCCGCGTCCGCGCGTTGTCGTCTGCGTTCCTTCCGGCGTCACGTCGGTCGAGAAGCGAGCTGTCTTTGAGGCCACGATCCAGGCCGGTGCCCGCCAGGCCTATCTGATCGAAGAGCCTATGGCCGCCGCTATCGGCGCCGACCTGCCCGTCGAGGAACCCACCGGCTCCATGGTCATCGACATCGGTGGCGGTACCACCGAGGTCGCTGTTATCGCTATGGGCGGCATCGTCGTCTCGCAGTCCATCCGTATTGCCGGTGACGAGTTCGACCAGGCCATCCTTACGCACGTTCGCGATGCCTACAACCTGGCCATCGGCGAGCGTACGGCAGAGGACATCAAGATCAAGGTCGGTTCCGCCGTGCCGCTCAAGGACGAGCTCGACGTCGAGGTCAACGGCCGCGACGTGATCACCGGTCTGCCCAAGACCGTGCGCATCGAGAGCGAGGAGATTCGTCGCGCACTCAACAAGCCACTCGACGAGATGGCCAAGGCCGTCAAGGACGCACTCGACGCTACGCCTCCCGATCTTGCCTCGGACCTTATGTACTACGGCATTTTGCTGACCGGTGGCGGTGCGCTGCTGCGCGGTCTCGACGTGCGCCTGCGCGATGAGACCGGTGTTTCGGTCAACGTCAGCCCCACGGCGCTCGATAATGTCGTTAACGGCTGCGCCCGCGTGCTCGAGGCCAATGCGTTTGATGGCGGCTTCGTCCAGACCAATGCTTAATTTCCAAAAGGTGGATTCCATTTGGCACGATCTTCGGGTTTCTCCACAAATCTGAATACCAAGCGACAATCAACGGGTATGCGCCCGTTGATTGTTTTCAGCCTGATTTCGGTGTTGCTGCTCACGTTTTACATCCGCGAGGGCGAGGCAGGGCCGATTCATGCCGTGCGTTCGGGCGTAACGACGATTACCTCTCCGGTGCGCTTTGTGGGCTCGGCTGTGGCGGCTCCCTTCAATGCGATTGGCAACGTGTTCTCTAACCTAACGGCGTCGCAGGACACGCTCGACGAGCTCAAGAAGCAAAATGAGGAGCTGACCTCTAAGGTCGCCGAGCTTTCTGAGGCTCAAAAGACCGCTGAGCGTCTGGAGGGGCTGGTCGGCCTGCAGTCGACCTACAACCTCAAATCGACCGCAGCCCGTATCGTTGGTGCCTCGGGCGATGCCTGGACCTCGACCGTCACGATTGATAAGGGTTCTGCCGACGGGCTTACCATCAACATGCCTGTGACGAGTTCGGCCGGTGTTATCGGCCAGATCATCGAAGTCTCGGCCAAAACGTCCACCGTGCGCCTGATTGGCGACGAGAACTCCGGCGTATCCGCCATGGTGCAGGACACGCGCGCCCAGGGCATGCTGCAGGGTCAGGCTGACGGCACGCTGCGTCTTGAGTACGTGAGCGTCGACTCCGATGTTAAGGTTGGCGACATCATCGTGACCTCGGGCATCGGTGGCGTGTTCCCCAAGGGTCTACCGCTCGGCACCGTCTCGTCGGTTGAGAAATCGGCAAACGACGTGTACTACACCATTGTGGTGCGCGCTCAGACCACGGCCGAGAACAACGAGGAAGTGCTGGTCATCACCTCGCTGACCGACGAACAGTCGGCTTCGGATGAGGACGTGAGCACCGCTAATAGCACGCCGCAGGGAACGTCGC
>CALGZX010000091.1 GCA_937934165.1 uncultured Collinsella sp.
CTTGCAAGATCGGACGGGGCTGCCTGCCATCGTCCTGCCCTCGACAAGTCCCGCCAATGCCGCCTGGCGTCTGGAGCGTCTTGTTGAGCGTTGGCACGAAGCCGTTGACTGGGCTGTTATTTAATTTAGATTTTTGTTTGAGCGTGGGCGCCCAGACGTTTCAGAGCGCCTCGCCAGATCGGCGCGGGCACGGCTGGCTCGGCGCAAACCATGCCGTCGGCGTCGACGTTGGCGGCATTGCCGCCGCCAAGTCGCTGTGCATGCTTGACGGAGCAGCCCATGCGCACAGCGCCCACAAGCTTATCCATCGCTTCCGAAAATGGTCGACGCAAGAGACCCATGCGTGGGGAATGGCGAAGCGCTGCGATGCCGCTGCCGGCGCAGATGGCAACGCCGCCACACCACAATTGGCCATGGCGCTCACATGCCTTGTGCAGGCGAACGGCGGTCCCACGCGCCTGCTCAGTGCCCTTTTGTGCGGCTCGAATCGCGGCATAGACGCGCGTTCCCGTACCGCCAAAGCGCTCAAGCGCCTGCTCGATGGCTGTCAACGTCTCATCGTCAGCCACATCTTCAATGGCCAGCACGATGCCATCGGCAACGCTGCCGGCGTCATTTGCCTTCAAGTCGACCGGGCGGGGGAGTGCGGTGCCGGAAAGCTGCGCATAGGCGGCGATGGCATCCTGCAGGTCCCAGAGCAAAAAATCAAGATCGGCGCTATTGGGAATACTGATATACGCAATGGTGTGCAGCGCTTTTGGTACGTCGCCGCGCGCGGTCGTCTCCATGCCATCTCCTTTCCGGCTCGTTTCCGTTTAGGTTACACCGTCTGGTGGCGTCCCGCCGCGCTATCCTAGTGCAACCCTTACGAAAGGAACGCCATGCGTCTGCCCATGAATACCTCGCTTGCCATGCTCAAGCCCTCCGGTATCCGCCGGATTAACGCGTTCGCCGCCCAGCATCCGGGGTGCATCGCGCTTGCGCTTGGCGAGCCCGATTTTCCCACGCCCGATGTGATTAGTGCCGAGGTGACCGCCGCACTGGACCGCGGTGACACGCACTATCCGCCCAACAACGGTCGCCCCGCCCTGCGTGAGGCGTTATCTGCCTACATGGGGGACGCGGGCCTTACGTTTTCGGCCGATGAGGTCATCCTGACCGACGGTGCGACCGAGGCACTGTCGGCAACATTCATGGCTATGCTCAACCCCGGCGACGAGGTCATTATTCCCACGCCTGCCTTTGGCCTGTACGAGAGCATCGTCGTGGCCAACCACGCCAAGGCGGTCTTTTTGGATACGGAGCCCTCGCAATTCCAGATCGATGAGGAAGCGCTTCGCGCTTGCGTGACGCCGGCGACCAAGGCCATCGTCATCTGCTCGCCCAACAATCCTACGGGCTGTATCCTCAACGCGGCATCGCTCGACGCCGTGGCACACGTGGCAGAGCAGGCGGGCATCTACGTGATCTGCGACGACGTATACAACCGCCTGGTCTACGTGGACGGCTACGAGCGCTTTGCCCAGCGTCACCCGGAGCTTCGCGATCAGACGGTAGTTATTGAGAGCTTCTCCAAGCCCTGGGCTATGACCGGCTGGCGCCTGGGCTGGCTCGCAGCGGCAACCCCCGTCATCGCCGAGATCGCAAAAGCCCACCAATACCTAGTATCGAGCGCCGTCTCCTTCGAGATGGATGCCGCAACGCGAGCCCTGACCGTCGACCCAACCCCCATGCTCGAAGTCTATCGAGCCCGCCGCGAACGCGTACTCGCAGCCTTAGACGCCATGGGCCTCGACGTAGTAGAGCCCGCAGGAGCCTTCTACACTTTCCCGAGCATCAAAAAGTTCGGCCTAACCAGCGAGGGCTTCTGCATCAAAGCTATCAAAGAGGCCAACGTAGCCCTAGTCCCCGGAAACTGCTTCGGCACCGAAAGCCACATCCGCCTCAGCTACTGCGTAAGCGATGAAAACCTGGACGAAGGTCTCCGCCGCCTGTCCACCTTCATTTCAACCTTGTAGCCATCAGGGACGCAACACATCAGCCCACCGACCCAAGCATTATGAGTGGGGGCGTCAGCCAACGAAAAACCGGGCTGCCCCATAGTTGACGCAGGCCGCGCCGCCAAAGGCCAGGCGCAAGGTTTTCGTAGATTCCGCACGAGCCGAAGAGCACTTAATGTGCTCTTCGTGCGAGCCAGGACTTGACCGAGCGAAAACCTTGCGCCTGGCCTTTGGCGGCGCGGCCGGATGGTGGAATTGTGTACAGCTCGGTTTTCCGTTGACCGACGCCGGGGTCCCCGCCATAATACTTTCGGTTTACGCACGAATCCGCTGCCAGAGACAGCCGGCGCAAACGGGCATTGCCCGCGAGCTTAATGGGATATCCCGCCAGCCGAGGTGGTCGAGTAGATATGTCTTCTCGCCCCCGTCGCTCATGCAGCGCGGGGGCTTTCTTTTTGGACATGCCCCCGTCACGTCCTTGTGGCGGACCGTGCCCGGAAAGAATTCGAGGAGGGGTAATTCATGCCCCAGCAGTACAAAATCGACAAGGTTGCAGAGATCGAGTCCCGTATCGCCGAGAACGCCGGTCTGTTCGTCGTCAACTACAACGGTCTGACGGTTAAGCAGGCTCAGGAGCTGCGTCATCAGCTTCGCGAGTGCGGCGCCGAGATGAAGGTCTACAAGAACAACTTGGTCAAGATCGCTCTCAAGAACCAGGAGCAGCCCGAGATCGACGAACTCCTCGCCGGCCCCGTCGCTTATGTGTTCTACGAGACCGAGCCGGTCGAGGCCGCTAAGGCCCTTAAGGACTTCTCCGCTAAGTCCAAGGGCGTCCTTGAGATCAAGGGCGGTATCTCCGACGGCAAGGCCGTTTCCGCAGATGATGTTAAGGCTATCGCCGAGCTGCCCACCAAGGATCAGCTTCTCGGCCAGATCGCCGGTCTCATCTCCGGTTTCGCTCGCGACATCGCTGTCTGCGTCAACGGCGTTTCCTCTGGTCTCGCTCGTTCGATCCAGCAGGTCTCCGAGCAGAAGGCAGCCTAGTCGCTGTTTTCACCCGCGGCGGCAACGCCGCACCCCTGGCGCATTCGCGCCGTGTTTTAACTGATCTCCGTGCACAGACACGGAAACCGAAAGGACTTAGAAATGGCTAAGCTTACCACCGATGAGATCATCGATGCTCTTAAGGAAATGACCCTTCTCGAGGCTTCCGAGCTCGTCAAGGCTATCGAGGACACCTTCGGCGTTTCCGCCGCTGCTCCTGCCGCTGTTGTCGCCGCTCCCGCTGCTGGCGCTGCTGAGGCCGAGGAGAAGACCGAGTTTGACGTCGTGCTCGAGGGCTTCGGCGACAACAAGATCCAGGTCATCAAGGCCGTCCGTGAGCTCACCAACCTTGGCCTGAAGGAGGCCAAGGAGGTCGTCGAGGGCGCTCCCAAGGCTGTTCTCGAGGGTGCCAAGAAGGAGGACGCCGAGGCTGCCAAGGAGAAGCTCGAGGCTGCTGGCGCTGCTGTCACCCTCAAGTAATCAGGCTTTCTCGCCAGATTTCTTTGCAGACGGGGTTCGCATTGCGAGCCCCGTCTTTTTTGTTCAAGACTTTAGTCTGCTGGCCGCGCAGCGGCCAGCTTTAAACCACCCGCTACG
>CALGZX010000092.1 GCA_937934165.1 uncultured Collinsella sp.
GCCGCGGGCCCCGTCGCCCCGCGCCCGGTCCACTCCGCGCTCGACCTGTCGAAACTCGAGGCCGTCGGCTTCCACATGCCCGACTGGGAGGAAGAGCTGGGGGAGTACCTGGATGCCTTGGATTTGGGAGGTTCTTTCTAAAGATATGATTTCTACAGCATCAAAAGCTGAAGCGCCTCTTGTTAGCATCGTCGTCCCCATCTTCAACGTGGGGCCGTTCGTGCTTCCCTGCATAAGGTCGCTGCTCTGTCAGACGTATCCAAATATTGAGATTCTTATCGTGGATGACGGCTGTACCGATGACACGGTTGAGTTGATTGCTAGCGTCGTCGGGGATGATTCACGCGTCGAGATTCTCCACAAGGAGAACGGCGGGCTCTCATCTGCCCGAAATTATGGCACTCGGCTTTGTCATGGTGACTACTTGATGTATGTCGACGGAGACGATCTCATAGATCCGCGGGC
Source organism: uncultured Collinsella sp. (assembly GCA_937934165.1). GTDB lineage: Bacteria > Actinomycetota > Coriobacteriia > Coriobacteriales > Coriobacteriaceae > Collinsella. Next base: position 466 of record CALGZX010000092.1, read on the forward strand.
CGTTGAGTTCATGCTCCAGGCGGCTTTGAGATACCATGTGTCGTTTGTCGCGGGGTCCTTTGCCAAGATGCCTCCTCTCGAGAGTTATGAAATGCGGTGTGAGCCTTTGTTCACGTTGGAGAGCGGCTGGGAGCATCTGAGGCGCCTTCTTCTGCTCGAAGGGGAGAGCGGGTCTGCCTGGGGCAAGTTGTTTTCCCGTTCTTTGATGCCCGACCTTGTGTTCCCCGAGGGTCAGCTTTTCGAGGATATGGGCGTGACTTCCGCGATTTGCTCCCGTGTAGAGACCGTCGCTGTCACTGACGCCCCTTTCTATGCGTACGTGACGAGGCCCGGTTCCATCACAACGCTTAAGAAGCAAGGCCCTAAGCATGTGAGGGATATGGATGCTGCCATTGAGGCCGTGCGGCGGGTTGCCGAGGGAAATTTTGATGGCGAGTTCGAGTGCTTCCGAGCGTATTGCATTCTGCGCGTTGCCATGCGGGTTGATCTCGATAGCTTTGCCGACAGGGCGGAGGGGCAGGCGTATTTGAGGCTTGCCCGCGACCTTGCGATGCGCGCCTCAAGGAACACCCTAGCTTCGCGCACCTGGAGACTGAGGTGCGCGCTTTTTGCGCTTTCCCCGAAGATGCATAACGCTTTCTATGCCCTTTATGCCGCGATTTCTGGCAAAGCAATCGGATAATCCCTATGAACAAAGGTTTTTAATGTGAGATTCTCGATAATCATTCCCGTTTATAACGTAGAGGAATATCTCGGACAATGCTTGGACAGCATTGCACATCAGGATTATTCCGACTACGAGGTCGTCATCGTCGACGACGGCTCGACCGACGGCAGCGCGAGTATCTATGAGCGCTTCGCCGCGGAGGCGGATGTTCCCGTCCGCATAGTCAAACAGGAGAACAAGGGGTTGCTGCTTGCTCGCCGTGCCGGGATCAAAGCCGCCAACGGTGATTATTATTGGCACGTTGACGGCGACGACGGTCTGGCGCCCAATGCAATGTGTGCGGTTTCCGGGATCATTGACGAACTGGATCCCGACGTCGTGTTGATCTGCCTTAGCGAATCTCCGACGTTCGGCTCTGTGCTCCCTGGGGGACTGCCCGGTGAACAGCGTTTCTATACCGGAGAAAGCCTTAACGATGTACGCTCTGCGTTCCTCGATGGATATATTCCTAATATGGTCACTAAAATCGCTCGAAGGTCTTGCGTCGATGCCGATTCAGATTACTCGCCTTATGGGAAGATGCAGCTTGGGGAAGATCAGCTGCAAAGCCTTTACATTCTCGATAATATGAAGAGCGCCGCATGCGTTCGCGAGCCCTTGTATTATTATCGTCCCAACGCAAGCAGCATTACTGCCAATTATCGCGAAGGCCAGATTGCCCAGTACGCCATGGTCAAGGAAGCCGTCCATCGACAGGCCGTCGCGTGGGATTCGAAATGGCCGGGGAATGGATTTGCTGAGACCGCTCTTGTCGGTTATCTGTCTAACGGTTTCTACGACATGCGCAAGAATGCTGATGGCAAGTGGTTTAAAAAGCAGTTCCAGGAGTTCAGGGATACATCGCTGTACGCGGAGGCCATCGGTCGATGCGGGGATTTGAGGCTTGAGCAGCGGATCTTCTTCACTTTGTTGGAAAAGAAAATGGATTATCTTGCGTATGTGTGCCTGGTTGCCTGCCGCGCTGCTACTCCGCTGGCGAGGAGCTTGGCTCGATGAAGATCTTAACTATCAGTTCGGGAGGCATGCCGCAGAGGACCCTATCGATGGCGGGTAGGGGGAACGCGCTCGGCATGGTGTTCTTCCTTGGCGTATGCGCTATTGTTTCGCCCCTCCTCGCCGTTTTCCTCTCCCTTCTCGTCTTTACCGGGGCCCCTACAAAGAAGATGGCGGTTGCCTGCGCCCTTGGGGTTGGGTTTTCTGCTGCGCTTGTCGCCCATGGTATCGTTTACAACCACCCTGTCGATATGACCCGATGGATGGTTGAATGCGGCTACTACGATGGCAGGAACATTCTCTCGATCGGAACCAGCCTGAACGAGGATCACAACGGCCTGCTCGTCTGGAACTTTCTGTGTTGGGTAACCGGGAATATCGGCGACCTCCGACTCCTCCAGTCGCTCGCCGCGTTTTTCGGTTACGGTCTCATCGCTTGGCTGATGATGGACAGGTGTGCCGAGGAGACGACAGATGCATGGGCTTTCCTCCCGCTCATGGTATTCATCTTTTTTGCCGTCCCGGCGCAGCCCCTGATCGGTAACGTTCGCTCGGCTCTCGGCTGCGTGATTTGTGCGGTCGCGATATGTAAGAGGCGGTCTTACGGGTTCAGGGATTCTCTGCCGTCGCTCGTCCTGATCATCGTCGCATGCCTCATCCACAATTCTATCCTGCTCGTCTTGGTTTTGTTCCTAGTTCAGCCGATTCTCGAGCGTAACCCTGTCAGGAATTCGATTATCTGCGTTGTCGCGGTTGTCACCATGATTTCCGTGGCTTCCGTACTTCTCGCGTCCCATTTGTTTGACGGGGTGCCTGTCATTACAAGCGTTCTGAAGAAGGCGAGTTTCTATACCATCGGCACGGAGTGGGATCAAGAGCAGGCGGACAACCTTCTCAGCAATCTGAGCCATGTGTTTTCGTTGCTGTTGCTCGGGGTCCTGCTGCTTAGGATCTACGCCACGAGACAGCATGATGGACGAACGGCGCTCGTTCTTGTTTTGACGATGTGCGTCATCGCGATGGAACTCACCCTCGTTAACGTCGGCAACCGCTTGAAGTTCATTCCGATCTTGATTGGCTCGACATATCTGCTTAACAACAAGGGAAGGGGCCATGCGGTTGATTCGCGATGGCCGATTCTTGCCGATGCCGTTTTGATGTTGCTCGCTATTGCCGTCTGGTTTATCTCCATGGCAAGTTTCATCCCTTCATTCAACTATGTCGAGGTCATGAAGAGCGCCGTTTTCTATCCGCTTCTCCTTTTCTAGAGGTTAAATCCATGTATCAAACTGTCACGGCGCCTCTAATCACGTTTGTTGTCCCCGCCTATAACGCCGTTTCTACCCTAGAGGCAGCCGTTCGCTCGCTTTCTGAGCAGACGTCCGACGATTGGGAGGCCATCATCGTCGATGACGGATCTGTTGACGGTACGGGTAAGATGGCCGATGCGCTCGCGCGGGGCGATGATCGCATTAAGGTTCTTCACCAGGGGAACGCCGGGGTCTCCGCTGCGCGCAATGCTGCTATCGCGGCCGCCAGTGGGGAATATCTCGCCTTCTTGGACGTCGATGACACCGTCGTTCCCAACTTCGTGGAGAAGGCGGGGTCCCTGCTGGGACGCAGGCCTGTCCGCCCCGATATCGTCGCGCTTGCGTACCGTGCTCTTCCCCGAGGCACGGTCTTCGGGTACGGGCGGTTCCTCGGGAACGCATCGGAGTTCCTCGAGCTATCGCTCGGGAACAGATACGCCACTTTCCCCTGCTGGCTCTTCCTCGTTTCTGCTCGGCTCATCGCGGCGAGTGGGGTTCGGTTCACGGTCGGGAGGCGGACCGGCGAGGACCAGGAGTTCATCCTGAAGCTGCTCTGCTGCGCCTCTATTTGCGAATCTGTCGAAGACAGCGATGTCTACTATCTCTACCGCATGCCTTCCGGGGGCTCGGCCATGGGCCTTAACCTGGAGGGGCAGTTCGATTACCCCCGGGCTATGCGAGACGTTCTCTGCTTCGCCGCCAAGCCTGACGCAGGGATGTCTCCCGATGGCTTGGAGGCAGTCGACCGACTGCTTACTGACAGGTTTGTAGGGGCCTGCGCCTACGCTGCGGAGACTGCGTTCTCCAACGGCGCTTCCGATTCTGATGTCCTTTCCTGGTTGACAGATAGCCTGGAAGGATTTGATTGCCACGGGGCTCTTGAGAACGGCTGTTGCAGGAGCGAGAACCGGCGGTTTCTTCGCCTCTGGCTCGGCTGCAGCGGCATGATTCCGCTGTATATCCGCTTCGGTTTGTACATCCGGTCTATCGGCAGAACCATTAAGTACTGGATTTCACGCCGAGGCACTCGTTAGTTATCTTTGATTGGAGTTTCATTGAACGACAGGCAGATATATATTCTCAGCATTTTTGACCCCACCAACTACGGGAACAGGCTGCAGGCCTGCGCCCTCGAGGCCGCCGTCGCCTCTCTTACCGGCAAAGAGGTTCTTTCGGTCGATTGCCGCCGCCCGGTGAGTAAGCGCGGGGTCTTTAAGATCATGGCGGACCTCAACAGAGTCCGAATCGAGTCGAAGAAGGCGCCCGCCGAGAGGAGGCGGCGTTTCCGAGTTTTTCAGGATGAGTACTGTGCGCCTGTCGTTGAGATTGCCGAGAGGGACGTTCGTAGCATCACTGGTCCCGTCGTGATCGGCTCCGATCAATGCTGGAACCCCGGGTGGGGATTGGGTGCGAGTAAGTTTGGCGCCCAGTGCGCCGTGGGCGTCGACAAGAAAATGGCCTATGCCGCTAGTTTCGGCATCGGCATGTCGGACATGCCTGAGGAGTGGGGTCGGCGCTACTCCGAATGGCTTGGCGGAATCAAGGACATCGGTGTTCGGGAGTTCGCGGGTGCTCAGATTGTCCGCGAGCTTACTGGGCGGGACGTCAAGGTCGTTCTTGACCCTACGATGCTCCAAACTGCCAAGTGGTGGTCCGAGATAGAGGAGCGCCCGATTATTCCGGGCATCGACCTGGAGGGGCCTTTCTGCCTTAAGTATGTCTTGGGAGACGATACAGCTTCGGCAAAGATCGCGGAGCGATGTGGCCGCGACGGCCTGGGGCTGGTGGACTTGACGGATATCCATTTGCCGGTCGGCCCCGCGGAGTTCGTGTGGCTTATTCACCACTCTGCTCTCGTTTGCACTGACAGCTTCCACGCTACAGTTTTCAGTCTCCTTTTCCACCGGCCTTTTGTGATTTACGAACGGCAGGGAAATGCTGGGAATATGTCCAGCAGGTTCGATACCCTCCACGCCTTGTTTGGGATTAACTCCAACCGCGCCGGTAAGGATTGCTTCCGCGAGCGCTGCGTCGATGAGTTCGATTGGACCGGCTTCGAGCGAGAGCTTGAGGAGAAGAGGAATGATTCCGTCGCATGGCTTCGCGCTGCCCTTGCCAGCTTATAGGGTGGTTATGTCCAGTGAAATCTGAAACTCTATCTTCGGGAGATACTGTCCATGGTTAGTCAACGCAAGGCCGGGGCGATTCTCGGGTACGCGAACATCATCGTTAAGAATCTCGTCAACCTCGTCTATACCCCGATGCTCCTCGCTTTCGTGGGTCAGGCGGACTACGGCGTTTACCAGACTGCGAATTCCTTCGTCTTCTCCCTAACGCTTCTGACGTTTGGATTCTCCGAGGCGTATATCCGCTTCTATACGCAGAAGAAGGCTAAGGGGACGGAGGAAGACGTCCGATCACTCAATGGCATGTACCTTGCGCTATATGCGATGATCAGCTCCATTGCACTGGTGTTGGGTCTGCTCTTTGCTGCGAACGTTGGGCTATTCTTTTCTGGCAGCTTTACGTTCGACCAAGTCGGGCTTGCGGGCGAGCTCATGGCTATCATGGCGGTGAACGTGGCGGCGGTGCTGTTCTCGACTGTGTTCGACGCATACATCATGGCCCACGAACAGTTCAAGTTTCAGCAAAGCCGTCAGATGTTCACCACG
>CALGZX010000093.1 GCA_937934165.1 uncultured Collinsella sp.
AACGATATGGCACCGTGGGGACACATGTATGTCAATCCTGGTCTAACAGAGCCTTTTTTAATCCCCGTCCCAGAATAATCATTCTCGGGCGCGTTGCGTTTACCTAGTACTGGCTCTCGTGCTTGCTAAAGAAGTCGAAGCGCGGGGGCAGCGGCTTCACGCGGTGCTCGCCGGGCTTCTCGCCCAGGCTCTCCACAAACTCATCCGTGGAGGCAAAGATGTTATCCCAGCTAAAGAAGGCGACCGGGTCAACGTCGAAGTACTCGCAGATGAGCTCGCAGCCGGCCGGCACGATGCCGTGCATGAGCACGGTCGCTACGCGCAGCTCGCTAAAGGCGTCGACGAGGGCCTGCGCCATCGCGGCGTTTGCCTCATTACCCTCGAGCTTGTTGGCGGCCTTGGAGGCGTCGCTCCAGCGCTTGTTGGCGGCGCGTAGGTAGTCGTCGCACACGGCAAGCGCGCGGTGCGTCTCGAACTTGTACATGGCCTGTTCAAAGGCGAGGGCTGCCTGCTGGGCGGCTTCGATCACGGTGCCAGAAGCGGCGCCGGCGGGAATGCAACCGTTGCGATAGGGACTCTCGTCGCCCTCCTTGACGGCGACGCCGTAGAAGCAGCTGCGGGCCAGGCGGTTGAACACGCCGGTCAGCAGCGCGCTCTCCTTAAGGGCGGGGTCGATAACGCGCTTGTCGTCGCAGGCGCGCACCTCGTTGCCGTCCTTGTCCTTGCCGGTTACGCGCGTGTCGTATGCCTTGGGACTAAAGCTCACCGGCTTCTCGGACAGGCCGAGCGACAGCCAGTGCGCGCGCATCTGCTCGCAGGTGTAGTGGTTGAGCAGGTCGTCTGCCGGCGGGGGAGGCGTCTGCGAGGACGAGCTGGCTTTTTTGCCCATGTAGAGCAGGTGATAGCAGGCGCTGACGGTGCTCTGCGTAAGATCCCAACCCAGGGCCTCCCACATGGCGGTCTGAGCTATGCAGTAGAAGTAGATGTTGTCCTGACCGATGAACTGGTAGATCTGAGCGTCGTCAGAGCACCACCAGTCGCGCCAGTCGAGCGAGCTGTGCTGGTAGGTGGGAGCGGGTACCTGCGTGGAATCGGCAGCGGGCTCGCCCATGAGGGCGGCATCCTGGGCGGCGACGCCCTCGGTCACGCCGGCGGCCTTGGCATCGCGTGCGAGCACGGTACGCGTATAGCTGATGGGCGCCCACAGGCTCTCGGGCCAGCACCAGCAGGTGACGTTGGAGACGCCATCGACCTCGGGCACCGGAACGCCCCAGTCGATGTTGCCGGTGATGCGGAAGGGCACGAGCGCCTTGCCGCTGCGGAAACGCACGCCACCGTTGGCGAGCACCGCGTGGGCATCGTCGCGCTCCTTCCAGCTGGGGAAGGTGACGGTAAAGCTGCTCTTGTTGCCCTCGGGCTCCAGGACGGTGTGCTCGGGAAGCTGATCCTCAACGGCATCGAAGGCCTCGCGGAACTTGTTCTGGATGTAGAGTTGAGCCGGCAGCAGCCACTCCTCCATGGTCTTGGAGACCACGGAACGAACCTGCGGGTTCTGGGCGAGCTTGGCGGTATAGGTCTTCATAAAGTCGAGGTAGGCCGGCAGGTCGAAGTAGAGGTTGTCGACCGGGCGCAGCTCGGGCACCTCGCCGGTGAGCTGGCTCTTAGGCGCGATGAGCTCCTCGGGCTCAAACTGGTGGCCCAGGTCGCACTCGTCGGCATAGGCCTTCTCGGACTTGCAGCCCTGGATGGGGCAGCGGCCGATCACCTGACGGCCGTTGAGGAACGTGCCGGCCTTGGCATCGTAGAACTGCAGCGTGGAGCGCTTGGAGATGGTGCCCTGCTCGTGCAAGCGCTCGATAATCTCGGCGGTCACCTCGTTGTGAATCTGCGCAGCCGGCTCAAGGCCCGAGCCGCCGTAGATATCGCAGCTGATGTTGTAGTTGTTGAGGGTCGCTGCTTGGCGGGAGTGATTGGACTCGACGTACTCGTTAATGGACTTGTCGTAGCCCTCGTTCTCCTTGAGCTTGCGGTAGCTCTCCATGATGGGCGAGCCGTAGCAGTCGGTGCCCGAGGTGAAGATGACGTTCTCACGGCCCAGGCGGTCGCGCAGGAAGCGGGCGAAGAAGTCGGCAGGGACAAAGACGCCGCCAACGTGGCCAAAGTGAAGGCCCTTGTTGCCGTAGGGCTCGCCGGCGGTAACGATGGCGCGGCGAGGCCAGCTGGGACGGTCGTTCATGGAGTATTTGGATGCCATGGGACTCCTTCGCATATGGTGAGGGCGCGGCCGGGCGCGGGGCTCGGCGGCGCGGTGGTCAATTCGTGCATATCGTTCGACATTATCGCACATGCGGGCGGGTGCGTGGCAGGGGCGCTATCCTAAGATGCTATGAATGAGATTTCCAACATACATGCGTTTGAAGACGAGGATTTTCTGCACGCTTGCTTCGTGTGGGGGATGGTCGTAGTCGGCGTGTTTGCCGTGTGCCTGGTGCCGGTGTTTATGCTGCTGGGCGGACCCGCGGACCTGGATGCGGCTGACGCGGGCGGTTGGACGGCGGTCGTGGGCTGGATAGTCGGCTTGGCTGCGATCTCAATGGCGTCGTTCGCCGTGCACGAGCTGGTGCACGGTGTGTTTTTTAAGCTGCTGGCGCCTGCGGGCGCGAAGGTGACCTTTGGGGCGAATCGCGAGACAGCGATGATCTATGCCTGCGCCGAAGGCGTTGTGTATTCTCGCCGGCGGTACGTGGCGGTTTGCCTGGCGCCGACGGTTGTTGTGACGGCAACGCTTGCCCTGGGGTTTGCGTTTTCGGGCTATCCGCTGCTGTGCTATCTGGCGGCCGGCTTGCATTTGTCAGGCTGTGTGGGCGACTGGTATTACGTGCGGACCATTTTGCGCGACCGCCGCATTGTCGCCTGCGAGGATACGTCCTTTGGCGTGCGCTTTTTCGGGTGAGGAGATGTTGATGAAGCCGTTGTTGTTGCACGCTTGCTGCGCGCCGTGCTCGCTTGAGCCGGTCCGCCTGCTGCGCGAGGAAGGGTTTGAGCCCACGATTTGCTGGACCAACCCCAATATTCAGCCGCACGATGAATGGCAGCGTCGCCTGGACGAGCTGCGCCGGTGGTGTGCCGATGGCGACATCGAGCTTATCGAGGCGGGGGAGGACCGTGAGCGTTGGGAGGCCGGCGTGGCCCCGCTGGGCGCCGATCGAGCCCGTCGCTGTCGCGCATGCTATGCCCTGCGCCTGGCCGAGGCATGCCGCGTGGCCCAGGAGCGCGGGTTTGAGTTTGTGGGTACGACGCTCGCCGTCTCGCCGTATCAGCTGTTCGACACCTGCAATGATGTGTTGGAGCGTCTGGCTGCCGCCCGCGGTCTCACTCCGGTGATTCGCGATTTTCGTCCGTATTACCCCGAGGCGACACGCCGTTCGCGCGAGCTGGGCATGTATCGGCAGAACTACTGTGGTTGCCGCTTCTCGGCTGTCGAGGCGGCCATGGACCGCGCCCGCATCCGCGACGAGCGCAAAGCGTCCAAAAAGTAGTTCTTTTGAGCTGGCAGCCTGCTAGGATGTAGAGCGGACTATAGCTATATAAGGAGTATCCGACGTGTCTATGCGTACCGATGATTTTGACTACAACCTTCCCGAGGAACTGATTGCCCAAGCTCCTGCCGAGCCGCGCGACTCCTGCCGCCTGCTGGTGGTGGATCGCAAGGGCTCCCAGGCGGGAACGCCGCTGGAGCACGGCGGTACCGTTGAGCACCGCATCTTCCGCGACATCATCGACTATATCGAGCCGGGCGACGTGCTCGTCATCAACAAGACGCGCGTGATGCCGGCCCGCCTGATCGGTCGCAAGGCCGGCTCGGGCGGCGTGGTCGAGACGCTGCTGCTCAAGCGCCGCGAGGATGTGGATCCGCTGGGCCATGTCTGGGAGTGCCTGGTCAAGCCGGGTAAGCGCCTGAAGCCCGGTGCTCAGATTGAGTATCGTGCGGGCGGCGCCCATGCGCCCGAGGGCGCGTCCGTGGTGCTGACGGCCGCGGTCATCGACTTTGTCACCGATAGCCGCGGTGGCCGTCTGGTGCGCTTTGAGCCGGCCGGTTGCAATGCCGCCGGCGAGCCGCGCACGCTCGACGAGGCCATCCATGCCGCCGGTCACGTGCCGCTGCCGCCCTACATTACCGATTACGAGGGCGATCCCGAGAAGTACCAGACCGTCTACGCCATGAAGGAGGAGCACTCGGCTGCCGCTCCCACGGCGGGTCTGCACTTTACCCCCGAGCTTATGGCCGCTATCGAGGCCAAGGGTGCGAAGTTTGCCGCCGTCGAGCTCGAGGTGGGCATCGATACCTTCCGTCTGGTGGAGGAGGACGACCCCACGCAGCATGTGATGCACACCGAGCGCTATCACGTGTCGCAGGAAGTTGTCGACGCCGTGCATAAGGCGAAGGCCGAGGGCCATCGCGTGATCGCTGTCGGTACCACGGCGGTGCGCTCGCTCGAGAGCGCGTTTGACGCCGAGGCACCGGTGTCCGATCCGGCCGTGACGGCGCGCTATTTTGAGGGTCGCGAGGACGGGGCCGATATGCTCGGCCGCGGCGACATCGTGGTACGCGAGAACGCGACGACGCAGCTCTACCTCATGCCCGGCTCGACCTATCACGTGGTTGACGCGCTGATTACGAACTTCCACGTGCCGCGCTCCACGCTCATGATGCTTGTGAGTGCACTTGCCACCCGCGACCAGATCATGGATGCCTACGCTGCCGCTATCGAGGAGCGCTACCGCTTCTTCAGCTTTGGCGACGCCATGCTCATCTTGTAGGTTACGGCGTTTTACAAACGCCGTAACCGGTCGACGCTGCGCGGGCCGCATTTGGACAATCTGACGTTCAACTTCAAGGGCGCGACCAGAAGGTCAGCGCCCTTTCGTTTCACGTCACCTTGTCTCAAATGCGACCCGCTCGCTGACTCTGCCATTACATCGGTGTTGCCGTGGTTGTTGAGTAGTCATTGGGCACTTGGCACTTGGGGACGTTCCTTATGTGCCGGCACCTGGGGACACTCCTTATGTCCAAGAGATTGGTGCAAGAGGGGTAGGTTGCCTTGCGTCGATCTAAATAAGTTGCGGTGAGATAGTTCTTGAATTGGCCTTTTTGGGGCTAAACAGGAACTATCTCACCGCAACTGCGTTGAGCGTTTTTTGGCGGTTGGTTTACTTGCTTGCGAACAGCCAGACCAGGATGATCACCAGGATTGCGGCGACGATGCAGACGATGGCGCCGGTGAATTTGATGCGTGAGTCGCGGGTACGCTCGCGCACCGCGTCCTCGGTGGCCTCGAGCTGGGCGACTTCTCGCTCGGTCTCGGCGTGTTCGGCTTTGTCTCGGGCCAAGGATCCTGCAAGCGACTCAGTGATCTCTGGGTGGTCGTGCACCTCGGTCGCCTGTTCGATAATCGACTGCGCATGCGCGGCATCTGCTTGGGCGTTGGCTATGCTCTGCTCTTGGTCGCGGCGTGCCTTGTCCTCGGCAGCGATCTTCTCGTGCAGTTCGCGCTGGCGCGTTGCAGCGGTGGTTTTTGCGGTCTGTAGCTCGTCGCGCGCGGCATCGGCCTCTGCCGTCACGGCCTGATGGGCTCGCTTGGCGTCGGCGATGGGGGCCTGCGCCTGCTCGACGGCCTGCTCGGCTGCGGTAAGCGAGTGCTCAAGGTCGGCGGTGATGCGCGGGACATCTTCTTCGGCTTTTCGCAGGGCATCTGCCGTGTCGGAGATCTGCATCGAGAGCTCGCTGGTACGCACCGTATAGTTGGCGGGATTTGCCGAGGGATTGCGTTGCAGCTCGGCATACTCATGACGCAGCGTCTCGAGCTGGGCGCGCGTGGCGTCGACGGTTTGTTGTGCGGCCGCAATGCCGGCGTCTCGCTCGGCCTTCACCTTGTCGCGGATGCGCTTGGAATCCTCAAGACGTCGAACGAGGCGGTTGCCGGTCTCGCGAGAGCTCGCCTCGCGGGCCTCCACGGCGTCGAGCGCGGCCTTCAGGCGGAGCTCAGTCGCATCATCCTCTGTCTTCATTTGTTCGAACTGACCCTTGAGCTCTGTCACTTTGGCGGCGTGGGCATCACGGTCAATCTCGGCTGCCGCAGCGGTCTCTTGCGCTGTGGCGATCGCCTGGCGCTGGTCGGCGACGATCTGGTCGTAGCGGCCTGCGATATCCTGGCGCGTCTCGAGTTCCTCGGCCTGATCGGCAATGCGCTGCTCAAGTTCGGCCAGGTGGGCGCGGGCATCGGCAAGTGCCTTTTTCGCGGCGTTCATCTCGCGCATGGCCGAGGCACCCTGGGCGATAAAGGTGCCCACGGCGTTCGCAGTGTTCGAGACGGCGGTCCCCAGATCGCGGCTCGCGGCGGGGGAGTGCGGGGCGGTCGGGCGAGTGGTGTCGGCAGCGTCCGCATCGGCAGTCTGCGGCACGGCGATATTGCCGGTACCGCCCTCGACCACAGAAAAGCCTGCTGCGTGCGGATCGACCGCATCGGCGCCAATCGTGGGGTGCTCGAGCTGCAGAAACGAGGGCATGGTGCTGCCCTGGTCGGCAACCGGAGTCTCGCCGGGCACAAAGGTCGAGGCCGCCTCGGCGGCCTCCTCTTCCTCGGCATCGATATCGGCATCGGCGACGGCGTCTTTCATCGCTTTGACAGCATCCATCATGGAGTCCATGACGGCATCGAGCTCTTCTTCCGAAGACACCTCGATGGGGTCCGCTGCTTGCGGGGCGTCGTCCTGTACGGGGGCGTCGTCCTGAGCGGGCGCATCGTCGTTTTGCTCATCGGCGTTTTCTGATTCGGGGGTTTCCGTCGTAGCGCTTTCGTCCAAGATGGGGCCGTCGACGTCGGTACCATCGCAGGTCACAGCGTCAGTATCTGTGGTGACGTCTGCGGGATCATCAATATGCTCTTGAGTCTGGGGGTCCAGCTCGTCTGTCATAGGCATGTGCTCCTCATCGTTGTTTGTCACCCTATGATATAGTCTCGCGCCGACATCCCGCGCGCCGCAGCAAAGTTTCAAAACGTGTTCGATGGCTCGATCTGATAACAATAACTCGGCCGCTTTATCCAGTTTGTACTTGACAATCCCTTCGCCGAACGACGTGGTGCCGTTCGCCTACCGCGGTCTTTTATTTTTGCTTGAACACGCTAAAGTTGCATCTCAGCTTTTGGCGCGTTTATTTGGATGCGCGCAGTCGGCGGGTTCGCCCGTCGCGATTTGAAAGGACTTTGTATGGGACTTTTCACTGGTAAGACCGTGATCGTCACCGGCGGCGGCAAGGCCACGCTTAAGGACGGCTCCGCTGGCTCCATCGGCTACGGCATCGATATCGCTTTTGCCAAGGAGGGCGCAAACCTCGTCATTACCGGCCGCAACGTTGCCAAGCTCGAGGCTGCCAAGGAATCCCTCGAGGCCGAGTACGGCGTCAAGGTTCTGCCTGTTCAGGCCGATGTCTCGGCCGGTCAGGACAACGAGGCCGTCGTCCAGAACGTCATCGACAAGGCCATTGAGGAGTTCGGCCGCATCGACGCCGTCGTCAACAATGCTCAGGCTAGCGCCTCGGGCGTGACCATCGCCGACCACACCATGGATCAGTTTAACCTGGCCATTTACTCCGGTCTGTATGCTACCTATCTGTACATGCAGAAGGCCTATCCGCACCTGAAGGAGACCAAGGGCTCTGTGGTCAACTTTGCTTCGGGCGCCGGTCTGTTTGGCAACTACGGCCAGTGCAGCTATGCAGCCGCCAAGGAGGGCATCCGCGGTCTGACTCGCGTCGCCGCCAACGAGTGGGGCCCCGACGGCATCAACGTCAACATCGTGTGCCCGCTTGCCTGGACTGCTGCGCTCGAGAACTTCCAGGATGCCTATCCCGAGGCGTTTAAGGCCAACGTCCACATGCCGCCGGCAGGCCACTACGGCGACGTCGAGAAGGAGATCGGCCGCGTGGTCGTTCAGCTCTGCGGCCCCGACTTTAAGTATATGAACGGCGAGACCGTCACCCTCGAGGGTGGCATGGGCCAGCGGCCGTAGGGTTACGCGGTTTTTCCAAACCGCGTAACGGCTCGACGCTGCGCGGTCACCAGGGCGACAACTTGTCATTCAAAGAGGGCGGCATGACCAGAAGGTCTATGCCGCCCTCTTTTCATGCCAATTTGTTCGCCCTGGCGACCGCTCGCTGACGTCGCCAGAGCATCGGCGTTGCCTTGGCTGTTGGAGATGATCTCGTAGTCGTTGGGGACGTTCTTAAATGACTAGTTATAAGGGACACTCTTGCCGGCACTTGGGGACAGTCCCTAAGTGCCGGCAGATTGGGACACTTCTTTGCAAGATGGCGCTGAAGATTGTCCCCGACGACTAGTCGTTTAATGCACCAGTTTCTGTCGAGTCGGTGCTTCTCGCGGGTTGCCCGTATAATGGTTTGCGTATGAACCGCAACCAAGGAGTTCCAGTTTATGGACCAGAGCCTTTTTAAATTCGACCTGATCGCAGAGGACCCGACGACGCATGCGCGCGCCGGCGTGCTGCACACCCCGCACGGCGACATCGAGACGCCAATCTTTATGCCCGTGGGCACCAAGGCAAACGTCAAGGGCATTCCTACCGAGACTGTCAAGCAGCTCGGCGCCCAGATCGTGCTTGCCAACACCTACCACCTGTCCATGCGTCCCGGCGAGGACACCATCGCCGAGCTGGGCGGCCTGCACAAGTTTATGAACTGGCACGGCCCTATCCTCACCGACTCGGGCGGTTTCCAGGTCTTTAGCCACAACGATGCCGTCAAGCTCACTGACGAGGGCGTGCGCTTTATCGTCAACGATTACGATGGCCGCCATGTGTTCTGGACGCCCGAGGACAACATGGAAATCGCCATGAAGCTCGGCTCCGACATCTGCATGCAGCTCGACCAGTGCCCGGGCTATCCCGCCACGCGCGCTTACGTTGAGCGCGCCGTGGAGCTGTCGAGCATGTGGGCCGAGCGCTGCTATAAGGCGCATACCCGCGATGACCAGGCGCTCTTTGGCATCGTTCAGGGCGGCATGCACCTGGACCTGCGCCTGCGCTCGCTGCGTCATCTGGAGGAGTGCGGCGACTTCCCCGGTTACGGCATTGGCGGCTACTCGGTGGGCGAGGACCACGAGACCATGTTCGAGACCTTGGCACCGCTCGTAAGCGAGTACATGCCCAAGCACAAGCCGCGCTACCTGATGGGCGTCGGCAACCCTACCACGCTCGTGCGCGGCGTTGGCGTGGGCATCGACATGTTCGACTGCGTGCTGCCGACGCGTACCGGCCGCATGGGCACAGCGTTCTCCAGCGAGGGTCGCCTCAACTTCCGTAACGCGCGCTTTGCGCACGACGACGGTCCCATCGATCCCACCTGCACCTGCCCGGTGTGCACGGGCGGCTACAGCCGTGCGCTCATCCGTCACATGGTCACGCAGAAGGAGATGCTCGGCGGCATTCTGCTGTCGATGCACAACATCTACTACCTGCTCAACCTTATGCAGCGTGCCCGCCAGGCCATTATCGAGGGCCGCTACGGTGCGTTCGTGAGCGACTGGATGAACAGCCCTGCGGCGGTGGATTACTAAGAGCTGCGGACGCGCTTGCGAGGCGTGAGCAACGGTAAAGGCCAAGCGGCGATCGGTCGTCGCGTTCACTAACACCGTCTGCGCGACCGCTGACCGATAGCTTGCAAGCACTTTATGCATCGTGGGTACCATACCGAATAGTTGATGTTCGGGCGGGTGTTTGGCGCATGGCGTCGATCCCGCCCGTTTCTATTTTCGATAGGAGCACCCATGATTAAGAATGAGAACGTCGAGGGCGAGCCCGCCTACGACGAGACGTACCGCCGCGGCCCCGTGGTCATGCGCGGCCCCATGATTCCTAAGGACAACACCTACGCCAACCTGCTGGCGCCCGAAGATTCAACCGACTGGTTGCATGCCGATCCGTGGCGCGTCCTTCGTATTCAGGCAGAATTCGTCGATGGCTTTGGCGCGCTTGCCGAGCTCGGGCCCGCGGTGACCATCTTCGGCAGTGCCCGCACGCCCAAGACCGATCCGCTCTACAAGGCGGCGCGCACGGTCGGCCGCAAGATCGCGCAGCGCGGCGTGGCGGTCATCACCGGCGGCGGCCCCGGCATTATGGAGGCGGCCAACAGGGGGGCGGCGAGTGCCAACGGCAAGTCGGTCGGCTTGGGTATCGAGCTTCCGCACGAGCAGGGGCTCAACAAATACGTGAACCTGGGTATGGACTTCCGCTACTTCTTTGTGCGTAAGACCATGTTCGTTAAGTACAGCTCGGGTGCCATCGTGTTCCCCGGCGGTTTCGGCACGCTCGACGAGATGTTCGAGGTGCTCACGCTGGTGCAGACGCACAAGGTCAAGCGCATGCCGCTCGTACTGGTGGGCAGCGAGTACTGGCAAGGCCTGTTCGACTGGCTCAACGGCCCGGTGATGGATGCCGGCATGATTAGCCCGCTCGATCCAGACCTCGTCCACATCACCGACGACCTCAACGAGGCCGTCGACATCGCCCTGAGCGGGTTGATATAGGGCGAGCGTGCCTGTCGTTGTAGTATTGTGAATGGCAGACTGATGCTATTTAACATCAGTCTGCCATCTAAATTGGGTATACTGATGCAAAAGACGAGGCGAGGAGGTCGCGTATGTCCACTGCAACGGTTAAGCCTACGACGGTTCGCATCGAAGAGGGGCTCAAGGAGCAGGCGACTGAGTTCTTGGATACGGTTGGTCTAAGTCTCAATTCGTATCTCAACCTTGCTGTTCGGCAGCTGGTAAATCAGCGAAAGATTCCTTTTGAGATCGTAGGAAGGGCAGAGGTGCCCAACGAGGCGACGAGACGCGCCATGGTGATCGCCGAGGCTCATGAGTTGGGGATTTTGACGGACGACAGCCCGTCATTCAATAACGCTGATGAGCTTATATCGTTCCTCGATGAGGACTAGCGATGTTTGAGATTAAAGTCGAGGCTCAGTTTAAGGCGGATTACAAACGGACGATGCGCATCCATCCGCAGCTAAAAACCGAGTTTAGGGCGGCGGTCGCAGAGCTTGCAGCTCACGGCTCGCTTCCCGCGGAATATGGCGCCCATGAGCTTTCAAACCCGGGCGGCAACTACAACGGCCACATCGATTTCCATCTATCCGATGGCTTGGTCGACGTGGTCGTTCTCTACTTGCCGCATAAGACTAATCCTGTGATCCGGCTGGTCAGAATGGGCTCTCATGAGGAGCTGTTCCAGGGTCCGCAGGGCTGATTGCCGATTTCTAAGTTGCGGTGGAATAGGGATTGATTGGCGGCTAATAAGCCAAAAACAGTCCCTATTCCACCGCAACTGATGTGGGCGTCCCTAGTGAGTTGGCTGGTAGCGGGGGCAGTAGCTGATGGCGATGGCGTCGACGCCTACGTGGGTGGCGATGGTGCAGCCGATGGGGCCGGTGCCGGCGTCTACGTAATCCTGACCCGCGAGTGCCTCGTTGACAAGCTCCTGCTCCTCGGCGGCGCCGGTCGTGAGCACGCGCACGCTGGAGCCCGGATACTCGGCCAAAAATGCGAGGCAATCGGCCATGGTGTTGGTAACGATGCGCTTGGCACCGCGGCCCTTTTTTATGGCCTTGATCTCGCCCGATTTCCACTCCGGCGAAACGGCCAGGCGAATGTTGAGCATTTGCGTGAGCTGGCCGGCGAGCTTGGGCGCGCGGCCGTTCTTAACGAGATTCTCGAGCGTGCGGGGAATCAGCAGCAGGTGGGCGTCGGGCAGCGTCGCGCGGATCTGCGCCTCGGTCTCGTCCAGGCTGCGGCCGTCCTCGCGCATGGCCAGCGCGTACTCCACCAGCAGGCCCTCGGCGCCCGAGCCGGTGCGCGAGTCGATGCAGCGCACGTCGAGCTCGTGCGTTTCGGCCGTCAGGCTGGCGTTGGCATAGCAGGCGGACCACTCGCTGCACAGCGAGATAAAGATGGCGCTATCGTGGCCGTCGGCGCGCACGCGGTCAAAGAGTTCCTTGAACTCGCCGGCACTCGGCTGCGAGGTGTGCGGCAGCTGCTCGGAGCCGGCCATGCGGGCGACGTACTCTTGGGCGGTAATCTGCACCTGGTCGAGCAGGTCCTCGCCCTCGATAATCACATGCAGTGGAATCACGTAAATGCCGAGCTCTTGAGCGCGGGCGGGGGAGATGTCCGACGTGGAGTCGGTTATGATGGCAAAAGACATAATTGCACCTTTCGTTGGGGCGCTTTCGCGCCGCCTTCTGAGAGCAAAGTGCGACAAGTATAGTGGAGTTGCTCTACATTGCTAGGTACAATTGTTGAATAGTCAACAGTTTGAAGTGTCGGTGTGGAAATCATCAACTGGGGAAGAGGAGTGCCGATGGCGGCATTACAGCTATGCGAGCGGCCGGTTGTGCTGTTCGATTTTGACGGCACGGTGGCCGATACGGGCCGGGCGGTGATGACCTCGACGCGCAAGACGTTGGCCGCGCGCGGGTTTTCGGAGGCGCAGATGGGTGACCTGCGCCGCATGATCGGGCCGCCCCTGTGGAAGAGCTTTCACGACTTTTATGGCTTCTCGCGCGAGGAGTCGCTTGTGGTGGCCGACGAGTACCGTGCCTTTTTTGATGAACTGGGACCGGAGGAGTATCCCGTGTTTGACGGGATCCCCGAGCTGCTGGATGGGTTGGTCGCCCAAGGCAAGCGTATGGCCGTGGCGACGTCACGCATGGAGGCAAAGTGTATCGACATGGTGGGAGAGCTGGGACTTTCTCAGTTTGAGGCGGTGGTTGGCATGAATCCGCCGCAGGGGCGCGAGACCAAGGCCGATTCGGTCCGCGATGCCCTGGCAGAGCTCGGTGCGACGGCGGGCGATGCCGTGATGATCGGCGATCGCTTTAACGACGTCGAGGGCGCGCACGCGATGAGCGTGCCGTGCATTGGTATCTATTCGGGCGCGGCGGCGTCGGGCGAGCACGAGGCGGCGGGTGCCGATGCAGTGGTGCACTCGGTGGCCGAGCTTGCTAAACTTTTCGCTATATAAGTATTTGATGTGAGGGGCGGGCACGCTCGCCGCTCATTGGTAAGGAGGTCGTCCATGAATCAGGTGGAGCAGAGCGTTGCCGAGTATGTCGACGAGGTCTGGGAGGATGTCGTCGCCGATATCGAGCAGCTGGTGAGTTATCCGTCCGTAGCCGTTGCTGCCGATGCGGAGCCTAGCGCGCCGTTTGGCCGCCCGGTTCGTGATGCGCTCGATTGCGCGCTCGGCATTGCGCAAAAGCTCGGCTACCAGACGAGCGACGACGAGGGCTATGTGGGCATTGCCGATATCCCGGGTCGCGGCGACAAGCAGCTCGCGACTATCTGCCACGTGGACGTGGTGCCCGCCGGCCCCGGCTGGAACACCGACCCGTTTGCGATGGAGCGTCGCGAGGGCTGGCTGCTCGGCCGTGGCGTGATTGATGACAAGGGTCCGGCGGTGTTGTCGCTCTACGCCGGTGCCTACCTGATCAAGCACGGCATTGTGCCGCGCTATACCTTCCGCGCGCTGCTGGGCTGCGATGAGGAAGTGGGCATGTCCGACGTTCACCATTATCTGGAGAACCACGCAGACCCTGACTTTCTGTTTACGCCCGATGCCGAGTTCCCGGTCTGCAATGCCGAGAAGGGCCAGTTTGGGGCGACGTTTGTGAGCCCCAAGATCGACGGCGGCCGCATCGTATCGTGGAGCGGCGCCGAGGCGAGCAACGCCATTCCGTCGCAGTCTATCTGCGAGCTTGCGATTGCCGCCGATGAACTGCCGGCGCCCATTGAGAACGCCGACCGCCTGGAGATCACGGCGCTCGAGAACGGCCATGCCCAGATTTTCGCGCACGGTATCGGTGGCCATGCTTCGATGCCCGAGGGGACGATCAACGCCGTCGGCCTGATCGTGACGTACCTGCGCGAGGCCGAGGACGCGTTTGGTGCCCGTGACGAGCGCCTGCTGACGCCTGCCGAGCACGAGTTCGTCAAGTTCCTGGCCTTTGTACATGCAGACGCCTATGGCCGCGGCCTGGGTATCGATGCGACGAGCTCGGCGTTTGGCCCGCTTACCTGCAACGCTGGCGTCATCCGCGTGGCGGATGGCCATATTGAGCAGGTCATCGACGTGCGCTTCCCCGACAGCACGAGTGCCGATACCATCCGCGAGCAGCTTGAGCCGCTTGTGGGGCGCTTTGACGTGACGTGTCGCGTGGGTCATGCAAAGGTGCCGTTCTCGGTCTCTGCCGATGATCCGGCCGTGAAGGCGCTTATCGATACCTATAACGAGTTCACCGGCAAGCATGCCGAACCCTTTGCCATGGGCGGTGGCACGTACGCACGCAACTTTGCCCGCGCCGTATCGTTTGGCCCCGAGGAGACCGGCCTGGAGCTGCCCGCATGGGGCGGCCAGATGCAC
>CALGZX010000094.1 GCA_937934165.1 uncultured Collinsella sp.
ATGGCCACCGGACCCATCGAAACACATCTCCACCGTTCCTTCAACTGGGAAAACGAGGCCCCCCGTGGCCTGAATGGGGCCTCGGGGGCGTTCGGCTAACTGCGGGAACGGCCTATCCGCTCAATGTGTTCGGCTGAGATCGGAAATCAACCGCCGCATGTTCTTAGTAGCTAAACGCGCTAAAGCGATTGGCTAGGCACACGATTCCAGCGCTCCGCTAAACAGCTTCACCATCTGTACGCGCGTGCCGGCGCCGTCCGTACGACGAGCAACCTCCACGTTATCGACGAGCATACGCATAAGCTTGATGCCACGGCCGCGCTCCTCGGATGCGACCGGCTCGCTCGTTTCATCGATAGAATAGCCGGCACCTCGATCAAGCACCTCAACCACAACGCGATCGCCATAGGCCTGAACCGTCAGGACGCACCCGATACCGCCCGCATGGTCATAGGCATTACCCAGCGCCTCCCCCGACGCCAATGCGACATCGTAGCGCTCGTCACGGCGCAACGGAAGCGATTCAAGGAGTTCGGCGATGCGATGTCGGTAGTATGGAAGATTCTCGATACCCTGACGGACCTCGACGCTCTTACTCCAGCGAGGCAGCTCCCCCACCGGAATGGCGGGAATAGACTCCCGTGCCGGCCCCGCGACATGAAGGATATCGACAAGACGAGCAATCTCCAAAAAGCGAACAACTTCACCAGATGCATTGACGAGCGAAAGCAGGCCTTCTCGCCTCATGAGCTCACGAGCGCGCGTAAGCAGGAATGCCAAGCCCGTCGAATCGATAAAGCTAACAGCCTGACAGTTGATGACAACACGACGCACGCCGCGGCCAATCAAAGCATCCAACCGCCGACGCAGCGCAGGCACCGTGGCGATGTCGATATCGCCTGGTGGCGTCAAAACCGCTATGTCATTCCACTCATTCATACGACCATGGTTCCCCAAAAAAGCCCACTCGATGCATTCGTTTCCCCAACCGTACGGATTCAGCCCGCCCAGCGTCGTCTATGAACGACCCCGTAAAAACTCAAGGGACACCAATGCAATGTCATCGTCCAGCGCCGATTCGGTAAATCGGTCAAGCTCGCCCAAGACCTTGCCGCAGATTCCCGATACGCCCTCACCCGAGACAGAGAGCAGAAGGTCGCGAAGGCGCTGCTCACCAAAGAACGCTCCGGTGCGGTCGCGGGCCTCAATCGTTCCGTCCGTATACATGAAGAGCATGTCGCCGGGAGCGAACGTAAACACGCCTGTCTCGTACACCATGCTCTCAAAGGCACCGATTACGCCCGATTGGCATCCAAGCAGCTCGACCTCTCCCCCACGGGCCTCGCCGCCACCCAGCGGCATCGACTCTGGCCTAATGACCATGGTCGGAGGATGGCCCGCCGAACAATACGTTGCGCGTCCGGCTTTAAGGTCAATCTTGGCGATAAAGGCCGTCACGAACGTCTCGACCCTCGAAAAGCCCATGAGCATGCTGTTAAGGGAGCGTGCCATGCGGGCCGGGCCAGCGCCCTCCCAGGCATATGCCGTCAGGGCCGTCTTGACGAGCGCGGACATCGATGCGGCCTCAATGCCTTTGCCAGACACATCACCCAAAATCATGACGGCGCAGTCGTCGGGAAGTCGGATGAGCGTATAGAAATCGCCGCCGACCAACGCCGAGTTCGTGGCCGACAGGTACACCGAATCGGTTGCGATACCCGGAACATCCCCCAGGGAATTTCTCATGCCGATCTGGAGGGTCTGAGCAATATGGCGCTCCTCGCGCTTTTGAGATTCGCCTTCGTAGATCAGTTCAAAGTCATGCGCCAAGTGCACCAAGTAGTCATATTCAAGGTCATCAATCGGCTCTTGGCTACCATCACGAAGCAGCAGCGCGCGCGTCGTCGGGCTCTTCGCAACAGAAGCAGGAACAATCGCGTCGTTACTGTGCTTGCCATCACCCTCAGAGCGCGGGCGCCCCGCCTCGATGCCGGAGTCGACGTAGAGACCTTGACAAGGCAGACCATGCGCCCTAAGCCAGCCTCCCATAGGCATCGATTCGTCAACGCGAGTTATACGAACGTGTTTAAGGTCCTCGGCACTCGTACCGCCCAAAACAGATGCCTCAAAGCCATCAGGGCCAGCCCCCAGACGTGCCGCTGGCGCCGTCGTGGAAAAGAAAAGCTTCTCAGGGTCGTCCGGCAAGGCAACGCGACTGCCGCCTTCAAAATCTATGACGTAGGAATCCAGACTGGCGTCATACTCAACAGGGCAAAAATGGCAGTTAAGCATATTGCAGATCTCGGACGATACCGCCTGGGTAGCCGCGGCAGAATCGTCTAGAAAGGTAAACAACTCATCACGCAAGACATTGAGCGAGCGGCCAAGCTCGGCCGTGCGACGGGAGCGAAGGCTCGATGCCATGCCGACCAGCTGGATAGACAGGTAATCGCAAATGACCTCGAGCACATTAACGTCATAGGCAAGCGGTGCCTGAGGGCGTTTCCAACCAACTTCCAGCACGCCAAGGATCTGCGTACCGTAAAAAACGGGAAGACAGATCTCGCTGCGGTACGGAGGCATATCCTGCATACGCAACAGGTGCTTAGAACGATTGTCCAGGTCCATAAACATACCGGTGGCGGCCTTATCACCCTTAAGGTCCTGTTGAATCGACAAGCGACAGGCACGCGACTCACGAAGAACATACGTCGGAATGCCAGCGCCATACGGCAAAAACTCAGGCAGGTAGCTGTCGTACAGCTCCTTGGAAACACCGCGAAGTTTAAAACCGCCGCTCTCAGAAAAATAGATAGCAGCACCCGAAGCATCGAGCGTTCCTACAAGCTGGTTCAAAACGGTATCAAGTAGGCTGGGCAGCTCATCGGAGCCCACGGTACTCATAATGACCGAGAGCGTGCCAGAGAGGCGCTTGTTAGCCACTCTAAGCTCCGAAAGAGCACGCTTGAGCTGACGGTCGTGCGAATACTGTTCTTCGATGCTATGGAGCGCCACCAGGACACGTGGCGCGCGGCGCCCAAAGATGCGTGGAGGCGTTACGGAGCCCGCACGAACCAAGACGGGGATAAAGGAGCCGTCACTCAGCTTGAGCATCAGTTCGTTCTCGGAGCCATCAGTTTCAAATGGCAGACGATGTTCCGTCGCACGTTCAAAAGCGGACGAGTACAGGACGTCTTTAACATCTCCACCAATGACGTCGGCGCGTTCCTCGCACATCAAACCAAGTAAGCGATTATTCACATGCAGAATGGTTCCGTCGAGCTCGCAGATGATGACAGCATCGCTCGTGATCTCGACTAGTTGGGCAACGTCTGCCCACTCGTTGTGTTCAAGCGTTTCCATCGTGGACCCCGCCGTCTATCGGTAACAAAAAAGCCTCCGAAGAGGCTTCTCAAATGCGATGGTGTCGAAGGCGGGACTTGAACCCGCATGACCAAAAAGCGGTCACTAGCACCTCAAGCTAGCGCGTCTGCCAATTCCGCCACTCCGACATGCTATGTTGTTGATTCACGGTTCGTTTTGTTGGACCCGCGCGTTCAACGAGGAAGATAATAACCTATGATTCGAGAACTGTGCAAGCACTTTTTTCAAAAAAGTTTACGAATTTGTAGATGTGCAGGTAGACGGACCTGTTCGGGGCGGAATGAGGTTGCTTTCCAACGCGTCCTCGGGCATGCGGCATTATTTTGCTCCGCGCTTCGCGCTACAAAATAATGCCGCCCCCTGCGGAATGCGTTGGAAAGCAACCTCATTCCGGCCCTAGGGGTATGTACTCCGTGCACAGTTCTCAAACATGTTCTGGGGGCTGATGCAAATTTGGTGGCTCGGCTTTGCCGAGCCCTTATATAAGGGGGCCGGAGCCAAAGCTCCGGCCTCACTCAATTTCTTATTAAATTAAGTGAGCGATCAGGAAATCGCACTCTCCCTGCCGAGTTACCCCAGGGCCCGCCCTGAAGTTACTTTTCAGAACACTCCGCAGGACGCAAGAAACCCCCGCCGCACGAAGTGCGCAGCGGGGGTTTCTTGCATGTCCGAGGACGTTCTGAAAAGTAACTTCAGGGCGGGCCCGGACGATAACAACCGGCTACAAGTCGATGTGCGATTCCTTGATCGGGAACGGCTCCGCGAAGTGGCACGCGCAGCAGTGACCAGGTGCAACTTCCTTAAACTCGGGAAGCTTCTCAGAGCAGATACCCTGAGCGATCGGGCAGCGAGTGTGGAAACGGCAACCGGTCGGCGGATCCAGCGGCGACGGCGGATCGCCAGCGAGGATGATGCGCTTGCGGGTCTTCTGGATATCAGGATCGGGAACCGGCACGGCAGACAGCAGCGACTGCGTGTACGGATGGTGAGGCTCGCTGTAGAGCGTCTTCCAGTCCGAAACCTCAACCATCTTACCCAGATACATAACGGCAACGCGATCGGAAATGTGCTGCACGACGGACAGGTCGTGAGCGATAAACAGATACGCGGTACCGAACTTGTCCTGGAGCTCCTTAAGAAGGTTCAGAACCTGGGCCTGAATGGATACGTCAAGTGCAGAGACAGGCTCGTCGCAGATAATCAGCTTGGGCTTCAGAGCGAACGCGCGGGCGATGCCGACACGCTGGCGCTGGCCGCCCGAGAACTCGTGCGGATAACGGTTGATGTGCTCGGGATTCAGACCGACGACGTCCAGCAGCTCGCGGACGCGCTCGATACGCTCCTCCTTGGTACCCACGCCATGAATGGTCATGGGCTCGGAGACGATCTCGCCGATGGTCATACGGGGATTGAGCGAAGCATAGGGATCCTGGAAGATGAACTGCATCTCGCGACGCATGTCCTTGATCTCATGCTTGCTCATCTCGGCAACATCTTTACCCTGGAAGAACACCTTACCGGCGGTCGGCTTGGTCAGGCGCATGATGGTGCGACCCGTCGTGGACTTACCGCAACCAGACTCACCAACCAGACCAAAGGTCTCGCCCGGATAAATCTCGAACGAAATGTCATTTACTGCAGAGACAACACGCTTGGAGAAGCGCTTGGCGAACATGCCGGACTCAGCGGGGAACTCCTTAGAGAGGTGCTCGACCTTCAGCAGCGGAGTACGCTCGTTGGTATCTGCCATTACGCCTCGCCTCCCTTCTTGGAATCCTTGCGCGTACGGGACGTCTCAGGAGCGTTCTTGAGGAACTCGGGGTCACCGGAGTAGTGGCACGCAGAGTAATGACCAGACTCGGTGACAACGCGCTCGGGGCGCTGCTTGCGGCACTTGTCCGTCGCATAGGGACAACGAGGCGAGAACACGCAGCCCTCAGGCAGGTTCATGAGCGAAGGCGGGTTGCCGTGAATCGGCGTAAGCGGCTTCTTCTCTTCGATGGCCTGCTCCGGGATGGAGCGGATAAGGCCCCAGGTGTAGGGGTGGCGACTCTCGTAGAAGATTTCCTCAGCAGTACCGAACTCGACGGGACGGCCGGCGTACATAACCATGATCTTATCGGCCATATCGGCAACGACGCCCAGGTCATGGGTAATCATGATGATGGCGTTGCCGTTCTTCTCCTGCATTTCCTGCATGAGCTCGATAATCTGAGCCTGAATGGTAACGTCCAGAGCCGTCGTGGGCTCGTCGGCAATCAGGATATCGGGATCGCAGGCAAGAGCCATAGCGATCATGACACGCTGACGCATACCGCCGGAGAACTGGTGCGGATACTCATTGACGCGCTTCTCGGGCTCGGGGATACCCACGAGGTCCAAAAGCTCGGTAGCGCGCTTGAGCGCCTCCTGCTTGGAGTAGCCACGGTGCAGACGAAGGCCCTCGCCCACCTGCTTGCCGATCTTATAGACCGGGTTCAAGGAGGTCATAGGATCCTGGAAGATCATCGCGATGTCGTTTCCGCGAATGTGCTGCATCTCTTCCTCGGTCATCTCGAGGATAGAACGACCGCGATAGAGAACGTCGCCGCCCTCGATCTTTCCCGGAGGCATCGAGATGAGGCCCATGATGGTCATGGCGGTCACGGACTTACCGGAGCCGGACTCACCGACGACACCCAGGGTCTCGCCGCGATCGAGCGTGTAGGACACACCGTCGACAGCGCGAACGACACCATCCTCGGTATGGAAATACATCTTAAGGTCATCGACCTCGAGCAGATGCTGGCCCTCGGGAACCGGCTGGTCCTTCAGGTCCACATAGTTCTTGTTCTTCTTCATCCTTATGCGTCCTTCATCTTGACGTCGAGGGCGTCGCGCAGACCGTCACCCAGCAGGGTGAAGGCGAGCACCGTCGAGAGAATTGCCAGACCGGGCATGATCATCATCCAGGGAGCAGTCAGAAGATACTGCTGACCGTCCTGAATCATGGAGCCCCACGAAGGCGTAGGCGGAATAACGCCCATGCCGAGGAAGGACAGAGCGGACTCGGTCAGAATGGCGCCACCAATGTTCATGGTCGCGTAGACCACGATGGAGGCGACGGAGTTCGGGAAGATGTGACGCACTACGATACGAGCATCAGATGCACCCATCGCGCGCGCAGCGTCAACATAGTCGTTTTCTTTGACCGTCAAGATTGCAGAGCGGAAGACGCGCGCAATCGAAGGCCAGCCGAGAATACCGATGGCGATAAAGACGTTCTGAAGACCACGGCCGATAACGGCGATCATGGCGACAACGAACAGCACGTACGGGAACGCCAGGAAGATGTCCGCACAGCGCATGATGATCGTATCCCAGATCCCGCCGTAGAAACCGGCCAGAGCACCCATGACCAGACCGATCACCGTGGAGATCGCGGTGGCCATAATGCCGACGGACAGCGAAACGCGTGCACCGTAGATAACGCGGACGAGAATGTCGCGACCAAGGGCGTCGGTGCCAAACGGGTGCTCTGCACACGGAGCCAACAGCGACGTCTCGGCCATGGTGGTCGAGTCGGAAGCCGTCGGCGAACCGAGCCAGGGCTTAGCCCACAGATCTGCGGTCAGGGCAACCAAAACGACGATGATGATCCAGCAGACACCGATAACGGCGAGCTTGTTCTTGCGAAGACGCTTAAAAGCGTCACCCCACAGCGTGCGGGACTTGGCGGGAGCAGATGCGGCCTTGGTGGCGGTAGCCTGCTCCTGAGACTGAGAATCAGTTTCCTGCATGAGACGTACCTCCCTTAGGCCTTATCCGACGGACCGCCAAGGCGGATGCGCGGGTCGAGGAATGCATAGCTAATGTCGACGAGCAGGTTAATCACCATGACGACGACGACGATGAGCGTAACGCCGCCCATAACGATGGGCCAGTCACGCATGCTAATGGCGCGATAGACCTCATAGCCGATACCGGGCCAGTTAAAAACCGTCTCGGTCAGGATGGCGCCCGAAAGCATGCCACCAAAGTCGACACCAATATAGGTAACGACGGGGATGAGTGCATTCTTAAGCGCATGCTTGACGATGATCGCGCGATTGGAGAGACCCTTGGCCTTTGCCGTACGGATGTAATCCTGGTTCATGACGTCAAGCAGCTGCGACCGCATAATGCGGGCGGCATAAGCGGTCGAAACCGAAGCCAGCGTAATGGTCGGAAGCACATAGTGCATCCAATCCTGATACTGAGAGCTGGAACCGCCGGCACCCGAGATCGGCATGGAGATTGCACCGCCCGTAGCGTCCTTGAGGATGACGCCAAAGAACAGCTGCAGCAACATACCGAGCCAGAAGGCCGGGACCGCAACGAGGATCGACGTGGTGAGCGTTACCAAAATATCCCAGAAGGAATAACGCTTTACCGCCGAAATGATACCCGCACCGATACCCATGATTGCCTCGAGCACGATGGCGCACGCGGCAAGTTTGACCGTATACGGATACTTCTGGGCAAAAATTTCCGTAACCGGCAGCTTGCGCTGATACGAATTGCCCAGATCGCCATGAAGCAGGCCGTTCATGTAATACAAGTAACGGTCCACGAGCGACGTTTGAACGGGGTCGCCGTTCTCGTCAAGGATCGCGTTGCCGTCCTCGTCCGACTGGACCAGGTGATAGCGGACGCGAAGCTGAAGCTCCACCTCGGGGGACAGAGCCTTGTCTCCACCGATCAGCTTGATCGGATCTCCCGGCACGATATTCTGAAGGGCGAACAGAATCAGCGTAACGCCCAAAAATACCGGGATGAACTGAAGCACACGTTTAACGATGTACTTACCCATACCACTCCCCTATCTAGGGATTAACCTAAATGGGATGCCGATCGCCAGACCGGCATCCCAAAATTACCATCAGCCAGTTTACCCCAGGTTAGGGAGAACTGTATGTTTCCCATGAGGTCTACGTAAATACTTGACCCTCACGGAAGCTGCAAACTCTTAGGCGAGCTCAGCGGTACCCAGCTCAGCGTGCTTCTGCGGATCGACATAGAGGTGCTTGATGCGATCGGAGCCGACGATGGTGTGCGTGTAGAACATCACCGGGATGACCGGGCAGTCGGCAGCGACCATAGCGTCGGCCTCCTGCATCTTAGCAACGCGCTCTTCGTCGTCAACCGTGGTGCGAGCCTCGTTGACCTTGGCGTCGAACTCGGGGTTGTTGTAACCGGAGCGGTTGTCGCCACCGAGGGAGTCGGAGTGGAACAGCGGATACAGGAAGTTGTCCATAATCGGGTAGTCGGCAATCCAACCCAGACGACCGAACTGATAGTTAAAGTTCTGGTACTGCTCGAGCAAGGCAGACCACTCAGGGGTATCGGAGACAGCGGTAACGCCAACCTTGGCGAGGTCACCGATGATGGACTCCATGATCTCCTTGTGGCCACCATCCTGGTTGTAGGAAAGGGTCACGTTAATGCCACGATCGCCGTTAGCGCCAGCGGGAGCAACCTTGTCCAGGTACTCGTTAGCCTTGTCGACGTCGTAGGCGCAGAACTCCCATGCGCCCTCCTTGTAGCCATCGATGCCCGGAGGAACAATGCCGTCGGCGGGGGTACGGGTACCCTTGAAGATAGTCTTGCAGATGGCCTCACGGTTGATGGCCAGGGAGATACCCCTGCGCAGGTCGGCGTTGTTGAACGGCTCGGCCGTGTTGTTGCAGGTCAGGTAGTAGGTGGAAGGCTCGGAGCCGAGCAGCATGCGCTCGCCGTCACCCATGGTGTAGCCGTCCTTGGACACGCCGCGATCCTTCTTGGCGGCGTCGATCTGAGCAACGGGAACGTCGCAGACATCGAGGTTACCGGCCTGGAACTCCTTGTAAGCGGTCTCCATGTCCTTGATGACCTGGAAGTGGATGCCATCGATCTTGGCCTTGTCGCCATAGTAATCGTCGAACTTCTTGAGGTTGATCTCCTGACCATCCTCCCACTTGCCGTCCATCATGAACGGGCCGTTACCGACCGGTGCAAGGTAGAAGCTCTTGGCATCGGACTCGGCGCACTCGGGAACCGGGGCCAGAGCCGGGTGAGAGGCGACGAAGGGGAAGTCGGCGTAAGCGGAAGACAGCTTGACGACGAGGGTCTCATCGTCGGGGCAGGTAACACCGCTGAGTTCAGTAGCGTTACCGGCAAGCAGATCGTCATAGCCCTCGACCATGGA
Source organism: uncultured Collinsella sp. (assembly GCA_937934165.1). GTDB lineage: Bacteria > Actinomycetota > Coriobacteriia > Coriobacteriales > Coriobacteriaceae > Collinsella. Next base: position 9,590 of record CALGZX010000094.1, read on the forward strand.
AAGGTGATAGGAGACCTCGGAAGGTCCATACTCGGTAGCGATGGCCGACTTGGTGTTGACCAGACGCTCCCAACCGAGCTTGAAGGACTTGGAGGTAACGTCGTCACCGTTGTGGAACTTGGCCTTCTTGATCTTGAAGGTGAACTCGGTGGCGTCGTCGTTGGCCTCGAAGGACTCGCAAGCCAGCGGAACGATCTCGCCCTTCTCGGCGTCATAAGAGGTCAGAGCGTCAAAGAGCTGGTACTCGACCTGAGTGCCCTGGTCCTCCTGGACATTGTAGGGGTCGATGCAGACCGGGTTGTTGATGTAGAAGTTCAGCGTCGAACCGGACTCAGAACCGGAAGTGTCGCCGCCCTTCTTGCCGCATGCGGCAAGAAAAGCCATGGAGCTCGCAGCGAGGGTGCCGCCAACAAAGGCGCGACGACCCATAACGGGCTGGTGGAACATAGAATCAGCCATGCCATCCTCCTTATGAGATAGGACAAAGAAATGTTCAGTCGGACATATGTCGAGACAATCCGATCCGAACCATCAAAACGCCGCCCGCTGCTATGGCTGGTTATGCACAACGAACCAACGTTTCGCAATACAGTAGCGCATTTTATGCACGATTTGGGGCTAATTCCGGTTAACGGTCGAGAATTTCTTTAGTTGGGCGAAGTATGTGGGGATATTTTGACTCTGTTACAAATATGTAAACAAAAAGGGTCCCGCACATGCGAGACCCATTGCAAACGTATATACGCCGATGCTTAGTAGCCCACGATGCCCTGCGGGAAGAAGAACATGCACAGGACGACGCACACGGCAAAAACAACGGCCATAATTACCGTCAGGCGATCGAGGTTCTGCTCCATGACGCCCGTGGCAGAGCTGGAGTTATACAGCGAGCTAGCGATCATATCCGAAACGCCGGTGCCCTTACCGGAATGCATCAGGACGAGAATCGTCAGCGCCACGGCAGAGACAGCCCAAACGACAAACAGAAGAATCTGGAACGGACCCATAGATAAGCTCCTTAATAGAACAGTTCAAACTCCAGTACTGTACCACAATCCCCCGCTCTCCCCTACCTGCCACTCAAGGACGGGGTGGAAATGGCAGAAATACCAAAAAGGGGGTTGTCCGGTTGTGGACAACCCCCTTACTAGAAAACGGTATTTGTTTTCTCTTAGGCCTCGGTGGCGAGCACGCGGCCCGTCATCTCGGCGGAAGGCTCAATACCAGCCATGGTGAGCATGGTCGGAGCGATATCGGAAAGACGGCCGTCCTCGATACCGGTGAGCTGTGCCTTCTCATCAACGATGATGAACGGCACGCGGTTGGTGGTGTGAGCCGTAAACGGATGCTTGGAACCGTCGGAAGCAACGTCAAACATGTGATCGGCGTTGCCGTGGTCGGCGGTAATCAGTGCAAAGCCGCCCTTGGCGAGAATCGCCGGGACAACCTTGGACAGGGCATCGTCAACAGCCTCGACAGCCTTAACGGCAGCGTCGAAGACACCGGTGTGACCAACCATGTCGCAGTTCGCGAAGTTCACGATGTAGAAATCAGCGCGATCCTCGTTGATGGCGGCGACGAGCTTCTCGGTAACCTCGGGAGCGCTCATCTCGGGCTGCAGATCGTAGGTAGCAACCTTGGGGGAAGCGACGAGCACGCGCTCCTCGCCCTCCTTGGGCTCCTCGATGCCACCGTTGAGGAAGAACGTCACGTGGGCGTACTTCTCGGTCTCGGCAGTGTGCAGCTGCTTCAGGCCATTGGCGGCGATAACGTCGGCCAGGACGTTCTCGGGGAACGTCTTGGGGAAGGCGACCTCGACGTCAAACGTCGGATCGTACTCGGTCATCGTCACAAAGTGCGAAAGCTTGATCTGCTCGCGCTCAAAGCCGTCGAACTCCTTGTCCGTGAACACGCGGGTCATCTGACGAGCGCGGTCGGGACGGAAGTTGAAGAAGATGGCCGCGTCGCCCTCGTGAATGCCCTCGTTGTGGGCAGCGAAGGGCTCGACGAACTCGTCGCCGCGCGGGTCCTTCTCGTAGTAGGCCTTGATACCGGCAACGGGGTCGACATCGGCATCGGACGCGTTGACCATGACGTCGTAGGCGCGCTGGATGCGCTCCCAACGGTTGTCGCGGTCCATCGCCCAATAACGACCCGAGACGGTGGCAACGCGAGCGTCGCAACCGGTCTCCTCGGAAATCTTGGCCAGGAAGGCGCAGAACTCGCTCATGTAGCCAGCACCGGACTGCGGGTCGACGTCGCGGCCATCCATGAAGGCGTGGACACGAACGGTCTTGACGCCATGCTCGGCAGCCATCTTGACCAGAGCCTCAACGTGGTTCATATGAGAATGAACACCGCCAGGGCTCATAAGGCCCATGAGGTGGAGAGTCTTGCCGTCAGCCTTGACATCGTCCATAGCCTTGACAAAAACCTCGTTCTTGGCGATGGAGCCGTCCTTGATGGCATTGTTGATGCGCGAAAGCTCCTGGAACACGATGCGGCCGGCACCGATGTTGAGGTGACCCACCTCGGAGTTGCCCATCTGGCCGTCGGGAAGGCCCACGTCCTCGCCCGAAGCACCGAGCGTGGTGTGGGGGTACTTCTCGTACAGGCCATCAAGGAAGGGCGTCTTGGCAGCGGCGACGGCATTCTCGCCATCGGCCGGAGCAAGGCCGCAGCCATCCATGATAATCAGGAGTGCAGGAAGATGACGTTGTGCCATATGTCCTACTCGCCTGCCTTGACGACCATAGAGGCGAAGTCGGCAGCCTTGAGCGAAGCGCCGCCCACGAGGGCGCCGTCAACGTCGGGCTTGGCGACGAGCTCGGCGATGTTGCCGGGCTTGGCGGAACCGCCATACAGCACGCGGATGCCGTTGGCGAGCTCCTCGCCGAACATCTCTTTGAGGGTCTCACGGATAGCACCGCAGACCTCCTGAGCGTCCTCGGCGGTAGCGGTCTTGCCGGTGCCGATGGCCCAGATGGGCTCGTAGGCGACGACGACCTGCTTGGGGCAGGTGATCTCAAGACCAGCAAGGCCAGCCTTGACCTGGTTCACGACGTGCTCGACATAGGTGCCAGCCTCGCGGACCTCGAGGGACTCGCCGCAGCAGAAGACGGGAACAAGGCCGGCGGCAACGAGAGCCTTGGCCTTCTTGTTCTGGTCCTCGTCGGTCTCGTGGAAGTAGTCGCGACGCTCGGAGTGACCGATGATGCAGTAGGTGCAGCCAGCGGACTTGAGCATGTCGCAAGAGGACTCACCGGTGAAGGCACCCTTGGCCTCCCAGTACACGTTCTGTGCGCCGAGGGCGATGGGGGCAGCCTGAATGCGGTCATGAACCGTGGTGATGTCGATGGTCGGAGGGCAGACGAGCACCTCGACGCCAGCCGGAACCTCGGGCAGAGCCTGAGCCAGCTCGTCAGCGAGCTTGGCGGCCTCGGCGACCTCGTTGTTCATCTTCCAGTTACCAGCGATAAGAAGGGTGCGATTAGGCATCGAGAAGCGCCTCCACTCCGGGCAGGGCCTTACCCTCGACGAGCTCCATGGAAGCGCCACCACCGGTGGAGATCCAGCTCATCTTGTCGGCCAGGTTGAACTTGTTGACAGCTGCGACAGAGTCACCACCGCCGATGATCGAGGTGCAGTCAGCCTCGGCGAGAGCCTCGGCGATAGCCTGGGTGCCGTGAGCAAAGTTGTCAAACTCGAAGACGCCCATGGGGCCGTTCCAGAACACGGTCTTGGCGCCCTTGACAGCCTCGGCATAGAGCTCCTCAGTCTTGGGACCGATGTCCATACCCTCACGATCGTCGGGGATAGCGTCGGAAGCAACAACCTCGGGGACAGCGTCCTCGCCAAAGTGATCGGCAACACGGTTGTCGATGGGGAGCAGGATCTTGACACCCTTCTCCTCGGCCTTCTTGAGCATCTCGCCGGCGCGCTCGACCCAGTCCTCTTCCTTGAGGGACTGACCGACGGACAGGCCCTGAGCCAGGAAGAAGGTGTAGGCCATGCCGCCACCGATGATCAGGGTGTCAGCGGAGTCGATGAGGTGATCGAGAACGCCGATCTTGGAGGAAACCTTGGAACCGCCGACGATGGCGACGAAGGGGCGCTCGGGCTCGGCGAAGATGCCGGTCAGCGTGTCGACCTCCTTCTCGAGCAAGAAGCCGGCGACGGCAGGCAGGTAAGCGGCGGGGCCCACGACGGAACCCTGGGCGCGGTGAGCGGTGCCGAAGGCATCGAGAACGAAGACGTCACCATAGGAAGCGAGCTTCTTAGCGATCTCGGGATCGTTCTTCTTCTCACGCTTGTCAAAACGGACGTTCTCGAGAACGAGGACCTTACCCGGCTCGACGGCGGCGACAGCCTCAGTAGCCTTCTCGCCGTAGGTGTCAGCGACAAAGGCAACGTCGAGACCAGAGAGCTCAGCGAGCTTCTTGGCGACGGGCTCGAGGGACAGCTCGGGCTGGAAGCCGGTGCCCTCGGGACGGCCGAGGTGGCTCATGAGGATGACGCGAGCGTTGTGCTCAACGAGGTAGTTGATGGTGGGCAGGGCAGCCTTGATACGGGTGGTGTCGCCAACGACGCCATCCTTGATAGGCACGTTAAAGTCAACGCGGACGAGAACGCGCTTTCCGTCGACATCGATGTCGCGGACGGTCTTCTTGGTAAAGGCCATGTTTGCTTCTACCTTTCGTACGTGTCTGCCTCCCATTACGGCAGACGATTTCTTATAAAAAGGGCGCGACCCTAGGGTGTAAGCCCTATAAGGCCGCGCCCTTCTTTAGACGCTCAACGAGCTATTCGCTAAAAGCTAAATTAAGCAACGAACTTCTCGAAGTACTTGATGGTGCGGACCATCTGAGAGGTGTAGGAGTTCTCGTTGTCGTACCAAGAGGTGACCTGAACGAGGGTCTGGCCGTTGCCGAGGTCAGAGCACATGGTCTGAGTGGCGTCGAAGATGGAGCCGTGGGTCTCGCCGACGATGTCGCGGGAGACGATCTGGTCCTCGTTGTAGGCGAAGGTCTCGGGGATGGTCTCGGCGTAGGCCTTCATGGCAGCGTTGACCTCGTCGACGGTGACCTTCTTGTCAACGACGGCGTAGAGGTTGGTCAGCGAGCCGGTCGGCGTCGGGACGCGCTGGGCGGCACCGATGAGCTTGCCGTTGAGCTCGGGGAGAACCAGGCCGATGGCCTTGGCAGCGCCCGTGGTGTTCGGGACGATGTTCTCGGAGCAGGCGCGGGAGCGACGGAAGTTGCCCTTGCGCTGCGGGCCGTCGAGCGGCATCTGGTCGCCGGTGAAGGCGTGGATGGTGGTCATGATGCCGGACACGATGGGAGCGAAGTCGTTCAGACCCTTGGCCATCGGGGCGAGGCAGTTGGTGGTGCAGGAAGCAGCGGAGATGATGTTGTCCTCAGCGGTCAGCGTCTCATGGTTGACGTTGTACACGATGGTGGGCAGATCGCTGCCGGCCGGAGCGGAGATGACGACCTTCTTGGCGCCAGCGTTGATGTGGGCCTGAGCCTTAGCCTTGCTGGTGTAGAAGCCGGTGCACTCGAGAACGACGTCGACGTCAAGGTCGCCCCAAGGCAGGTTGTTAGCGTCGGCCTCCTTGTAGATCTTGATCTCCTTGCCGTCAACGGTGATGGAATCCTCGCCAGCAACGACCTCGTGATCGCGAGCGTAGTTGCCCTGCGTGGAGTCGTACTTCAGCAGGTAAGCGAGCATATCGGGAGAGGTGAGGTCGTTGATAGCGACGATCTCGGAGCCCTCATGACCGAACATCTGACGGAAAGCCAGACGACCGATGCGACCGAAGCCGTTAATAGCAACCTTTACTGCCATTGTGTCTCCTTTCGTAAGGCCCCCGCGAGCTACAGCGCCCGCCGTTGAGGCCCACAAACTAACCACTCGCCTAATATACCTTTTTTTTGACTTGAATTTCACGAGAATGCTCGAAATTGAAAATCAAATTTACGTTAAAACGTTTTAAAGACTAAAATAGCAGCTAAATCCATATATAAGTCGTTACTTCAAACTACCTGTTTGCTTCAATGAGCTTTTCAAGCCGTAAAACACGATGGTAGAGGGCTGACTTCGACAAGGGAGGGTCAGCCATCTCCCCCAAATCACGCAGCGACAGATCAGGATAGCGCTCGCGCAGGTCGCAAAAGACCGCCAAGGCATCCGGAAGCGCATCGCGAAGGCCACGCTGCTCGAGCTCATCGATAAGCGCAAGCTGATGTTGGGCAGCACCGGCGCTTCTGGTCTGGTTGGCGAGCTCGGCATTCACGCGACGGTTCACATCGTTCTTAACCAACTTGACCGCGCGCGCCTCCTCAATCTCGGCAACGCTGCGCTTGGCACCAATCAGCTTTAATAGATGCTCGATTTCCTCGGCGCTCTTAATGTACACGGCATATGACCCCCGCCGTGCATTAACACGAGCATGGACCCCAATCTGCTCCAACAAATCGCAAAGTCCCTTGGCATATTGCTCGCCCTGCACAGCGATCTCCAGATGAAAATCGCCGCGTGGATCGGCCACGAAGCCGCCCGCGATGAGCGCGCCGCGGATATAGGCAAGTCTACAGCAAGGACGGGCAACGATATGTCGGGGTACGCCGGCGACAAGTCCTCCCCTACGGTCGAGGATACCCAGCAGAACCAAGGCCTTATCCAGGTCTGGCTGATCAGGCAAGGTGATGAGGTAGTTTCGAACCTTATGCAAGACAGATTTGCGGACGGTGAACTCCGTTTTGAGCTTAAGGATACGATGCGTCAGCGTGATCATCGTGCGCGCGACGGCTCCCGTCTCAGTCGCAACCGTCAAACGATACCGCCCAGAGCCGGCAAGCGAGAGCGTACCACTCACGCGCGTGAGGGCGGCGAGCGTCGACAAGTCGCAGTATTCACATTCGGGTTCGCAGCGCGCAAGCTCGTCGCGCACCTCAGCGGTAAACGACATGCAGGCCTATGCCTTCGTATTGGCGCGCGACAGGTCGCGGTGGGAGATGCTCACATGATACTGAGCGCCTTCCAGGTAACGGGCTGTGGCCTCGGCAATGGCAACGCTGCGGTGCTGGCCGCCCGTGCAGCCGATGGCGATAGAAAGCTGCGGCTTGCCCTCCGCGATATAACCCGGCATCACCGTATCGAGCAGCTGTGTCCAAGCCTTCCAAAACTCCTGCGTCTTGGGATGGTCCAGAACAAAATCGGAGACCTTTTTATCGAGACCGGTCATCGTGCGCATCTCGGGATCGTAGAACGGATTGGGCAGGAAACGAACGTCGATCATAATGTCCGCCTCGACGGGCATGCCGTGCTTAAAGCCAAACGAGAACACGTGAACGTCCATGAGTTGCTGGTCGGACAGCTCGGAAAATGCCATACGTAGCTTGTTGCGCAGCGCAGAGGTGCGCAGACGGCTCGTGTCGATAATCATATCGGCTCGGTCGCGCACGCCCTGCAGCTGAAGGCGCTCGCGCTGAATGGCATCGGCCGTAGTCTCCCCCGGCTTGGCAATAGGATGACGGCGGCGATTTTCGCTGTAGCGACGAATCAGCACCTCGTCAGAAGCCTCCAGGAACACGATGTCGCAGCTCATCTCGCGCTCTTCGAGCGCGGCGACCGCATCGAGCAGCTCGTCAAACAGTCCCTGGCTACGCAAATCGCAGGTGACGGCGAGATGCCTGCCCACGCCCGTATTGATGCCGACGAGCTCGGCAAGCTGGGCGATGAGACGTGGAGGCAGGTTATCGATGCAAAAATAGCCCATGTCCTCGAACACGTGCATGGCCTGTGTGCGGCCCGATCCGGACATTCCGGTGATGATGACGATATCGGGGATGCGCTCCGAGCGCTCCGCCGCATCCATGGCATCTCCCTTTTGCATGTGTTGCCTCCCGAAAACAAGCGCGGGACCCAGCAACCCGGATCCCGCGCGGTCAATTGCCTATATTGAGTATACCGCCCCGAGCGGATACGAGGCCTGTCTTACGCCTCAAGCGCAGCCTTGAACCAACTCGTAATACTCGTGGGGTGCGTAATGGCGGTGCCGACGACAACGGCCCAGGCGCCAGCATCGATCGCGGCGCGAGCCTCCTCGGGCGTATGCACGCGACCCTCGCAAATGATGGGAAGGCCGGGGAATTCCTCGGTCGCCTGACGCAGGAGCGGCAGATCGGGGCCATCGGCCATGGTGCAGTCGATGGCGGCGACGCCGTGAGAAAGCGTGGTGGATACCAGGTCAAAGCCCATATCAACAGCACGGCGAATGTCCTCGATGGTGGCACAGTCGGCCATCAGGAGCACACCCTCCTCGTGCAGCGGGCGGAAGGTATCCTCGACCTTTTTGCCATCGGGGCGCGGACGATCGGTGGCGTCGATCGCCACGATATCGGCACCCGCAGCAACGCAGGCGCGAGCGTGGCGCAGCGTCGGCGTGATGTAAACGCCCTCGTGCCCATCCTTCCACAGGCCGATGACGGGAACCTCACAGCGACCCTTAATGGCGGCAATGTCGGCAAGGCCCTGGCAGCGAATGGCGGCGGCGCCGCCGAGCTCGCAAGCGCGAGACATTTGAGCCATGGTCTCGGGCGTACGAAGCGGCTCGCCCATATACGCCTGAACGCTCACGACGAGCTTGCCCTTCAGGGACTGAATCAAAGGATCAACGGTCATGTTCGACTCAACCTTTCTCAAAACAGCCTTCTGAGACACCGCACCTTGACGTTCAAACCGTCGCTCGCGTACCGAAGTACGCTTCGCTCCTCTTTCACGTCAATCTGCGGCACCTCAGAAGGCGCACTTGGTAGTTATGTTTACTTCAACGATGCAAGAAGGTGTTCGGCGGCACCGATGAGCGGAGCATCGCCCTCCAGAGAACCGATGAGGATCGGCGTGTCCTGAAGCGGATCGAGCGCCTGGCTGGCATAGCCCTCGTGTACCGAATCCTTCCACGTCTGTGAACGCCAATCGGGACCTTGGTGAATCACGCCACCCGAAAGCACGATGACCTCAGGGTCCAGGATGTTAGCGAGCGAGCCCAAGCTGGCACCCAGCGCAAAGCCGGCGTCATGGATGACCTCGGTCGCCTTTGCGTCGCCCGCACGGCACAGGTCGTTCACATCGCGACCGACCGAAGGACGGCTGGGGTCGACGCGACCAAAGCGCTCATCGTACATACGACCAATGGAAGTGCCCGAAGCAACCGACTCCAGATGGCCGGAACGCCCGCAGGCGCAGGGAATACCGGCGGCAGCCGAGCACTCGATGTGGCCCATATGGCCGGCAGCACCATGGAAGCCCTGCATCACGCGGCCGTTCTCGACATATGCGCCACCGATGCCCGTACCGATGCCAAGACACAAGACGGAGAACTTGCCCTTGCCGACGCCCCAGTGGGCCTCGCCCAGAGCATGAGCCTGCACGTCGCCTACAACGGCAACGGGAAGACCGAGGTCCTCGCGCAGGCGCGGCCCCAACTGAACACCGGACCAGCCGGGCATGATCTCGTTGGCATACGCGATGGCGCCCGTCTTGGGATCGACGACGCCGGCGGCACCGATACCGACGCCAAGGACCTCGACATCGGGATTCGCCTCGAGAGCAGCCTTGATGGACGCCTCGATACGTTGGAAGACGGCCTCGCCGCCCTCTTGGGCCTCGGTGGGAACCTCGGCCTCAAAAACAGGATGGGGCACACTACCGTCAGCCGGGTACTCCATGATGGCAGTCGCGATCTTAGTTCCGCCGATATCGACAGAGCAGACGTACTTGTTCTCCATGTCGCTCTCCTTAGGAGATAAAAAACAACTACAGGAAATGCGCCGTCAGGCTAGCCGTCACAGCGCGGAAAAGGTTTTCCAGGTGCCCGAGATCGCCAAGAAACCGTGTGACCATTGATCTAATGGGTCATGGCCGCACGGTTGAACGGCGAGGTCGGGTGCCCGGGGAAGCTTTACAGGAGACCGTTGTCCTGGAGGACCTTCTTAATCGCCTCGACGTTCTCGCCGGTCATGGCCTTCACCGGGCGCGGCATGGTCGGGCTGTCGAAGATACCCATGAGGTTCATAGCGGTCTTGAAGGCGCCGACGCCACCGGCATAACCCTGGACGCCCGAGGTGACATCCCAGATGTGCGAAATCTCATTGAGGCGATCCTGCTCGGCCTTGACGGTAGCCCAGTCACCAGCCTGAGCGGCCTTCCACTGACGCACGTAGCCCTCGGGCTCAACGTTGGCGAGACCCGGAACGGAACCGTCGGCGCCACCGAGGTAGGCGCCGTCGACAACAACCTCGTGACCGGTGAGGATGCTCATCGGATGGCCGTTCTTCTCGTTCTCCTGAACGAGGTAGCGGAACGAGATGTCATCACCCGAGGAATCCTTGACGCCGGCCAGAACGCCCTCGGCACCGAGCTTGGCAAGGAGCTTCCACGGGAGCTTGGTGTGGACACACACGGGGATGTCATAGGCGAAGATGGGCAGGTCGAGTTCCTCATGCAGGATGCGGAAGTGCTCCTCGACCTCGGTCATGCCCTGCAGGGCATAGAACGGGCAGGTGGCGACAAGCGCATCGGCGCCCAGCTCCTGAGCGACCTTACCGTGCTCGATCATGCGCTCGGTCTCGGTGTCGATGATGCCGACCAGAACGGGAACGCGGTGGTCGACGATACGGACGGCCTCGGAGATGATCTGACGGCGACGCTCGTCGGTGGAGAAGACGACCTCGCCCGAGGAGCCCAGGAAGAACAAGCCATCGACGCCGGCATCGATCATGCGGTTGATGCTGCGCTCAAAGGAGGCAACATCGAGCTGGTGGTCTTCGGTATCGGGAACAACGACGGGAGGGATAACGCCGGTGAATTTCTGAGTTGCCACAAGAATCTCCTTAGTTGTCTGGTGGGCAGCCCTATGCCGCCCACTCTTGTTGGCAGTGTCCAGGCCGTCTAGGCCAAAGAACACGAGTAGAACGTTTGGTTAAAAAAGTCGACGACTTCGTTTTCGAACGCATTGATGCGCTCGTGAGCGTATTTGGCATAGATGATATGTCTCCGGTCACACTCAAGACCGTTGAATACGGCAAACTGATCCTTGGGATCGCTCACGGTATCCATGAGCGATGTGCCCATGAGCACCGATCCGCGCACCCGAGACGACAGCGCCTCGAGGCCGCCAGGAAGCGGATTGGCAACCGCCGTGCAGGCGAGACCCCGCTCGTCCAGAGCAGAAACCGCCAGCGCGACTCCGCCGCCTAGACCCTCGCCCCATGCAAAGATGCGGTCGGGGTCCATGCCATCAAGATTGCGCGCCACCTTCGCCAGCGCGCAACCCCAACGGACGCGCTCGACAAAAGCGGGCGAAGAAATCCCCCGCTGCAGGTCGTCCGCACCAGCAACATCGTCATCCAGCGCGAGGACGGCATACCCCATGGCGGCAAATCTCGTCATGTGATGCCAGCCGCGCACAGGCCGATCGATATCGTGGAACATCAGGCACAGCGGCACGCGCTCAGACACTCGGGCACGACCGACAGGCTCGATCAAACGAGCGTGAATCGCATCGTCACCGAGCTCAAAGGAGACCTCCGAGTAACGGGCGCAGGGGTTAACAAAGTCAATCGCCGTAATGGCCAGGCCTTGAATCTCAAGATTCGAAGCGCATGTCTCTAAATCAGAAACATCTGCTTGGACATCACCGCGCCAGTCCCGATATTCTGCGAGCCTTGACGAAACCGTTCCAGGAATTCCCACGAGCCCGGGGACAATCAGCTCATTAACATTGCTCTCGCACTTAGACATGAGCCTCCCCTCCCTTACAGAAAAACGGAATGATCAGATCGTCAAAATCCTGAATCTCCTCGTGGCCAAAGCCTTCAAAGAACTCATGACGCTTTTCGCAGGTCAGGTTGTTATAGACCGCAAACTGCGTCGCTGGCGGGCAGACGATATCGGCTGTGCCGGTGCCAAACAGCACGGGGCATTTGACCATAGGGGCAAAGTTCTTGGAATCGAAGTACGCCAGCTTGGCATAGGCTTCGTCAATACGAGTCGAGTCCTCGTCAAACCAGCGAGACCAATAGCGCAGGCCCTCGTAGGCAATGTCGTCTGCATCCAAATCCCAGACTAGGCGGAAATCTGACAGGAAGGGATAGAGGATGGCGGCACGATTGATAAGCTCGCTGTTAAGCGCACAGGTCGCAATGCCCAAACCACCACCCTGCGACGCGCCGTTCACAAACACACGGGAAAGATCGATGCCCTCGAGCTCGCGAACAATACGGCACAGGATGCGAATATCTTGGTGCAAGCGGACATAGTAGAGGTTGGCCGGGTCGCCGTCGATGCCGGCGACGATATGCCCGGCAACCGTTGTGCCCTCAAATCCACCAATGTCCTCGGAGGGACCTCCTTGGCCGGGGCAGTCGAGGGCGATGAGTGCCATGCCCATGCCCGCAAACGACGCCTGCTCAAACCAGCTGCGGCTTGCACCCGGATACCCATGGAACTGAAGCACCAATGGCACGGGCTCGTCCGAGACGGGTTTAAGGTACTTGGCATGCAGGCGAGCGCCACACATGCCGGTATACCAGAGGTCGAAAAGTTGGCAGGTCGCGGCATCGGTGACCGATGCCGTGTCGATCGCATAGTCAAGCCCGACGGCGTCGGCCTCGGCCATGCGATCCTTCCAAAAGAGATCGAAATCTGATGGACGGGGCATGGCGCCTCGATATTCACCAAATTGATGTTGTAGCTCCTGAGCACTTGGCATGGCTCGTGAACCCAACCTTTCGAAATCGCAACGGAGGTGCGCCCGGCAAGGGAACCGGGCGCACGGGAGGGAAAGCGAGGCTATTCGCCGAGCTTGGGGTGCAGCAGCGACGGCGCAGCGCCGAGCAGCATCTTGGTGTAGGGGTCCTGGGGATGCTGGAAGACCTGCTTGGCCTCGCCCTGCTCGACGATCTTGCCGCCATTCATAACGATGATGTCGTCAGAGATATAGCGGACCGTCTGGATGTCATGGCTGATGAACACCATGGCCAGGCCGAGCTCCTTCTTAAGGTCGGTCAGCAGGTTCAGAATCTGCGCGCGGACCGAAACGTCCAGAGCCGAGGTGGGCTCGTCGGCGATGATGGCATCGGGGTTCAGCGACAGGGCACGGGCAATTGCGACGCGCTGGCGCTGGCCGCCCGAAAGCTGACCGGGAAGAACCTCGGCGGCGGAGCTGGGCAGACCGGTGAGCTCCAGGAGCTCTTTGACGCGCTTCTCCTGCTCGGCCTCGGTACCCAGGTTGTGGACGCGCATGGGGTCGAGCAGCTGCTCGCGAACGACCATGCGGGGGTTGAGCGCCGTGGCCGGGTTTTGAAACACGACCGAGATGACGCGACCCATGTGGCGACGGTCCTCGGCGGTACGTTTGGTAACGTCCTTGCCCTTAAAGTAGACCTTGCCGCTCGTGGGGGCCTGCAGGCCGCACATGACGTTGGCGGTGGTGGACTTACCGCAACCGGACTCGCCGACGATGCCGATCGTCTGACCGGGCATGAGCTTAATCGTTACACCCTGGACGGCGTGAACCAGGTTGGGGTGCAGAATCGAGCCGGTACGGGTCCTAAAGGTGACGTGGACGTCATCAAGGAAGATGATCGGCTCGACGCCGTTGACTGCGGTCTCGCTCATCTACATCACCTCCGCGTGAGGGGTCAAACCATTTGCCTTGAGCACCTCGTCGGGGAGCTCGGAATAGAAGTGCTCGGTGCCGGGCACGCGCTTGAAGACCGGACGGGTGTCCAGGCCAATACGCGGATGGCTCGAGCGGGGCGCGAAGCGATCGCCCTTGGGGAAATCGCGCGGGCTCGGAACGGCGCCGGGCACCTGGTGCAGGCGACCCGAACCGCTCTCGATGGACAGAACGGAACCCAGAAGACCGCGGGTGTACTCGTGGATCGGGTTGGTGAGCAGCTCCTTGGTGGGTGCCTGCTCGATAACCTGGCCAGCGTACATAACCGTGATGTTGTGGGCGACCTCGGCGACCAGAGCCAGGTCATGCGAAACGAAGATCATGGCAAAGCCGAGCTTGGCCTGAAGATCGTTGAGCAGCTTGATGACCTGCTTCTGGACGGTAACGTCCAGAGCGGTCGTGGGCTCGTCGCAGATGACCAGCTTGGGGTCGCGAGTAAGGGCCATAGCGATCAGGACACGCTGACGCTGGCCGCCGGAGAGCTCATGCGGATAGCTCTCGAGTGTGCGCTTGGGATCGAGGCCGACGAGCTCCAGGAGCTCCTCGGCGCTGCGGGTTCCGCCGCGCTTGGTGAGCTGCTTCATCTGGGCAGAGATGAGCATGGAAGGGTTGAGCGAGGACAGGGCGTCCTGATAGACCATAGCGATATCGGTACCGCGCAGGCCGAACCACTCCTTCTTGCTCATCTTGAGCAGGTCGCGGCCCTCCCAGAGAACCTCGCCGGAAAGATGCTCGTCATCGTCGGTCAGGCCCATGATGGCCAGCGTGGTGATGGACTTACCGCAGCCGGACTCGCCTACCAGGCCCATGGTCTGGCCGGGACGGACGTCAAAGTTAACGTGGTCGACGACATTGATGTCACCGTGGTGCTCAAACTGGATGCAGAAATCGCGGACCGAAAGGATCGGCTCAACGGACTCATCGGGCACATGGCGGTCGTTACGTTTGAGCTCGACATCGCGCAGGGCGCCAAGACGGGCGGACAGGGACTGAGCCTGCTCCTTGTAGGCACGAACGGGGTCGGAGACCAGCAGGTCGGCCTCGCGGCGCTTGGAGGAGTCGGTCGGATCCAGGGCGGCGGAGGGAGCAGCGGCCATGGCGTCGGTAATGCCCTCGGAGAGGATGTTGAGCGCCAGGCAGGTGATCATAATGGCCAGGCCCGGGAACAGCGCTTGCCACCAACGGCCAGCGAGCACGCCACCGCGAGCATCGGCGAGGATGTTGCCCCAGGTAGCGGTAGGCTCCTGAATACCAGCGCCGATAAAGGTCAGCGAGGCCTCGAAGATGATGGCGTCGGCGACCAGGGTAACGGTGAAGACCATGATCGGGGCGATGCAGTTACGCAGAACATGCTTGATCAAAATCCACGGAGCCTTGGCGCCGGAAACGATGACCGCGCGGACATAGTCCTCGCCGTACTCGGACACGATGTTGGCGCGCACGATACGGGCAATCTGCGGGGTGTACATAAAGCCGATGGCGAAGATGATCGACGGCACGGAATTGCCCAGGATGGAGACGAAGACGGCAGCGAGGGCGATGCCCGGGATGGACATGATGATGTCCAGGATGCGCATGATCGCCTCGGAAACGGACTTGCGCGAAACCGCCGCGAGGGCGCCCACGACCGAGCCGCAAACCAGAGCCATGGCAGTGGCGCCAAAGCCGATGATCAGCGAGTAACGACCACCGTAGAGCATGCGCGACAGAATGTCGCGACCCTTATCGTCGGTACCGAAGATAAATCCGTTGCCGGGAGCCTGGCGAGCAGTGAAAATCTCGACCGGGCTATAGGGGGCAAGAAGGGGCGCCAGAATCGCGGTCAGGGCGACCAGTGCCAGCACGACGGCGGCAATCTTAGAAGACAGCGTCATCTTCTTCCAGCCACCGAGCTTGAGCCCCTTGGAGGCAGCTTTCTCGAGCTGCTCGGTTTGCTTCTCTCGAATCTTTACCATAATCTACACCGTCCTGATGCGCGGGTTGATGAGCAGGTAGAGCATGTCAACCACGATGTTGATGATGATGAAGGCAAGAGCAACGACGATGACGACGCCCTGAACCAGGTTCGCCTCGTTGCCCTGAACGCCCTGCAGAATCGCAGTACCCATGCCGGGGAGGTTGAAGATGACCTCGATGACGACGGCGCCGCCCATAAGGTAACCGATCTTAAGACCGAGGGTGGTGACCGGGGTGATCAGCGCGTTGCGCAAAACGTTGATGCCGACGACGACCTTCTCGGGAACGCCGGCGCCACGGGCCATGCGGACGTAGTCCTTGTCGAGCTCCTCGACCATGGCGGTACGCACGATACGAGTCATCTGGCCCGTCAGCGGGAATGCCAGGGCGATAGCGGGCATGATCATACGTCCCAGATAGCCAGCCGGGTTGGTGGTGAAGTGAGGCAGAGCACCCGATGCCGGGAGCACCTTAAGGTAGGAAGAGAACAGCAGGATCAACAGGACGGCAAGCCAGAACGACGGGGTTGCCAAGCCGGCGATGGAGAAGACGCGGATCACTTGGTCCGGCCATTTATCGCGATACAGTGCCGCGATGACGCCGAGCAAAAACGAGACGACCGCGCCGATGGCAAGACCGATGAAGGTCAGCTGCATCGTGACGGGCAGGGCCGTGGAGATGCGCTTGGCAACGGAGTTGCGAGCAGCACCATAGGTGCCCATGTCACCATGGATCAAATCGCCCATATAGCGCACGTA
>CALGZX010000095.1 GCA_937934165.1 uncultured Collinsella sp.
AGGACGAGAGTTCGGATGACAGTTCCGACGCGTCCGAGACGACCGATTCTGGCTCGAGCGAATAGGGGGCATGTCCATGGATCTACACGAGCAGGGGATGAGCTCCCGTACGTTTGTAATCGCCGCCATCGTGTGCGTGCTGCTGCAGGCAGGCCTGGCACCGCAGATCTCCATTGCGGGCGGTCGCGTCAACTTCATGATTATCCTGGTGTGCCTAAGCGTGTTCTCGGGCGACCCGACCCGTGCCGTCGTGTGCGGTTTTTGCAGCGGCTTGTTCTATGACCTGTCCGCTGCCGTGCCGGTGGGCGTTATGTCGCTCCTGCTGACCGTGGGTTCTTTTGCCCTGGTGCACAGCGCCGTCGGTCAGACGGGCGGTACCCCGAGTGCGCGCGGCGTCACTGTGGGCGCCTTCGCGCTCGTCATTAATGTGATCTACAGCATCGTCTTGCTGTTTATGGGTTTGGAGACGAGCTTTGTCGTGGCGATCTTCGGCCATGCGCTGCCGTCCTCGATCCTGACGGGTCTGGTTGCCATTCCGTTTTTGATGTCCGGCGTCGTGCCGCAGTCCGGCTATGGATTCTCCGCACGTGGCGGACGCCAGACGGGCATGCGCTTTAAGCCCAAGACCCGTAAGCTCAAATAGGGGAGGCCCGTAGATGTCTTCCCAGATGACGGTTATTATCGCCGGTATCGTGCTGGTTGTGGCCATCGTGGTCGCGCTGGTCATCATGCGTCGTGGCGATTCCCGTTTTACCTACGATACGCAGCATGGAACGGCCCCGCGCGCCACCGAGGGCGAGGGCAATACCGCGGTGACCGCCTTTAAGGGCCGCTTTTCCATCCTCACCACGGGTGTGGGCGCGATGTTTGCGGCGCTCGCCGTCAAGCTGTGGGGCATGCAGATGGTCTCATCGGACTATTACGAGAAGCAGGCCAATAGTAATCAGACTCGCACCGTTACAACACCCGCTGTGCGCGGTCGCATCCTCGACCGCAATGGCGTGGCGCTTGTCCAGAACCGTCCCTCACTTGCTGTCGTGGCCTACCGCGACCTTGCCGAGGATGAGGTTCTGGTTCGCCATCTTGCCAACGTGCTTGGAATGCCTTACGTGGCGGTCCTTCGCAATATTCAGGACAATACAGAGGGCGCTCAGAGCCTGCATACCATCGCGACGGACGTCCGTCGCTCCACGGTTGCCTATATCAAGGAACACGCCGGCGAGTTCCCGGGCGTCAAGATTGCCGAGCGTACCGAGCGTCAGTATCCATATGGCGAGACGGCATGCCATATCTTGGGCTATACCGGCACCATTACCTCCGAGCAGCTCGAGGCCCAGAATAAGAAAACCTCTGGCGATGATGATGCTTCTGCTGGCAAGATTACGTACCAGTCGGGCGATATCGTGGGCCAGGCGGGCGTTGAGAGCTACTACGAAAACCTGCTGCAGGGCATTCGTGGCGAGCAGACCGTCAAGGTCGATGCCTCGGGCAATGTGACCGGTCAGGCCGGCGCCGTGCCCGCGAAGGCCGGCTCCGACATTAAGCTCACGCTCGACCTTAAGATTCAGCAGGCCTGTGAGACGGCGCTGGCGAGCGCTATCGAGCTTGCCAAGACCACTGGCTACAGCAATGCCGGCAACGGCGCAGTGGTGTGTCTCGATCCCAACAATGGCGAGATCCTGGGCATGGCGAGCGAGCCCAAGTTCGATCCGTCCGTCTTTATCGGCGGTGTCTCAAATGACGTGTGGACCGAGCTCAATGATGACAAGGGTTCGCACCCGCTGCTCAACCGCGCCATTAGCGGACAGTACATGTCGGCCTCGACCATCAAGCCGCTCTCGGCGCTGGCCGGTCTTGAGTTTGGAACCTACACGTCGGGGCAGACGACCAACTGCACGGGTTATTGGACGGGTCTGGGCAAGTCGTGGGGCAAGTACTGCTGGCTGCATTCCGGCCACGGCACCATGACGCTGCAGTCGGGAATCGCCAACTCGTGCGACCCCGTCTTCTACGACATGGGCAAGGCGTTCTTTTATGACGAGCAACATCCCGAGGGTCTGCAGGAGGTCTTTCGTCGCTGGGGTCTAGGCAAGACCTGCGGTATCGATCTGCCGAGTGAGGGCGCGGGCCGTATTCCCGATTCCGAGTGGAAAGAGTCGTACTTCACCGACGCATCTGCCGAGGACCGCAAGTGGAATGCCGGCGATATGACCAACATTGCCATCGGTCAGGGCGACATCCTGGTGACGCCCCTGCAGATGGCGTGTGCCTATATGGGTCTTGCCAACGGCGGCAAACAGTACGTGCCTCACGTGTTTTTGTCTGCCGTGTCGCGCGATGGCGACGGCGATGCCTATAAGTACAACGGCAAGGGCAAGAAGAAGCGCCTGGAGGCCAAGATCAACAGCGATTCGGATTTGGCTCTTGTTCGCAACGGCATGCACGACGTGATTTACACGGCATCGACGTCCCTGGCGGCTCACTTTGGCACCCTGACGCCGCAGGTATACGGCAAGTCGGGCACGGGCGAGAAAAGTGGCGAGGATGAATACGCGTGGTTCTGCGCCTATGCACCGGCCGATGACCCCAAGTATGTCATCGCTACCGTCCTGGAGCAGGGCGGCGGTGGCTCAGATACCGCGATGCATGTCGTGCGCGACGTGCTCGGCGTGATTTATGACGAGCCCGATACCTCTTCGGCCTCGGGCGATTCTTCGGTTCGATAGGAGGTTGCGATGGATTTTTCTCCGGCGGATCTGTTCCGTTCAACCAAGACCGGCTCTCGCAGCAGCCTGGACCGTGTCAACAAGCAACTTTCGGCCTCGCGCGGCACGTTTCGCCAAAAGGTGCATATCGGTGTGCTCGTGGCTACTGTGGCCCTCGTCGCCTACGGTGCCATCATTATCTGGTCGGCTTCGCAGTTTAAGGCCGATGCTTCGTTCTCACGCCATCTGCTGGGAATTGGAATCGGTACGGTGCTGGCGGTGTTGGTCTGGCGTACCGACCTGCGCGGTATTTCCAATTTCTCGACGGCGTTGCTCGTCATCGACCTGATCGTGATCTTCTCGCCCAAGATTCCGGGCCTGTCCTATACGGGCGGTCTGGGCATGACGGGCTGGATCAAGATTCCCGGTATCGGTTTGACGTTCCAGCCGGTTGAGCTTGCCAAGCTCATCACCATCTTCTTTATTGCTACGCTTGGCTCGCAGTATAACGGTCGCATCGATACCGTTCGCGACTACGTCAAGCTCTGCGGTATGCTGTCCATTCCGTTTTTGGCCGTCGTTGCCATGGGCGACCTGGGCTCGGGCCTGGTTGTGTTGGTTTCGGGCGCCATCGTCATTTGTATGAGCGGCGCACGCCGCGAATGGGTGCTGTCGACCCTGGCCCTGCTCGTGGGCCTGGTGGCCCTCGTTCTGGCGCTCGATTCGGTTTTTGATTCGTTGCTCGGCCACGATGTGCTCATCAAGCAGTATCAGATGAACCGTCTGACGGTCTTTATCGACCCCGATAATGCCGATTCGGACGATGCCTACAACCTGCAGCAGTCGCTTATCGCCGTTGGCTCGGGCGGCTTCTTTGGTAAGGGTTTGGGTCATGCGACGCAGTCGGCCGGCGGCTTTCTGCCTGAGTTCCACACCGACTTCGTCTTCGCCTTTCTGTCCGAGACCTTTGGCTTTTGCGGTTCTTTTTTGCTCCTGTGTCTCTACGTGCTGCTGATCTTTTCGACGATTCGCGTCGCCTTTAAGTGTGAGTCGCTGTTCCTGCGCCTGTCGTGCGTGGGCATCGTTGGCATGTGGGCGTTCCAGACCTTCGAGAACATCGGCATGTGCATCGGCATGATGCCGATTACCGGTATTCCGCTACCGTTTATTAGCTTCGGTTCGTCTTCGATGATGATTCAGCTGCTGACGGTGGGTATCGTACAATCCATATGGCGGCATCGTTCGGGCGCCGCGTAACCGCTGGAGGGGTTTGCTATGAAAATTCCCGTAGATAAGCTGACCCGCGCTTTTAAGATGGGCGCGTCCGTTAAGAAGGATTCCGATACGCCGGTGCGCGTTTCGGTCTATCTGGATTCGTCCGCCTCGCGCTTTCTGGCCGAGACGGTGCGTGATGCCTTTGTGCCGCAGACGACCTCGGGCATTGTGCGCGTCGAGCGTCTGGGGGAGGAGCGAATTGCTCCAAAGACCGATACCGATGTGGTGCTGGTGCTCTCGTGTGGTTCCGACCGCTTGGAGAGTGCCGTGCAGGAGCTCGTGATCGCCGGCGCGCCCGTGTGCGTGCTTGCCGAGTCTGCTGTGGAGGTGCCGTTTATCGAGGAGTCTACGCCCATGCTCGGCGTGGTAGCGGCAACCGATAAGACGTATCTGCTCGAGACGCTTGCCCGCTGGATTCTCGACCGCACCGACAAGGAAACGGCTTTTGCGGCGAACTTTGCCTTCATGCGCATCGCGGCGGCCAATCGTATCATCACCTCGTGCGCGCTCACCAATATGGCGACCGGTGCACTGGTGTTTTTGCCGGGCGCCGATTATCCCGTTATGGCGCTGGCGCAGGTGGGCATGCTCTTTGAGCTCGCTGCCGTCTTTGGACGCGGCATTAAGCCTGAGCGCGGCTACGAGGTCGCGGGCGTGCTTGCCGGCGGTCTTGTGATCCGCGCGGTCACCCGCGCGCTCGTCAAACAGACGCCGCATATTGGGTTTGCCGTCAAGGCGCTCACTGCTGCCGCGGGCACCTACGGCATGGGCCGTGCGCTTGTTTCGCTCTACGAGCGCGATGTCGACTACAGCCGTGCCAACGAGGTGGTCACTGCCACGTTCTCCCGCGTTCGCGATCTGGTGACCACGGTCGCGGGCGCTACCCGTCCTATGGCGTCCTACCAAGACGCATCCGATCTCGCTGCTTAGGGGTTTTCCGTTGCGCGTTGCATACCAAGACTGTTTTCATTTAATTGAGCCGTTGCTCGCCAAGGTCGAGAAGCCGAGCCGCTATATCGATCACGAGTGGGGCACGCTTTCCAAGGCCGATGCCGACTACCGTTGCTGCCTGATCTATCCGGATGTGTACGAGGTCGGTCTGCCCAACCAGGGCATCGCCATCCTCTACAACATCCTTAACCAGGCCGAGGGCATCTCCTGCGAGCGCGGCTATGTGCCGTGGCCCGATATGGGCGACGCCATGCGCGAGGCGGGTATTCCGCTGCTATCGCTCGAGGGTGCAGCGCCGGTCGCTTCGTTTGATATCGTCGGTCTGCATGTGCCGCACGAGATGGCGGTGACGAACTTCCTCGAGGCTTTGGACCTCGCTGGCATTCCGCTGTTAGCGGCCGACCGAGGTGAAGACGACCCAATCATCATCGCCGGCGGTCCCTCGGTGTACAACCCCGAGCCGTACGCGGCCTTCTTCGATGCCATCCTCATCGGTGAGGGCGAGGAATCGCTGCTCGAGACCTGCCAGCTGCATCGCCGCCTGCGTGACGAAGGGGTCCCGCGCGCGCAGATTGTCGAGCAGCTTGCATCCATTGCCGGCAACTACGTGCCGTCGCTCTATGAGGTTCGTCACGACGAGCCCTGCTCGCCGCATGGCTACACCGTGCCGCGTGAGGGCAAGGATGCGCCGACCGTGGTCTACAAGCGCGTCGTCGAGGATTTCGGCGCCACGAATCCGCTGTCGCAGTCGTGCGTGCCCTATGCACAGCTGGTTCACGACCGCCTGTCTATCGAGATCCTGCGCGGCTGCGCCCGCGGCTGTCGTTTTTGCCAGGCCGGCATGACGTATCGCCCGGTGCGCGAGCGCTCGGCCGACCAGATCGTCTCGTCGGTGATTCAGGGTCTGGAAAAGACCGGCTATGACGAGGTGTCGCTGACCTCGCTTTCCACGACCGACCACTCCTGCATTCGCGACGTGCTCGGCAGGCTCAACCGTCGCCTGGAGGATACGGGTATACGCGTGTCTATTCCGTCGCAGCGCCTGGATTCGTTTGGCGTGGATATGGCCGAGTCGGTCGCCGGCGAAAAGAAGGGCGGCCTGACGTTCGCGCCCGAGGCCGGCAGCCAGCGCATGCGCGACATCATTAACAAGAACGTGACCGAGGAGGACCTGGACCGTGCGGCCAAGGCGGCCTTCGAGGCCGGCTGGAACCGCATGAAGCTCTACTTTATGATGGGCCTTCCCGGCGAGCGCGATGAGGACATCGTGGCCATCGCCAATCTGGCCGATCACGTGCTGGAGCTCGGTCGTTCCGTGGTGCCCAAGGCTCGTCGCGGCTCGATCTCGGTGTCCATCTCGGTTTCGGTCTTTATCCCCAAGGCTGCCACGCCGTTCCAGTGGTGCCCGCAGCTCGACTACGACGACGTCAAGCGTCGCCAGAAGTTGCTTATCACGAGCGTTCGCAACCGTGCCGTCCGCGTGCATTACCACGATGCCGAGACCTCGCTCATCGAGGCCGCGCTTTCCCGCGCCGGTCGTGACATGACGCCCGTCATCATCGATGCTTGGCGCTCGGGCTCTCGCTTTGACGCCTGGGTAGAGCATTTCTCGCTCGATAACTGGAAGGAAGCTGCTGCCAAAAACGGCATCGACCTCAATGAGCTCGTGCACCTGCCCTACGAGTTGGACTGGCGCCTGCCGTGGGAGCACGTGAACCCCGGCTGCACGCGTGGCTTCCTCGAGCGCGAGTACCGTCGCTCGCTCGAGGGCGTCACGACTCCCGACTGTACCCGCACGTCGTGCACCGGCTGCGGGATCTGCCCCACGCTCCACGCCAAGAATGTATTGATGGGTGATCGCGCATGAGTGAGCGCCTGACCGACAACCCCTCGCTCTTTAGGCTTCGTGTTCGCTATGGCAAGCGCGATCGCCTTAAGTACCTGGGCCATCTCGAAGTAATCCATACCATTGAGCGCATCGTGCGCCGTGCGGGACTTCCCTATGCCGTCACGCAGGGCTTCTCTCCGCACATGCGCGTGGGCTTCTCTTCGGCGCTGCCGGTGGGTACGTCGTCGACCTGCGAGTGGTATGACCTGTTTATGACCGAGTTCGTGGCGCTCGACGAGGCGTTTGGGCGCCTGGCTGCGGCGTCTCCGGCCGATCTGGCGCCCATCGAGGCGGCGTACATCGACGTGCGCACGCCGGCGTTGACGGCGCAGCTCACGCGCCTGTCGTATCGCATCGACCTGCACTTGGATCCCGAGGCGCCCGTAAGCGCCGACGAGGTGCGTCGTGCGATCGACACGCTGCGCGCGGGCCACGGCATCGACTACGCGCGCGGCAAAAAGAGCAAGCGCTTGGATTTGGATCACACGCTCGTGGGCTATGAGCTCACGGCGGGGGAGCGCCCGGACCATTTGGTGCTCATGCTCGACACCCATGCCGACAACGAGGGCTCCATGCGTCCGGAAATTTTGCTTTCTGCTGCTGATGTTTTGTTGCAGGGCTTGACCCCGGGCGTGGATGCACCTATTGTTTCCACCGGTATGCAAGACCTCGTGACCATCTGCTCCTACGATGTCGAGCGTCAGAATCAAGCATGCGAGGACGACGAGGGCCGACTCGTCAGCCCCATACCTGTGCGAACTTGTGGATTTGCTCCACATACTCGTTGACGGGGGTATTTTCGCCTGCTACTATATTCGGCTGTTGCACTAACTGATGCATGAAGGGCAAGTAAACATGTACGCAATCGTTAACACGGGCGGCAAGCAGTACAAGGTCGCCACCGACGATGTCATCACCGTCGAGAAGATCGAGGGCAATGAGGGCGACAAGGTCACCCTGCCGGTTATCTTCCTCAACGATGGTAAGAAGATCGTCACCGATCCCGACAAGCTGGCCAAGGCCAAGGTTACCGCTCAGATCGTTGAGCAGTTCAAGGGCGAGAAGCAGCTGGTCTTCAAGTTCCACAAGCGCAAGCGCTATCGTCGTCTGAAGGGTCACCGTCAGCAGCTCACCAAGCTGAAGATCGTGAAGGTTCAGGCTACCTCCCGCGCCAAGAAGGCTGTCAAGGCAGAGGCTGAGGCTGTTGCCGAGGCTCCCGTCGCCGAGTAGATTACACTCGTAACGAAAGAGTAGGTATACACAATGGCACACAAAAAAGGACTCGGTTCCTCCCGTAATGGCCGTGACTCCCGCGGTCAGCGCCTTGGCACGAAGCGCTATGCCGGCCAGACGGTAACCACGGGCACGATTCTCGTCCGTCAGCACGGCACGCACATCCACCCGGGTGAGAACGTTGGCCGTGGTAAGGACGACACGCTGTTCGCGCTGGTCGACGGTACCGTTGAGTTCCACAAGGGTATCAAGCACAGGGTCAGCGTACGCCCGCTCGCGAACGCGTAATTCACCCTTCATAGAGCACATATGTGGGAGGCACTTGAGTTTTAGGATTCAAGGGTCTCCCTCTTTTTTGTAGGAGGCGATTCTGTTGTCACAGTTCACCGATATCAGCCGCATTAACGTGTGCGGCGGCGACGGCGGAGCCGGATGTATGTCGTTTAGGCGCGAGGCATTTGTCCCCAAGGGCGGCCCCGATGGCGGCGACGGCGGTCGTGGCGGCAATGTCGTCATCCAGGCCGATGCTCAGCTGTCTTCGCTGATCGATTACCGCTTTAAGCATCACTTCCGCGCTGAGCGCGGCACGCACGGGCAGGGCGCCCGTCGTAACGGTAAGAGCGGCGAGGACCTGATTCTCAAGGTCCCTATGGGCACCGTGGTGCGCGAGCTCGACCCCGAGACGCAGACCCCGATGTTCGAGATTGCCGATCTGGTGCACGATGGCGAGCGCGTTGTCGTGGCCCCTGGTGGCGCCGGTGGTCTCGGCAATACGCACTTTGTGACTTCGGTGCGCCGCGCGCCCGCGTTCGCTCAGCTGGGCGAGCCGGCCGAGGAGCACTGGATCGAGCTCGAGATGAAGCTTATGGCCGATGCCGCGCTCGTGGGCTTTCCCTCGGTGGGTAAGTCATCGCTCATCGCGCGCATGAGTGCCGCCCGTCCCAAGATTGCCGACTATCCGTTTACCACGCTCGTGCCGAACCTCGGCATGGTGCGTGCCGGCGAATATTCTTACGTCGTTGCCGACGTCCCCGGTCTCATCGAGGGCGCGAGCGAGGGCAAGGGCCTGGGTCACCAGTTCCTGCGCCACATTGAGCGTACGGCCCTGATCATGCATGTCGTCGACATGACGGGCGGTTTTGAGGATCGCGATCCGGTTGAGGACTATCGCATCATCAACCGTGAGCTCGAGCAGTATGGCGCCGAGCTTTCGGAGCGCCCGCAGATCGTTGTCGCCAACAAGTGCGATGCGCCGGGCACGGCCGATAAGATTGCCGACCTCAAGCGCGCAGCGCTCGACGATGGCCATATGTTCTTTGCCGTGTCTGCCGTGACGGGCGCCGGTCTCAATACGTTGATGCTTGCCGTAGGTGAGCAGGTGGCCAAGCTCCGCGCCGAGTTGGCGGTCTCCGATGAGCCGGTCGACCTGCGCGACGATGAATGGGAGCGCCGTCGCCTGCAGCGAGAGAAGCGTTTCCGCATTGTCCAGGAAGAGCCCGGTGCCTTCCGCGTGGTCGGTCGTGCCATCGAGCGCATGGTCATTCAGACCGACTGGGAAAACGAAGAAGCCGTCATTTACCTGCAGCATAAGTTTGCGCGTATGGGTGTTGACGACGCGCTCGAGAAGGCCGGTTGCCGTGCGGGCGACGAGGTCCGCATTTGCCAGCGCGCCTTTGACTTTGAGGGCGCTGAGGACTTCTCGGAGTACGAGGAGCTCGAGGATGCTGGCGAGGACGTTGCCGTTGAGGCCATTGACGTTACCGATGCTGCGGATGAGGGCGTCGAGGTTGTCGATGCGGTGGATGCCGCGGACGATGCCGAGACCTCGGAGGGCGAGTAAGCCATGTCGCTGCGCGGTGGAATCGGTCTGCCCGAGCTTCCTCTAGAGGACGGGCAGGAGTTTAGGCTCGGCATCATGGGTGGCACCTTTGATCCCATCCATTACGGGCACCTGGTGACCGCCGAGCAGGCGCGCGAGTCGCTCGACTTGGACGCTGTGCTCTTTATGCCGGCGGGCTCTCCTGCCTTTAAGCTTGACAAGCCGGTGACGCCTGCCGAGGACCGTTATGCCATGACGGTCCTCGCCACCGCTGCGAACCCGGCCTTTTTGGCGAGCCGGTTCGAGATCGACCGCCCGGGTGTAACCTATACGGCCGATACGCTTCATGCCCTTCGCGACTTTTACCCGCCGCAGGTAAAGCTCTACTTTATTACGGGCGCCGACGCGATTATCGATATTGTGACTTGGCATGATGCCGAACGAATCGCTGAGCTTGCAACCTTTATTGCGGCGACGCGACCGGGCTTTGATATCGATACGGCGCGTGCCCGAATCAAAGAGTCGGGGCTGCCGTTCGACGTGCGCTATATTCAGATTCCGGCGCTGGCGATCAGCTCGACGAACATTCGTAAGCGAGTTGCCCGCGGCATGAGCGTGCGCTATCTTACGAGCGAGTCTGTGCTCGGCTACATTCGCAAACGCAGGCTATATGCCGATTTGGGCCAAGAAGATTTTGAGTGATGGGGGTCTACGTTGTCGGTAGAGGATCAGTTTGAGGGCGATGAGCGCGCGCTGCTCAAGCGCATTCAAGAGCTGCTCGATGTTCGCATGAAGGATAAGCGCAAGCGCTATGTGCATTCGCTGGGTGTTGCCGAGACCGCACTTCATCTGGCCGAGGTCTACGGCGTTGACCGCTTTGATGCCGCTGCCGCCGGACTGATCCATGACTGGGACAAAGTGCTCTCCGACGACGAGCTGGTCACGCGCGCTCTGCATTACGGCATTAAGATTGCCGGCTCTCCTTCCGCCGCGACGCCGCTTTTGCATGGCCCTGTTGCCGCCTATGAACTTCCGCAGCTTTTTCCCGAGCTGTCGCCGGCGGTCTTTCAGGCTGTCGACCGTCACACCGTGGGCGCTTGCGACATGACGCCGCTCGATATGGTGGTCTTTGTGGCTGATGCCATCGAACCCAACCGCCACGGCGATTATGCCCATGCGCTGCGCAAGATGATGGGGGAGTCGACGCTCGATGAGTTGTTCTTCTCCTGTTTTGCGCAGGGTCTGGTCTATGTGATCCAGTCCGGGCGCTATCTTTATCCCACGGCTATTTCGATTTACAACCATTACGCCCAGCTGCGCTAGCTCGGGCTGTCTAGAAAGAGGTATTCCATGGCCGACGAGACCATGACCGACGAGCAGATTCTTGAACATGTGGAGCACAAGAGCTTCGCCGCCACGTCCGACCGCACTGCCGCCTCGCTGTCCGCGAGCGGTGTCGCCGCCGAGGATGTCGCCCGCGCCGCCGCACAGGCCGCCTACGACAAGAAGGGCGAGGACGTTCAGGTGCTCGACCTGACCGAGCTTTCCGACGTATGCGACTACTTTGTGCTTGCCACCGGTACCAACAACCGCCAGGTCGATTCTATCGTCGACGAGATCGAGGAGAAGGTCGCCGAGGCTTGCGGCGAGCACCCGTTCTCCATCGAGGGTCGCGAGCAGAAGACCTGGATGCTCATGGACTACGGTTCGGTTGTCGTCCACGTCTTCACTCCCGAAGCCCGCGACTTCTACCGCCTCGAGAAACTCTGGGGAGACGCCCCCCAGCTCCCCCTCAACCTCCTCTAGAGCTTTGCTTGGGCCAGGGCTTTTTTAGCTACCCTTATCCGTTTGCCGGGCAGTTGCACCATTTGCAGCTGCCCGGCTTTCTTTTGCCCAAAAGTAGCTAATTTGGGACGGGGCTTTTTTAGCTACCACCTACCGTTCGCCGATAGAAGCGAGTTGCGGTTCATTGCGTGATATTTAGCTTTCCGACTCGGGTAACGTATTTGTTATCTGTAGAGGAGGAGATGCGTATGACTCGGACCGCGCGGGAAATCTCTGTTTACGGCTATTACCATGTCGTCCAAAAGGGCTGTGGTGGTCAGCTGATATTTGAGGATGCCGATGATCGGATATATTTGATTCGGTTGCTTGCCTCGAAATGCCGAAAATACGACGTCAATATCATTGCTTGGTGCCTTATGGACAACCATATTCACTTGTTGCTAGATGATGAACATGTTCACCTGAGCGATTGCATGCACTCTGTTACGACTGCATATGCGATGTATTTCAACGCGAAAACCGGACGGAAGGGACCAGTTTTTCAGGATCGATTCAAGAGCGTGCCGATTCTTAACGATGATCAGCTGCTCAACTGTGTGAGATATATTCACGATAATCCTGCGAAAGCCAGGATTGGGACTGCTTCACTATATCGTTGGAGCAGTTTTAGCGAATATATGGGATACCCGGGTATTTGTATGACTGAATATGTGCTAGGTTTGCTCGGAGATTCTCAGAGATTTTTTGCTTTCAGTACCTCGGGAGAACCGAATCGATATTGCTTCCGTGACGGCGCTCATGTGAGCGACATAGATGCACTGGAGTTTGCACAGGCTCTCCTTAAACCGTATGAGCCTCACCACCTTAAAGCTTTGCCTAAAGCCGTGCGCGACAACTACATCCGTACGCTCAAAAACGAGGGCTTTTCGATAAAGCAGATCGTGCGCCTCACGGGCATCGGTCACTGCACGATTCAGAAGGTCAAGCTCGATCAGTAGCTATTTGGGACAGAGTTTTGTTGCGGCGGGCAAACCGGACATCCGGGGTAGTCAATTTGGGACGGGGCTATTTTAGCTACCCTTTGGCTGACGGTGAATGAATTAGGCCGAATGAATCTCAACCGATATATAGGGGTAGCTAAAATAGCCCCGTCCCAAATTGACTACCCATGCCGTGTCGGACGGAAGGCAGCAACCCCCCCGTCCAAAAAAGACTAGTTATTGAAGCGGGATTGGCGGCCGAAGGAAAGGGCGGTGTCGCCGAATTTGTCTCGGACGGCGTCGATGGCGACGGAGAGGTCGCGTCGGTCGCTGGATTGGGCCCCGCGGTCATCGACTTCGCAGAACAGGTCGGTCTGGATGCCGCCTTGGTGATCGAAGTCGCTCATGCCGATGCCTGCTAAGCGAACATGCATGCCTTCCTGCCAGATGTTGTCGAGCAGTTCGAGTGCAACCGCCACGAAGATGTTCTCATCGTCGGTCGGATGAGGCAGCCGGCGCTGTGCCGTACGCCCGCTTCCATACGAATACTTGAGCTTGAGCGTCACCGTGGCGCCCGTCAGCCCCTGACGGCGCAGGCGGCGTCCCACTGACTCTCCCAACAGCGCAATCGCCGCCTCAATATCCCCACGCTCAGTTAAATCTTTAGCAAAGGTGCGTTCATTGCTGACCGACTTGACCTCGCGCTCTTCATCGAGACTCGTGACTTCGGAGATTTCGAGTCCCAGCGCACGCTGGCGCATGCGTTCGCCGTTGACGCCAAAAATAGAGGCCAGTGTGGACTCAGGCGCGCGCGAAAGCTCGCCGAGGGTGTAGATGCGCATGCGGCGCAGTCGCTCCTCGGCCGAGCGTCCGATGCCGCTCATGGCAGATACCGGCAGCGCGGCCAAAAAGCGCTGCTCGGTTCCGGGGCGCACAATCGTCAATCCAAACGGCTTGTCACGCTCGCTTGCGATCTTTGCGACCGTCTTGTTGCAGCCCACGCCAATGGAACAGGTCACTCCCAGTCCTGCCACGCGGTCGCTTATACGTCGCGCAACCAGCAGCGGGTCTTCGGGCGCAAAGCGACCCGGTGTGATATCGATAAAGGCTTCGTCGATGGATACGCGCTCCACGCGCGGGGTCTCGTCGGCGAGAATCGCCATGACCTGCGCGCTCACCTCGCGGTAGCGGTCGAAGTGCCCGTGTCTCCAAATGGCCTGAGGACACAGACGCCGTGCCTCGGCCGAGGGCATGGCGGAGTGCACGCCAAAGCGACGCGCCTCATACGAACACGTGGACACGACGCCACGCGAATCGGCGTCTCCGCCCACGATGAGCGGTTTTCCGCGCCATTCGGGATGGTCGAGCATCTCCACGCTCGCAAAAAACGCATCGAGGTCCATCAGGCCCACCGCTGGACCCGTCCAGGGAGGCGGCGTGACGCCCATGGCATCCTCATAACCGTATGTATGTTCGCGTCTTTCCATGTCATGAGTATACCGCGCAGCTCATGTGGGGTGCGTGTATGTGCTTGCAAATCCCGAATTCTTGTCTAAGATATGGATTTGCCCTCGACTACACCGAAGAAGTTGGTCTCACGGACTTCACCTGCCCGCGTCGATGGCGTATTATGTTCAACTGTTTGTTTGTAGTTGCAGCCTAAAGCTGCTTGGTTGGAGGAGTTTCCTTTGGCAGTCAAGATTCGCCTTGCTCGTCACGGCGCTAAGAAGCGTCCGTACTACCGTGTCGTCGTCGCCGATTCCCGCGCCCCGCGTGACGGTCGTATCATCGAGGAGGTTGGCCGCTACAACCCGATGACCGCCCCCAAGACCATCAACCTCGACCTCGAGAAGATCGCCGACTGGCAGTCCAAGGGCGCTCAGCTCACCGACGCCGTCGCCGCTCTGGTCAAGGCCGCCAACGAGGGCGAGAAGACCGAGACCGTCGTCAAGAAGTCCAAGAAGCAGCTCGCCAAAGAGGCCGAGGCCGCTAAGGCTGCCGCTGAGGCCGCTGAGGGCGCCGAGGAGTAAATCGTGCCTGAGGTTGACGCTGCACAGCTCGAGGGTGAGGCAATGCTCTCAGATCGCATCGCCGATCTCGTCGAATATCTCGTTGTTCAGATCGTCGACGACCCGGATTCCGTGAGCCTTGAGGTCATCGATGGTGACGACGCCTCTACGATTGAGGTTTCGGTCGCCGAGGATGACGTCGCTAAGGTCATCGGCCGTCGTGGCCGTACCATTAAGGCCATTCGCACGCTCGCCCGTGCACTGGCCGCTCGCCTCGACACTGCTGTCGAGGTAGAGGTTCTGGGCTAGGACCTTGAGGTCCCAGTACAAAAACATCGCCCGTGTGGTCAAGCCGCACGGAAGGAAGGGGGAGGTCCTCGCGCAGCCGCTGCGGGGGCTTCCTTCTGTATTAGAGCCGGGCATGCGCGTCGCCCTGACGCCGCCGGCGCTCAAGCGCGACCGCTTTTGCACGGTCGTGTCCGTCACCGATACGGGCGATGGCGATCTGGTCTCGTTTGAGGGCATTGACGACTTGACGGCCGCCGAGGGCATCACGGGATGCTACGTGCTGGCAAATCGTGACGACTTCGAGCTCGATTCGCTCGACGCTGCCTATACCGACCTTATGGGTCGCGAGGTGACCGACGAGCGCTTTGGTTCGCTCGGCACGATTGTCGAGATCATGTCGACGCCCGCCAACGATGTTTGGGTTGTCGAGGGCGATCGGTACGGCGAGGTGCTGATTCCCGTGATCGAGCAGGTTGTGCTCGATCTTCCCGACACAGGAACAATTTCCGTCCACGTTATGGACGGCTTGATCGATATGGACAAGTAGGGAGGACAGCATGCTGATTGAGACCCTTTCGGTCTTTCCCGAGATGTTTGAGCCCGTCATGTCCACATCGATTTTGGGCCGCGCCCGCAAGGCCGGCCTTTTTGATTTTAATGCGTATAACCTGCGCGACTGGACGCACGACCGCCATCGCACCGTCGATGACGAGCCGTATGGCGGCGGGCAGGGCATGCTCATGAAGGTCGAGCCCATTGCCGAGGCCATCGAGGCCATCAGCTCCGAGGGTCCCAAGCCCACCGTGGTGTTCTTCACCCCCTGCGGCGAGCCCTTTACGCAGCATGTGGCCGAGCGCCTGCTCAAAAGCGAGCGCTTGCTGTTTGTGTGCAGCCGTTACGAGGGCGTCGATGAGCGCGCATATGCGTATGCCGATGAGCGTCTATCGATCGGCGACTACGTGCTCACGGGCGGCGAGCTGCCCGCTATGGTCGTAGCCGATGCCGTCGTACGGCTCATTCCCGGAGCCTTGGGCGACGAGATGAGCAACGTGGACGAGTCCTTCTCGACCGCTGAGGACGGTGGCCTGCTCGAGTACGCGCAGTACACCCGCCCCGCCGAGTTCAATGGCGAGGGCGTGCCGCCGGTGCTCGTAAGCGGCGACCACGCCAAGGTCGATGCCTGGCGTCGCAAAAACGCCATCGAGCGTACCTGTCGTTGGCGTCCCGATCTTATCGAGACGGCACGTCTTACGCCCAATGAGCGCGCGTACGCGCAGGAGATCCTGGACGCTTCGTTTTCGCAGAGCGAGGAGTGAGAATGGTTCCATCGCAGCATTCCGTGCTAAAGGGTGCGTTTGAGTGGGTCGTGGTTGTCGCAATCGCGCTGGTCGCCACCTTCTTGATTCGCTCGTTTGTGGTCGAACCCTTTGTGGTGCCTACCGGTTCCATGGAGTCCACGATCGAGATCGGAGACCAGATTCTGGCGCAGAAGGTGACGCTCGAACTCGGACAGCCCGTCAAGCAAGGCGATATCGTGGTGTTCCACAACCCCGATGCTACGTCCGAGCATGACGTGCTGGTAAAGCGCGTTATTGCCACGGCCGGCCAGACGGTCGACCTGCAGGACGGCAAGGTCGTCGTCGATGGCCAGGCGCTCGACGAGGACTATACGACTGGCATGAGCTGGCCGCTTTCGGTCCAAGCCCCCGGCGCTCAGGTGAGCTATCCCTACACCGTCCCTGACGACTGTGTGTGGGTGATGGGCGACAACCGCGAGAACTCTGCTGACTCCCGCTACTTTGGCCCGGTCGACCGCTCCGACTTGATTGCCGTGGCGCTTGTGCGCTACTGGCCGCTCAACCGTATCGGCGCTATCGATTAAAAACCGCTATAGTACAGTACCTAACCGTGTAATCGTTTCGACGAGGGGATATAAGAGGCATGAACGCTTCATCGCTTTCCTTCCAAGACATCATCCTGCGCCTCCAGCAGTACTGGGGCGAGCAGGGCTGCGTAATTATGCAGCCCTATGACTCCGAGGTCGGTGCCGGTACCTTCCATACCGCGACCACGCTGCGCTCGCTCGGTCCCGCCGAGTGGCGCACCTGCTATGCGCAGCCCTGCCGCCGTCCCGCCGACGGCCGCTACGGCGAGAACCCCAACCGCAT
Organism: uncultured Collinsella sp.; assembly: GCA_937934165.1. Taxonomy (GTDB): domain Bacteria; phylum Actinomycetota; class Coriobacteriia; order Coriobacteriales; family Coriobacteriaceae; genus Collinsella. The sequence continues at coordinate 17,102 of CALGZX010000095.1, forward strand.
GCAGCACTACTATCAGTTCCAGGTGCTCATCAAGCCCTCGCCGGTCAACGCTCAGGAGCTCTACCTGGGTTCGCTGGCCGCCATTGGCCTGGACCCCAATGACCATGACGTCCGCTTTGTTGAGGACGACTGGGAGAGCCCGACGCTCGGCGCCTGGGGCCTTGGCTGGGAGGTCTGGCTCAATGGCATGGAGGTCACGCAGTTTACGTACTTCCAGCAGGTGGGCGGCATCGAGGTCGACCCCGTGCCTGTCGAGATCACCTATGGCCTGGAGCGCATCGCCATGTACGCCCAGGGCGTCAACTCGGTCTACGACCTGGTGTGGAGCTACCTGCCCGACGGCACGCCCATGACCTACGGCGACGTGTTCCTGGAGAACGAGCGCGAGTTCAGCGCTTATAACTTTGAGGTCGCCAACGTCGAGATGATGCGTCAGAAGTTTGACGACTACGAGGCCGAGTGCCACTCCTGCCTGGAGCGCAAGCTGCCGCTGCCGGCATATGACTGCGTCATGAAGTGCAGCCATGCCTTCAACCTGCTCGATGCCCGCGGTGCGCTGTCCGCAGTCGAGCGCGCCAACTACATCCTGCGCGTCCGCGCCGTCGCCAAGGCGTGCTGCGAGGCCTATATGGCCGAGGTCGCCGGAATCAACGAGAATGCCGATCAGGAAGGCGAGGTGGCGTAAGCCATGGCAGACGCTAAGGATTTCCTGTTTGAGATCGGTACGGAGGAAATGCCCTCTGCACCGCTGAACAATGCCGTCAAGCAGCTTGGCACTATGATCGCCAAGGGTCTCGATGAGGCCGGTCTGGCCCACGGTGAGGTCCGCGTGATCTCGAGCCCGCGTCGCCTGGCTGCGCTCGTGGCTAACGTCGCCACCGCGACCGATGAGGTTCACGAGGTCAAGCGCGGTCCCGCGGCCAACATCGCCTTCGATGCCGACGGTAACGCCACCAAGGCCGCCCAGGGCTTCGCCCGCAAGTGCGGTGTGGCTGCCGAGGATCTGGTCCGTCGCGAGGACACCGACGGCCGTGAGTACGTATTTGCCGAGAAGAACATTCCTTCCGCCCCGGCCACCCCGATTCTGACGGCCCTGTGCGAGAAGACCATCGCCGGCCTGCAGTGGCCCAACTACCGCTCTCAGCGCTGGGGCCACGAGCACGCCACGTTCGTGCGTCCGGTCCGCTGGATCTGCTGCCTTTTGGGCGGGGATGTCGTGCCCGTGTCCTTTGCCGATGTGACGAGTGGCAACACCACGCGCGGCCACCGCGTGCTTGGTCCCGGTGACCATGTGGTCGCCAGCCCCGCTGTTTACGAGCAGGTGCTCGAGGACGCCGGCGTGCTTTCTGCCGAGCGCCGTCGTGAGGCCATCCTTGCCGGTATCGCCGAGGTCGAGGCTGCGCGCCCCGGCTGCCACGTCGATACGCCCAAGAAGGTCTTTGAGGAGGTCATCAACCTCTGCGAGTGGCCGACGGTGCTCGTCGGTACCTTCGATGAGGAGTTCCTCAAGGTGCCGCACGAGATCATCTGCGAGTCTATGCTCACCAACCAGCGCTACTTCCCGATCTATGACGGCGAGGGCAAGCTGACGCGTGAGTTCGTGGTCGTCTCCAACAGTAAGCCCGAGAACGCCGAGCGCGTGATCGACGGCAACGAGCGTGTCGTGCGCGCCCGCCTGGATGACGCCAAGTTCTTCTACGAGGAGGATCTGAAGATCTCCCTCGACGAGTTCCGCGAGCGTCTGGCCAAGGTCGCCTTCCAGGAGAAGCTCGGCAGCGTGCTCGCCAAGTCCGAGCGTATTGAGCAGCTTGCGCTCGCTATTGCCCGTGAGGCTCACCTGGGTGCCCACCTGGCCGCCGATGCCGGCCGCGCCGCTCACCTGTGCAAGGCCGACCTGGTGTCCAACGCTGTTGTCGAGTTCACGAGCCAGCAGGGTGTGATGGGCGGTTACTACGCCAGCGCGATGGGGGAGAACGACGAGGTCGCTCACGCTATTCGCGATCACTATCGTCCCCGCTTTGCCGGCGACGAGCTACCCGAGGGCACCGCTGGCTGCATCGTGGCTTGCGCCGACAAGCTCGATACCATTGCCGGCATCTTTGCCATCGGCGAGCCCCCGACCGGCTCTTCCGACCCGTACGCGCTGCGTCGTGCCGCCATCGGCATCATCAATATCCTGCGCGACCGTCTGCCGATCGACCCCACGTCGCTCATCGACTTTGCGCTCGAGCTCTATAGCGAGCAGGGCATTGAGTTCGACGCCGCCGAGGTCGCCCAGCAGGTTCGCGACTTCTTCCACGGCCGTTTGGTGAGCATGGCCCGCGACGAGAAGATCCCGGCCGACACCGTTGCCGCCGTTTCCGCGGTGCACATCATTGCCCCGTCGGTCTTCTTCGCCCGCTGCGCCGCCCTCGATGAGGCCCGCAAGAACGACGCCGAGACCTTCGACAACCTTGCAACCGCCTACGCCCGCGCGGCGCACATCTCCAAGCCCGAGCTGGGCGCGGAGTACGATCGCGCCCTGATGGGCGAGGCCGAGCTTGCGCTTGCCGACGCCTCCGAGGCCGCTCAGACCGCCGTCGATGCCGCTCTCGCCGCCGAGGATTATCCTGCCGCGTTTGCCGCCCTCGCCGCCCTGCGCGCGCCCATCGACCGTTTCTTCGACGAGGTTATGGTCATGGACAAGGACGAGCAGCTTCGCGATAATCGCCTTAAGCTGCTCAACCGCTTCGAGGCCGTGTTCTCCGGCATCGCCAACATCGGTGAGCTTGCCCGCAAAAAGTAAGCTAGCCTGCGCATAAGCGCAAAAGGAGCCCCGCATGGATTGCCCGGTCACCGCTCGTCCCACCGTTATCGTTATCTCCGACTCGCTTGGAGATACCGCTTGTGAGGTGGTGCTTGCGGCGTCCGGGCAATTTGATGAAGGGGCTTTTCATCTATTGCGCCTGCCCAAGGTGAACTCGGTGGAGCAGGTAAAGTCGTTTGTGGGTCCGCGCGTCGATGCGGATCATCGCGATATTGCCGTGTTCCACACTATCGTCGACCCAGCGCTTCGCGCCCGCGTGCTCGATTATCTGGGCATGCTGCACATTCGCTCGGTCGACCTGATCGGCCCGACGCTTGCCGTGCTGTCGTCGCTTATTGGCGTGCCTCCCAAGGGCGTTGCGGGTGTGATTCACAAGACCGACGATCGCTATTTCCATCGTATCGAGGCTATGGAGTATTTCGTTGAGCACGATGACGGGCGCGGCTGCGATGATCTGTCGGATGCCGATATCGTGCTGCTGGGTGTATCCCGCACGTCCAAGACGCCGCTGTCGATGTATTTGGCCTATCAGGGCTACAAGGTCGCCAACGTTCCGTTGGCCCAGGGCATAGAGCCGCCCAAGTCGATTTACGAGGTCGATCCGATGCGTCTCTTCGGTCTGATTTCGACCGTCGATGTGATTGCCGAGATTCGCGATAGCCGCCTGGGCGACGACTATGCCCGCGCCGTCGCCGGCTCCTATGCCGAGCCCGAGAGCGTGCGCGGCGAGCTCGAGGAGGCTCGTGCCCTCATGAAACGTCTGGGTTGCTTTGTGGTGCGCACCGACGGCAAGGCGATCGAGGAAAGCGCTGCCGAGATCATTAGCCACTTGGAGAAAATCCAAGAAGCCCGTGCCCGCCGAACCGCCCGCCGAGCCCAGCAAAGTTAACTCATTTCGGTAGCTAAAAATGCACCGTCTCAAAAGACTACCTAAAAATAAGGCTCTGTTAGACCAGGATTGACATACATGTGTCCCCACGGTGCCATATCGTTGA
>CALGZX010000096.1 GCA_937934165.1 uncultured Collinsella sp.
TCGCATCGGCCTGCGCAAGGCATGTGCCGATGCCGACCCGGTGGTGCTGGAGCCCATCGAGGAAATCACGGTGACTATTCCCGAGAGCTACGCCGGCGCCGTGATGGGCGACATCTCGGCCTCGCGCGGTCGCGTGACGGGTATGGAGACCGATGAGCGCGGCGATACCGTGGTCATTGCCCAGGCGCCGCTGGCAGAACTGACGGATTATTCGACGCGCCTACGCTCTATCACGCGCGGCACGGGCGACTTTACCATGAAGCCCGCTGGCTACGAGCAGGTGCCTTATGACGTTCAGGCCAAGCTCGTGGAGCGCTATGAGGAGGGCCGCGCCAAGTAGCGTGTGGCGTTGCCTGCAACATACATGCCGGTGCAAGGGCCGCTCTGGGCAATCCAGGGCGGCCCTTTTGATCCCCGGGGGACGGAGGAAAACGGATCATTTTAGGCTTTGGGGCAGCTTGGTCGGTCCTAGTCTCCCGAGGCCTGATTGCGGCCGGTGGCGTAGTCGATCTGCACGTGCGGCTGCAGGTTGTAGCAATATACGTGGAAGCAGAGGGTCTTGCCGTGGTCCTCGACCGATTGCGCCTCAAGGCGCACGCCACGGCAGACAAGTTCCTCTTCGTTATACATGGGCGTGACGCGGTAGAGCACATGGTTGCCCGTGTCGCGGATGTAGCCGAGAATCTGCTCCTCAAACGGCAGCATGCCCGTTTCGTTGAGATAGCGCGTGCCGGTGAGGAGATTTTTGCGGTTGGCGTTTTCGCCGCAGAGCGACCAGGCGATAAGGTGGCAGCGGTTGTAGAGGCTCTGGCCCGGAATAAAGTCGTAGCGCTGCTGGTGCCATCCGGCGGGATGGATACGCGAGATATCGCCGCGCTCGCCTTGACCGAGTGATTCGGGGCCCACGCAGGCGAGTGCTTTGCGGGTGCGGCCCAGGCTGTCGAGCTTGGAGAACTTCTTAAAGCAGCCCTCTTCGGTGGCGCGCTCGTATTCATCGAGCGTGAATGACGGTGTGCCGAGCGGGTGCGTGCTGTCGGTGCGAAGGGCAACGTAGGGGTTGCCGGCGTAGTCGGGAATGCTGCTGAGATAAACACCGCGGGCGCGGTTGAGGTCGGGGTTTTCCACCTCGTCGATGGGGGTGGCGGCGCTGTCCTCGGCAACGTTGCCGTTGGTGTTGGTCGTGGCGGATTCGGAGCCATCACCGGAGTCCTCGGAGCTCGTTGTTCCCGATTCGAGCCGGGCAACCAGGTCTGCCTCGTCGTCGGTGCGGCTGGGACTCTCGTTTTGTTTCTCGGCCAGAGCTACCGCCTGCTCATCGCTTTGCGGCGACAACAGCTTGGGCGCCCCGTCGAGCGACCCCGTAAACAGCGCAAACCCCAGCACCACGGCGGTGCCGATGGAAAGTACTTGCTTGTAGGCGGGCTTGCGCGACATTGAGGCTCCTGGATGGACGGTTGGGAATCTACCAGTCTAGCAGGAGCCGGCAGGGGCCGTTCTGTCGAACAAATACTCAAGATTTGGGATAGACGCTACTGATTCATTTGTCCCGCGGTCTAGATCGAGGTGGAGTCGAGCCAGTTGAGCTTGCACTCGAGAATGCGCTGCTCGCCGGGTTCGCTGCTTCCGTCAAGTAGGGCGAGCAGCATCTCGGCTGCTTCGCGACCTTCTTGGTCGACGGGCTCGATGATGGTGGAGACGGTCGGTGTGGTGAGATTAGTCCAGTCTTCGCAGTTGAGTCCCAAAAGGCCGATTTGCTGCGGAAGCAGATGGGCCATTGGCTGAAGCGCCTTGTAGACACGGGGAAGTGCCCACTGATTTTGCACGAAGATAAGGGTTCGCTTGGCGGGATTGAACTTGAATTTAAAGTATTCGGTGAGCTCGTTGATTGACGGCTTGTTGTGATCGATGGGAATCGCTTTGTAGAGCTGCCCGTTCGCTGCCAGCGCCTCGGCATACCCCTGAAAACGCTCCATGCGGGTGCGCATCTCGGTCATGTTGGCGGCAATGGAAAAGAAATCTTCGTAGCCGGCGTCGAGGAGTGTCTGTGTGGCGTTGTACACGCCGTCGTAAAGGTTGGTTTTGATCCAGCTGGTACCTGGGCTATAGATGGCCGCATCGAAAAAGACGACCGGCTTGCCGGCGCGTCTAATGCGGTCATGCACGGCTTTGAAGTTTGCCGTGGGCTGGATGATAAAGCCATCGACGCCCAGCGAGAGCATCTTGTCGACGTACATGAGCTCGGTCTCGGGGTTAAAGTTGCTCGTGCAAACGACCGTCTGGTAGCCCGCGGGGAGCATGACCTGCTCCATGCCATTGAGAACGAGCCCCGCCCATTTGTTGGTGTTATCCAAAATGATGATGGCAATGACGTGGGTTTGCTTGCCGGTGAGCGTCTGCGCTTGGGCGTTGGGAACGTATCCGAGTTCCTTAATGACGCGCGCGATTTTGTTCTGCGTCTTCTCGCTAAGCTTTTCTCGTTTGTCGTTGAGGTAATACGAGACGCTTGCCGTCGAGGTTCCCGCCTCTCGAGCGACGTCTGCGATCGTAACGCGCTGTTTTGCCACAGCGACTCCTTCCGACAGATGAGCATTTTCCAACATGATGACTTTGAGTCTTGGTGAAGGATACGCTTCGGTGAGCGGCTTTTTCCTTTCATATGAGTATGCAACAAATGCGGCATACGGGTGGGGTCGAAATGTGTGACCGGCATGCGCATCTGCCGTCTACCGAGAAAATCAAATACTTCTTGACTTTTGAAATCGAGGGCAAAATCGCAGGATTCATTTTTGGTTAAACGCATAACTAAATCGCATAACCAACGCTCTGACCTGCGCGTTTACCGAAATAAGCTGGCATTAAGAAAAACGAGCACCTATATTGTTCTTGTCGAAAAGACAGCAAGTCCAAACGGCAGGGGATGCTCCGGAGGCCTCCGCAAACGGTGTCTTGCGCACGCAACTCTATGAAAAGAGGGAAGCAATGAAGATCGTAGGCGTTGCCGCCTGTACTGTGGGTATCGCCCACACGTATATGGCCCAGAAGGCGATTCAGGATGAATGCGCCGCCCGTGGCATCGAGTGCAAGGTCGAGGCTCAGGGTGGCCTGGGTATCGAGAATGAGCTCACGCAGGAAGACGTGGACTCCGCCGACCTGGTCCTGGAGTCCGTCGACGTGGGTGTCGAGAACGAGGACCGTTTTGAGCAGAAGATGGCCGAGGGCAAGTTCCTGAAGGTCGGCACCTCGGATGTAATCGCCGATCCGGTAAAGATCATCGACCAGGCCATTGAGATCATCAAGGCGACGGGTGGCGCCGTTGACGCGCCCAAGGCCGAGGCCAAGGCAGAGAAGAAGGCCGTCTCCGCTGCCCCGCAGGCCCCGACACCGGCGTCCAAGCAGTCTATCTTTGCCGATCCTGGCAAGACGCTGCTCAATGCATTCAATACCGGCGTTTCCTATTTTATCCCCATCGTCGTTATCGGCGGCGTGTTCCTCGCCTTCTCGCTGGCATCCGGTACCGCCGGCGCCAACGGCATGGAGGTTACGAACCCGCTGATGGTGAGCCTTAACACCATCGGCATGGCCGGCATCTCCATGATGATCCCGGTGCTTGCGGCATACATCTCCTACTCGATGGCCGGCAAGCCCGCGCTCGCCCCCGGTTTTGTCCTGGGCTACCTGGTCAACAACGCAGTCGTTACCCCTAACGGCAACAGCGTTTCGACCGGCTTCTTGGGCGCCATGATCATGGCGGTCATCTGCGGCTACTTTGTCCGCTGGATGAAGACCTGGAAGGTCAACAACACCATCCAGACCATCATGCCCATCCTGATCATCCCGATTCTGACCTCGCTTGTCCTGGGCATGGCCTATATCTACATCCTGGCCACGCCGCTTGGCTTTGTGATGGACTGGCTCACCGGCGTGCTCGGCAGCCTGCAGGGCGGTTCCGCAGTTGTCCTGGGTCTGGTCATTGGCGTTATGACCGCCTTCGATATGGGTGGCCCCATCAACAAGACCGCCTCGACCTTCACCATGGCCATCATGGCCTCCGGTATCTACGGTCCTAACGGTATGTTCCGCGTCGCCGTCGCCGTTCCCCCGATCGCCTGTGGCCTCGCTGCGCTCATCGCCAAGAACAAGTTCGATGACGCTGACCGCCAGATGGGCATCTCCGCGCTGTTCATGGGCTGCATCGGTATTACCGAGGGCGCTATCCCCTTCGCGGTCAAGGACCTCGGTCACACCCTGCCCGGCATTTGCATCGGCTCTGCCGTGGGTGCGGCACTTGCCGCCTTCCAGGGCATCGACTGCTACGTCCCGCACGGTGGCTTTATCGTCGCCCTTGCCACTAACAACGTCGCGCTGTTCTGCCTGGACATCGTGATTGGCGCCGTGGTCGCCGCTGCAATCCTGATTGCCATGAAGCCCACGCTCGACAAGCAGGCCAAGTAAACCTTTAAGGACTCCGGTTGTGCGGAGGGATGGATTTGACTCCGCACAACCGCCCCTACACAACAAAATCCATCCGTACTGATAGGGCCCACATCTGGGTCCCAGGGAACTTTTGTCAAAAATCCTCTGGAGAAGGAGAACAAAATGTCCAACCTCACCATCCGTCAGGCCGTTCAGGGCATGCTCAAGCTGCAGGATAGCGGCGATCACGCAACCATGGTCGGCATTGGCCCCATGAGCCCCAACCTGATTCAGGCCGTGTTCGAGCTTGCCAAGGACGAGGGTTTCCCGCCCATGTTTATCGCCAGCCGCAACCAGGTCGATATGGACGAGATGGGCGCCGGCTACGTCAACGGTTGGGACCAGACGCGCTTTGCCGCCGACATCAAGAAGGTTGCCGACGAGGTGGGTTACACCGGTCCGTACTACCTGTGCCGCGATCACGGCGGTCCGTGGCAGCGCGACGAGGAGCGTAACGCCCACCTGCCCGAGGACGAGGCCATGGAGCTCGCCCGCAAGTCCTTCGTCGCCGACATGGAGGCGGGCTTTGACCTGCTGATGGTCGACCCCACCAAGGACCCCTATCAGATCGGCAAGGTTATTCCGCTCGACGTGGTGCTTCGCCGCACGATTGATCTTATCGACTACCTTGAGCAGTACCGTCGCGAGCATAACCTGCCCGAGGTTGCCTATGAGGTCGGTACCGAGGAGACCAATGGCGGCTTGACCTCTACCGATAAGTACGAGGAGTTCATTTCTCAGCTGCAGCCCGAGCTCGAGAAGCGCGGCTGCCCCATGCCCACCTTTATCGTCGGCCAGACCGGTACGCTCACCCGTTGGACCGAGCAGGTCGGCCATTACAACTTCAAGAATGCCCGCGAGCTCGCCGACATGGCTAAGCGCTACGGCGTGGGCCTGAAGGAGCACAACGCCGACTATCTGGACGACGCGACGCTGCTCGAGCACATCCCGGCACACGTGACCGCCTCCAACGTTGCTCCGCAGTATGGCACCGAGGAGACCCGCGCCTACCTCAAGCTCTGCGCCACCGAGCAGATCCTGGTCGACAACGGTCTGTGCGATGACCCCTCCGACCTGTATCACACCCTGCTGGTCAAGGCTATCAAGACCGAGCGCTGGCGCAAGTGGATGACTGGCGACGACGTCAACCTGCAGGTCGACGACATTCTTGCCGACGATGAGCTCAGCCTGAAGATCCTGGATGTCTCCGGTCACTATGCGTTCAACGATCCCGAGGTCAAGGAGCAGGTCGAGAAGCTCTACCGCAACCTCGCCGCTCAGGACATCGACGGCAAGCGCTTTGTCATCGAGCACATCAAGCGCCCGATCAAGCAGTACGTCGTCGGTCTTAACCTCAAGGGCGTCACGACCCGCATCGAGGCCGCTCTTGCCGAGTAAGTAGCTTTTCCTACGCGACGCCGGGCCTGGGGCATGTCCCAGCCGCAGGCCCGGCACATAGGACAAAGGGACATCCCCTTTGTCCTATTTTTTGAGTTTTGGATTCCTTCGAAGGAGTTTGCACCATGAAGTTCTTTATCGATACCGCCAATCTGGACGAGATCGCCGAGGCCAAGAGCTGGGGCTGCCTGGCCGGTGTTACCACCAACCCGTCCCTGTACGCCAAGACCGGCGGCAAGCTTGCCGACTTTGAGCCGCATATGCTCAAGATTGCCGAGCTCTGCGAGGGCCTGCCCGTTTCCGCCGAGTCTACCGCTACCGCTGCCGAGGGTATGATCGAGGAGGGCAAGCGCCTTGCCGCCCTCGCCCCCAACATCGTGGTCAAGCTTCCCGTGTGCGAGGCCGGCCTTGCCGCCTGCCGTGCGCTGGCCGATGCTGGCGTGCGCGTCAACATGACGCTCGTCTTCTCGCCGACGCAGGCCCTTATGGCCGCCAATGCCGGTGCTCGCTACATCAGCCCGTTTGTCGGTCGTTTCGATGACATCGCCGAGGACGGTATCTCGCAGCTCGACAACGTCGTGACCTGCATTAAGAACTACGACTGGACGGGCAAGAACGTCGACGACACCGTCGAGATCATCACCGCCTCGGTTCGTACGCCCAACCACGTGACCCAGGCCGCGCTACTCGGTGCCGATATTGCGACCGTGCCCATGGCCGCTCTCAAGAAGTGCCTGCATCATCCGCTGACCGACCAGGGCCTCGCCTCTTTTGAGGCTGACTGGCAGAAGGTCGTCGCTCAGGCTTAACGAGTGGATTGCCCCGGCATCGCGTCATCCGGTGCCGGGGTTGTTCTCAAGAGAGGAATTCGTATGACCAACCAGGAGCTGGCGAAGGTCGCCAATGAGGTCAGGAAGGGTGTCGTGACTGCGGTTCACGCGGCCAAGTCGGGACACCCGGGTGGATCGCTCGGTGCTGCCGACATCATGGCGTATCTGTACTTTGAGGAAATGAATATCGATCCTGCCGACCCTCACAAGGCCGATCGCGATCGCTTTGTGCTCTCCAAGGGTCACGCGGCGCCGGGCCTGTATTCGGTGTTGGCAAATCGCGGCTATTTTCCCGTCGAAGAGCTCGAGACGCTGCGTCATATTGGCAGCCGACTGCAGGGCCATCCCAACATGAACGACGCCCCTGGCATCGATATGTCCACCGGATCGCTCGGTCAGGGCATCTCCGCCGCGGTTGGAATGGCACTCGCCGCAAAGCACTGGGGTGACAGCTACCGCGTCTACACGTTGCTGGGCGACGGCGAGTGCGAGGAGGGCCAGGTGTGGGAGGCGGCCATGTTTGCCGGCAACCATGCGCTCGACAATCTTGTTGCCGTCGTCGACCACAACGGCTTGCAGATTGACGGCACAATCGATGAAGTTAACTCGGCCATGCCGCTCGCTGACAAGTTCCGCGCCTTTAAGTGGCATGTGATTGAGCTCGCCGACGGTAATGACATGGCGCAGATTGAGGCGGCTTTCGCCGAGGCTCGCGAGGTGACCGGCACGCCCGTCGCTATCATCGCCGAGACGGTGAAGGGCAAAGGCGTCTCCTTTATGGAAAACCAGGTGGGCTGGCATGGCAAGGCGCCCAATGACGAGCAGTTTGAGCAGGCCATGGCCGAGCTCGCGGCAGCAGGAGAGGAGCTCTAATGGCAGAGGTCAAAAAAATCGCCACGCGCGCAAGCTACGGCGAGGCGCTCGTCGGGCTGGGCAATGAGCACGATGACTTTGTAGTGCTCGATGCCGACCTGGCCGCCGCTACGCAGACCGGTAAGTTTAAGGCCGCTCACCCTGAGCGCTTCTACGATGCCGGCATTGCCGAGAGCAACTTGATGGGGCTTGCCGCCGGCGTTGCAACCACGGGCCACGTCGCCTTTGCGAGCACCTTTGCGATGTTTGCCGCCGGTCGCGCCTACGAGCAGGTCCGCAATTCCATTGGCTACCCGCACCTCAACGTCAAGATTGGCGCTACCCATGCCGGCATTTCGGTCGGTGAAGACGGCGCCACGCACCAGTGCTGCGAGGATATCGCACTCATGCGCACGATTCCGGGTATGACGGTGGTCGTTCCCGCCGACGACGTCGAGGCTCGCGCCTGTGTGCGCGCCGCCTATGAGTTTGAGGGCCCGGTTTACATGCGCTTCGGCCGCCTGGCAACACCGGTCATCAACGATCACGAGGACTATGAGTTCAAGATTGGTCGCGGCGTGGTCGTGCGCGAGGGGTCCGATGTGACCATCATCGCTTGTGGCCTTATGGTCGCCGAGGCGCTTGAGGCTGCCGAGACGCTCGCTGCCGATGGCATCGATGCCGAGGTCATCAACATGCACACGATCAAGCCGCTCGATGAGCGCCTGGTGGTTGCCAGCGCCAAGAAGACCGGTCGCGTGGTCACTGCCGAGGAGCATTCGATTATCGGCGGTCTTGGCGAGGCCGTTGCCTCGGTGCTCGCGGAGCAGCATCCAGTGCCGATGCGTCGCGTCGGCGTGCACGATGTGTACGGCGAGTCCGGCCCTGCGGTCGATTTGCTGCATAAGTACGGTTTGGACGCCGACGGCATCGAAGCCGCGGTCAGGTCCGTGTTGTAAGGAGGGTTCTACATGGGATTTGTATCTGCCAACCAGGTGACGATTGGACATGCATCGGCCTCACGCGAGGACGCGCTGCATTATTTGTCCGAGCAGGCTGTTGAGCTTGGCTTTGCCGATGACGCGTCCGCTGTTGAAGCCGCGTTCATTGCTCGCGAAAACGAGGCCGAGACTGGCCTCGTCGCCGGGTTTGCCGTTCCGCATGCCAAGAGCGATGCGATTCATACGCCGGGTGTGGCCGTGCTCAAACTGGCCGAGCCCGTTGAATGGCCGAGCTTTGATGGCGTACCCGTCGATGTTGCGCTCGCGCTGTACGTGCCCGCCGGCGAGGCTGGAACCACGCACCTGCGTCTGCTCTCCAAGGCTGCCGTGATGCTGATGGACGCCGGCTTCCGTGACAAGGTGCGCGCGAGCACCGATCCCGTTGAAATTGCGGAGCTCATCAATAGCGGACTCGAAGACTAGAACGGTCGTCCCGTTCAATCAATCGATCCTTCTCCAAGGAAAAGGGCCACGACGCCATATGGGTGTCGCGGCCCTGTTTGCGTTTCCCCAGATAAAACCTACCAAAATAAACCTGTCCCTTTTTGGCGGGTCTGCTGGTCAATGCCCGCTAAACGAAGTTGCGGTGGAATAGTTCCTGTTTGGGCCCGATAGGCTGCAAAACAGGAACTATTCCACCGCAACTTAGGGTACGGTTGGGATGTATGCGCTTTAAAGAGCAGGGCCCATGGTTAGAGAGATTACACTCGTCTCTCTAAATGTCTCTCTAAAGATACAGTCGGTTAGAGAGTGGCCTTAGGTAGTCTAACAGTGAATTCGATACATCTCTCTAAATGTCTCTCTAAAATAAGGTGCTTATCTCTCTAAAGTTAGAGAGATATACTATACTTTAGAGAGATAAATCTATCGTTTTAGAGAGACGGAATGTCAATGCTGCTGGATGAACCCCTTGGCCTTATCGTTGAGCGCCTTCGCAGGCGAGGGACTGATGACGCATCGGTAGAAGTTAAAGCCTGCACGAATAAATTGAGCGCAGACGTATGGGAGACAGTGAGCGCTTTTGCGAACACTGCGGGTGGGCTCATTATTTTGGGCCTGAACGAAGCCGAAGGATTTGTTCCTTCGGCTAACTTTGCTATCGATAGGGTGCGCGATCAGTTTGTTTCGGGTATCGGAGACGGAGGCTCAGCGGCAGTGGTGACCCATGCGCCGCGGTACGAGCTTGATCGAGGCGAGGTCGACGGGCTCCAGGTGCTTCTGGTGCGCATCTTTGAACTTGAGCTTAAAGCGAAGCCTTGCTATATCGGCGCGCGCGGCGTGCAGAACGGTAGCTACAAGCGCGTGGATGATAAAGATATCAAGATGTCACCCGCTGAGCTATATGAGCTGCAGAGTGCGTTGCTTCCGAGCGATGCAGACGGCACGGTGGTTTCGGAGGCAACGGTCGAGGATTTGGACCCAGATGTCGTGCGGTCTATTATCGCAAATCGCCGGCTGCAGACCCCGCGTGTTTTGCGCGGGGCCGATACGCTGGAAAAGCAGCTGGTCAGACTCAATATCACTACAAAGGATGGCGCCGTGAAGCTCGCGGGGCTTCTGTCGGCGGGAATTTACCCCCAGCAGTTCTATCCAAAACTGATGATCGATGTTGCCGTTCATTCCGATGTGGAAAAATCTGCACCCGGGCAACCCCGGTTTATTGACCGCCAGTTGTGCGATGGCCCGATTCCGGCTTGCATCGAAGATGCCCTTGCCGCGATTGGACGAAACTTGCGCAAAGCGACGATAGTGCAAGGCGCTGGCAGAAGGGAGGATTGGGAAGTTCCCCAGGAGGTTTTGCGCGAGGCCTTGGCAAATGCCTGCATCCATCGAGAATATTCGCCCATGTTTGTGGGGCAGGCCGTGAGTGTCGATATCTATCCAGACAGAATAGAGATCAAAAACCCTGGCGGGCTTTGGGGCGGAAAGACGGTGGACAATCTTGCAGACGGGGAATCGCGCTGCCGAAACCCAAAGCTCATGAGCCTAATGGGGGCGACGCCGTTAGAGCATGCCGAGGGGGCCGTTGCGGAAAGCCAGGGATCTGGTATCCCGGCTATGATTCGCGAGATGGAGTCTCGTTCGCTTGGCAGGCCGAAATTTATCGTTAAGGCCGATTCGTTTACGGTGCTGCTTTCCCGGCACGGGGCGGAGCTTGCTGAAAACCGCACGTGGGTTCAGAGCCATGTGGGCACCGAGCTGACGGATCGCGAGGAAACACTGCTCATGTTTATGCGGGAGCATGGGTGCGTATGCGATGTTCAAAAAATACGAGAGGCCCTGAAGTGGGATTCGGATGACATTCGCCTGATCTGCGGGGACCTTGTGGATAAACATGTCCTGTCAAAATGCGGCAAAGACACGTTTGAAATTATCGATATGAACAGAGAATCGTCAGCTTCGACGGCGGATAGGATCCTGGAGGCTCTCAGCGCCGAAGTGGATATGACGGCGCGAGAAATAGCGGTTGCATCGGGGGTCAGAATTTCGTCTGTCCGTTACCATCTGCCAAAAATGGCAGATAAAGGACTCATTGAGGGAATGGGTTCATCGACGAGCCGCAACCGCCGATATCGGAAGAAGTAGATGCAGCCGGGTCGCCCCTCTAGTGTCTCTCGAAGTTGGATGGGTGCTAGAGGGGCGATTGTCTTGCAATATTTCCCCAGGTAAAACCTGCCAAAACAAACCTGTCCCCTTTTGGCAGGTTACTGATTCATGTTGCCGTGAATGTAGGGGGTGACCTCGGGGGAGATATGGTCGCAGCCCAGCTCGCGCAGCGCGGACTCGATAACGGCGGGCAGCGGGGTCTTGCCCTTGTCGTCGATGGCGGCACCGCCGAGGGCGGCAATCTTGGCAACATCTGCGGGTGCGGCCTCGATATGCATGCAGCCGCCGACCAAGCGCGCGCGTACCTGTGCCAAATCAAGATCGTGCAGGTAATCCTCGCAGGCGCGGATTAAATCGACCTTCTCGCGCGTAAGCTCCTCGCCCGTGGGGACGCGCGTGGCAAGACAGGCTCCCGCCGGCAGGTTCCAAACGGGATAACCCCATGCGCGCAGTAGCTCGCGCTCTTCGTCCTTGGTAAAGCCGACCTCCATAAGGGGTGAGCGTACGCCGAGCTCTTCTGTCGCACGCATGCCGGGGCGGTAGTCACCGCGATCGCTTGCGTTGCTGCCATCGATGACGGTGGAAAAGCCGAGCGACTTGGCGTGGTTGACGATGGCGGTAAAGCCAGCGTGCTTGCAGTGGTAGCAGCGATTGGCATCGTTGCAGGCTACTTGGGGGAGCTGCAGCTGATCCACCGAAAGATTGAGCACGGGGAGCTTAAAATGCGGCCCCTCATTGGCCTGTCCATCAACGGACTGCTCAAACGAAGTCTGTTCGGGCGTGCCGATGAGCGGCGTGGTGAGATGGACGAGGAGGGTATTGGTAGGCATGATGCGGGCGCAGACCGCGGCCAAAAAGCTGCTGTCGACACCACCGGAAAAGCCGATGGCGACGCGTCCGTATGCCAAAAGCAGCTGCTCGAGTGCTGCGAGTTTGTCCTGAAGCTCCTCTGCGGGTGCGGTGGTGTCTGAAAGCATGAAAGTTCCTTACAGTTATTAAAGCTCGGATGAAACTATAATCCCACCGAGCTGCTTGTCATAAGACTTCCAGCTATGTAACGAAAGTGCAATATGCTATATACGTTATATACAAGCTTGTAAAGTGCGGTAGAGTGGCAGTAATGCAATCCGGCGAGGGGGACCGATATGATCAAGGCTGTTATTTTTGACATGGATGGAACGCTGGTCGATACCGAGCGTTTGGGGATTAGGGCCTGGAAGGCAGGCGCCGCTGAGCTGGGGCTCGCGATTGATGAAGCGCTGATCCATCAGTTTATCGGTCGCACGCTACCCGATGTCATGAACATCCTCGATAAGCATTACGGCAGCCACGAGACCGCCGAGGCGATCTATGTCCGCCACAAGGAGATTCGCGACGAGATGGTCAAGACCGATCTGGAGCTTAAGGCCGGCGCTGCCGAGTGCATAGACGAGCTGTTGGCTGCGGGCTATCACGTAGGCCTTGCAACGTCATCGCGCCATGTTACGGCCGAGCGCAACCTTAAAGCATTCGGTCTTTTTGACAAGTTTGAAACGGTAACGTGTGGCGAGGACGTCGTGCATGGCAAGCCCGACCCCGAGATGTATCTGCTCGCCTGCGAGCGCGCGGGCTTTACTCCCGAGGAATGTGCCGTGGTCGAGGATTCGCGCAACGGCTGCGTCTCGGGCATTACGGCTGGCTGCCACGTCTTTGCCGTCCCCGATATCGTGCCGCTGCCGCAGGACGTGGTGGATGGCTGCGAGGCCGTGCTCGATACGTTGTTCGATCTGGCGGCGGCGGTCAAGGCCGTGCGCTAGACAATTGCGGCGTTGAAACGAGCAATTGCTTACGTTTGCGCTTAAACAAAAGGGGTCCGGCAATGGTCGGGCCTCTTTTGCTTGAGCGGCGACTTAGCATACTTGCGGGCGTGCTATAGATACGCACCGAGGTTGATGGCCGTGGCGTCGGTCTGGCTGCTTGCCTGGGTGCTGGCGCGTTCCAGCAGGAACGGACGTACCAGTTCTTGGCGGTTGATGTCCTCGGCGGCGGTGACTGCGGTGACGGTGCGCGCTGTAGAGCCGACGCGGATATGCTTGGTCTTTGCTGGGGCCTTGTTCTCGATTTGCTCCATGAGCAATTGAACGCCCTTGCGGCCAATCTCGTAGCCCGGGGGCGCTACCGTAGTGAGCGGGACCGATCCGCTCCAAGCGAGCGGGTTGCCATCGCAACCTGCTACGCGTACTTGCCCGGGGACGGCGATGCCTTTGTCGACCAGCGCCGAGATGACGCCCGAGGCCAGCACGTCGGTCAGGCCGACGACAAAATCGGGGCGTTCGTCGGCGGGGCGCGCGGCGATTTGGGTGCCGATGCCGTAGCCGTCGGCGGCGGTATTCCATTCGCCGGCGTCGATGACTTCGATCTTGATATCGGGATGTAGGGCGAGCGCCTTATGAATGCCAAGGACGCGCAGGGTGAGTTGCATAAATGCTGCTCGGCCGACGACGACAATATGGTGCGCGCCGCGGGCGATGGCGAGCTCGGCGATGATGCGGCCTTGTGCCTCGTTGTCGGCGGCCACGTAGTAGCCGGGCTCGGAGCAATGGATGTCCAGATGGACGATCGGCACGGGCATCTTGGTCAGGGCGGGGTGCCAGTCGGGGGATGCCATGGGCTGAACCATGACGCCGGACATCTGGGTGCCCATAAAGTAGCGCAGGTAATGGTCCTCGAGAATATCGTCGTTATCGGCGTTGGCGATGAGCAGGTCGTAGCCGTGCTTGCGGGCCTCGTTGTGGGCGCCGCTGGCGATTTGGAGTGAAAAGCCGTGGTCGAGACGGGGGAGCACCAGGCCAAAGGACTTGGTGGCGCCGCCCGCGAGCTGACGAGCGCTTTGGTTGGGCAGGTAGCCCAGTCGATTGATGGTTTCGTTAATGAGCTTGAGGGTCTCGGGACGCAGCTTTTCGGGGTGGTTGAGCGCGTTGGAAACCGTGCCCAACGAAACCCCGGCCTCGCGCGCGACGTCGCTGATTTTTACCTTTGCCATAGCGGCCCCTTTGATGCGTTTCAAGTACAAGCCAGATTGTAGCATCGCCCGCCCCTGAGGTGTCAAAACCCGCCTATTAGGGACAGGTTTATTTTGGCAGGTTTTATCTGGGCAAACGATGCTGTCAGACCAAACCACCACGAAGGTGCCTGCCCCCTTCGGGGTGGGGTGTGTGTATCGAGTGGTATTCAAGTTGAGATACCACTTCTGGTATATCAGCTTGCGTTTGCGTGAGTACAATACTCGAACGTTATGCGTCTCAGCGCCCCCTGTGCGTGGACGTTTTGCAGTCAAGCGGACGAAGGGATTTATCCTATGTGCGGAATTGTCGGCTACACCGGCTCTGATATTGCAAAGAACATCCTGGTCACAGGCCTCAAGCGTATGGAGTATCGCGGCTATGACTCCTCGGGCGTCGCGCTCGAGGTGGGCGAGGGCGCCGCGGCGCACCTCGACGTCATCCGCCGCGTGGGCAAGGTCGCGGGCTTGGAGAGCGAGCTTTCCAACATCGACAGCGACGCTACCTGCGGTATCGGCCACACCCGTTGGGCCACCCACGGCAAGCCCTCCGTCGTTAACGCTCACCCCCACACCAGCTGCGACGGTCGTATCGCCATCGTCCACAACGGCATCATCGAGAACTTCGCCGAGCTGCGCGAAGAGCTGGAGGGCCGCGGCCACCACTTTAAGAGCGAGACCGATACCGAGGTCTTCGCGCATCTGATCGAAGAGGCTTATGCCGAGACGCACGACCTGATGGCCTCCGTGCGCGAGGCTTGCGCCCACGTGGTCGGTGCCTATGGTCTGGCCGTCGTGTGCGCTGACGAGCCCGGCGTGATCGCCGTGGCCCGCAAGGATTCCCCGATCGTGGTCGGCGCGGGCGAGACCGGCGCCTATGTCGCCTCCGACGTCATCGCGCTCATCGACGCCACCCGCGATGTCGTGGTGCTCGAGGACGGTCAGTTTGCCAAGCTTACGCCCGCAGGCGTCGAGTACACCGACGAGGCCGGCAACGTTATCGAGCCCAAGGTCACCCACATCGACTGGGACCTGGACATGGCAGAAAAGGGCGGTTATCCCGACTTTATGCTCAAGGAGATCCACGAGCAGCCGCGCGTCGTGCGCGACACGCTGGTGGGCCGCATGACGCCGGCCGGCGAGCTCGACATCGACGAGCTGGGCCTTTCGCTCGAGGAGCTCAACGACATCGACCGCGTCTACGTGATCGCTTGCGGCACCAGCTATCACGCTGGCCTCATTGCCAAGAATCTCATTGAGGGCTGGGCTCGCATCCCCACCGAGGTGGAGGCGGCCAGCGAGTTCCGTTATCGCAACCCCATCATTACGCCGACGACGCTTGTCGTTGCCGTGTCCCAGTCGGGCGAGACGGCCGATACCCTTGCCGCCATTCGCGATGCGCGCATCAAGGGTGCCAAGGTCTTCGGCATCACCAACGTGGTGGGCAGCCCCGTGGCGCGTGAGAGCGACGGCGTCATCTACACCAAGGCCAACAAGGAGATCGCGGTCGCCTCGACCAAGAGCTTCATCGGCCAGGTCGTGAGCCTTACGCTTTTGGCTCTGCTGCTGGCGCAGGTCAAGTACCGCTTGACCACCAAGCAGGCGCGCATGCTGTTCCGCGAGCTTTCCGATACGGCCGAGCAGATCCAGTGGATTTTGGATACCCAAACCGAGGCCGTGCATGAGGCCGCCCTGCTGTGCAAGGACGCGCAGTCGGCGCTGTTCGTGGGCCGTGGCATGGGTGCCGCTATTTCCTACGAGGGCGCGCTCAAGCTCAAAGAGGTCAGCTACCTGCACGCCGAGGCCTACGCCGCCGGTGAGATGAAGCACGGCCCCATCGCGCTGATCGACCCGGGCTTCCCTGTCATCGCCGTGGCCACCAAGAGTGCCACCTACGACAAGACCGTGTCGAACCTCATGGAGTGCAAGGCGCGCGGCGCCAAGGTCATCGTCGTTGCCACCGAGGGCGATGAGGAGATCAACAAGATCGCCGACTGCATTATCCGCGTGCCAGCAGTCCG
Organism: uncultured Collinsella sp.; assembly: GCA_937934165.1. Lineage (GTDB taxonomy): Bacteria > Actinomycetota > Coriobacteriia > Coriobacteriales > Coriobacteriaceae > Collinsella. The sequence goes on from CALGZX010000096.1 coordinate 16,223, forward strand.
CGACGTGTTCAGCCCCATCACGGCGAGCGTCCCGCTGCAGCTGCTCGCCCGCGAGGTCGCCATCCTGCGCGGCTGCGACGTCGACCAACCCCGAAACCTGGCGAAAAGCGTCACGGTCGAGTAGTTGGTTCCGCCGTTCTAGCGACTAAGGCCCGGCTCCGCATCAAGACGGAGCCGGGCCTTGTTGCATTTGCTCGGATAAAACCTGCCAAAATAAACCTGTCCCTTTTTGGCAGGTTAGCGGAGCTTGCTGGTCTCGAAGTACTCGGGGAACTGGTCCAGAACCTCGGTTTGATTGCGGAACATCATGTGCAGGTGCTTGCTGACCAAAAAGCTCGCTTCGATGGGGTCGCGACCGGCGATAGCGCGGCGAATCTGCTTGTGCTCGTTCACGATGTCCTGATTGTCGAGAACCTGCGTGGCGGCGCGCAGCCAGCGGAAGCGCTCCAGGTCGGCATTGGTCTCTTCGAGCCACGACCACACGGTGCTGCGACATGCGATGCTAAAAATCATGTGATGCATGAGGTTGTCGCTCAAAAAGAAGCCGATGCGATCCTCCTCGGCCATGGCCTTTTCCTGCAGCACGATGGCGCGGTCGAGCTGCTCGATGCCGGCCGACGTGGCGCGCGCACAGCACTCCACAATCACCTGCTTTTCCAGATGCTCGCGGATGTAACAGGCACTCTCGGCAAGGGTGAGGTTGATGGGCGAGACGTAGGTGCCGCTCTGGGGCACGGTGCGCACCAGGCCTTCCTGCGCCAAGCGAACCAAAGCCTCGCGCACGGGCGTGCGACCCATGTCCAGGTCATCGCAAAGCTGCTTGACGCCCAGCTTTTCGCCCGGCTTGTAGTCCAGGTAGACGATTTTGCGTCGAATGGTGTGGTAGGACTGGTCCTGTAGGCTCGTTTCCTGCTCGCCGACGTGCATCGATTCTTCCATAGCGCCTCGCAACTGTTCTATCAAACTCATATGTCAGTTGTTAATTATGCCGCGAATCAGCTCTCCGCGGTGGGTAATTCGGCTGTTGCCTGAGAACTATTGCGGCATCTTAGTCTGTGTTTGCGCAAGGCTGCGCTCAATGTTGCCGTATCATAAGCCGTCGCAAACGTGAAATAGAAAGAAGGAATCCCATATGCAACTGGCAAATATCGTACGTGAGCGCTGGAAAGGCGTCTTGTTCTGCCTGATCATCGCTATCCCCGCGACGTTGCTCGGCAAACAGATTGAGGTGGTCGGCGGGCCGGTATTTGCCATCCTCTTTGGCATGGTCCTGGCGCTCGTCTTTCCCAAGAATCGTCGCGAACCGCTCGCCGCCGGCGTTACCTATACGTCCAAAAAAGTCTTGCAGTACGCGGTTATCCTGCTTGGCTTTGGCATGAACCTCTCCCAGATCCTGTCCAAGGGCGCCCAGTCGCTGCCGATTATCGTGGCGACAATCTCGACATCGCTTGTCATCGCCTTTGTGCTCTGCCACGTTATGAACGTGCCGGGTAAGATCGCGACGCTTGTGGGTGTGGGTTCGTCGATTTGCGGCGGTTCGGCCATCGCTGCGACCGCACCCGTCATCGATGCCGACGATCGCGAGATTGCCCAGGCCATTTCGGTCATCTTCCTGTTTAACGTTATCGCGGCGCTCGTGTTTCCGACGCTTGGCGGCATGCTCGGGCTGACCAACGAGGGCTTCGGCCTGTTTGCCGGTACCGCCATCAACGACACCTCGTCCGTAACGGCTGCGGCGAGCGCTTGGGACAGCATGCATCCCGGCGCCAATGTGCTCGAGAGCGCCACGGTGGTCAAGCTCACCAGGACGCTGGCCATCATTCCCATCACGCTGGCGCTTGCTTGCTGGCAGATGCATCTGGCGCGCAAGGCCGGCGGCGACGCTAGGAGCACGTTCTCGCTTAAACGCGCGTTTCCCATGTTTGTGCTGTTCTTTGTGCTGGCGAGTGTGATCACCACGGTGCTTCAGTTTCCCGCGTCCTTTACGGCGCCCATCAAGGAGCTGTCGAAGTTCTTTATCGTGATGGCCATGGCGGCTATTGGTTTTAATACCGATATCGTCGAGCTGGTCAAAAAGGGCGGCAAGCCCATCGCGCTGGGCTTTTGCTGCTGGATTGGCATTGCGTGCATGAGTTTGGGAATGCAACACGTACTGGGAATCTGGTAGAGAAGTAGCTTGTTTGCGTGCTGCGTGCTGGTGAGCGCATTCTCACGGTGGAGCGATAGGAGCTCTTGCGGGTATGGCTTGTCCGCAGGTTTATAAGTCCCGAAGAGCTCTTATCGCCCCGCCAGGATGGCGATGCGGGGCAACACCTATACTCGCAGGACGGCGCTTTCTGCCCTATAGTGTTTGGTGAGCAATATCGTTCAATTTTGAAACACTCGGTCGTGCGACCGTCGACGGTTGCACGTCGCTGCGGACAGGGGCAAATAATGGATAGCGATGCCAGGCTGAACATCTTGACCGAGGCCCTGGCTGCTGCCGGGGCCTCGGCATTGGCAATCGATGCGCGTGGGGACGTCGCGATCTCGACCATGAATGACGCGGCGCTCGAGCGGGATGTGGCGGCTTTTGTCGCTGAGCGCCTCGACCGTATAGGAGACGGCGCGCGTCTGGTTATGGGGCGTGCGGGTACGCGCCTGAGCCTGACCGTTCGCCCCACCGACAAAGAGGGCGGGGGCCTTTGGGTCGTCGTGGTCCGCGAGGTGCGCGGCGCCGCGGCGCATGCGGGCATCGAGTGGCTCAACGCCGACGAGGTTGAGGCCCGCTACGAATCGAGCGCGTACGGCATCGTTGAGGGGGCGGCCTCGGTGGCTGCGCCGGTTGCCGAGAGCTATGCGCGCGGCGTGCCCCTTATGCTCGAGGGCGAGCTGGGAGCGGGTCAGGTCGAGATCGCCAAGCGCCTCTATCTGGATGGCCCTTTTGCCGATCAACCCTTTGTTTCCGTCGCGCTCGATGAACTCACCGAGCGCGGTTGGCGCCATGTGCTCAAAAGCGCCGAATCGCCGTTGTTCCAAACGGGGCTGACCCTTTGCATTGAGGGCTGGAATGCGGTTGGCCCCCAGCGCCTCCGCGAGCTGGTCTCCACGATGACCGACACCGCGTTGGCGACGCGCTGCCATGTGGTGCTGACAGCGAATGACATGCCGGGCGGCGGCGAAAGTGATCAAGCCGCCTTTGTGACCGAGCGCCTCGCCTGTGCGGTGAGCGTGGCGCCGGCAATCGCCGAGCAGGGAGCCGCGTCGACGAAGGCTGCGCGCTATTTGGAATATCTCGCTGATGCATTTGGGACGGCAGCGCCCACGCTGTCTGCCGCGGCGACGAAGACGCTCGATGCTTACCGCTGGCCGCGCAATTATCTGCAGCTCCGCGAGGTCTCGGAACGACTGTATATATTGGTGGGGGCGGGCACGGTGGACCGCGCTGTGGCGGAGGAAGTGCTCGCCCAAGAGGACGTGATTAAGACCGCAACCTTTGGCGCCCCGACGCTCGAAAGTGACCTGTATATCCTGCGACCGCTGGCCGATACCGAGCGAGATATCGCGCATCTGGTTGTAGACCATCTCCACGGCAACCGAACCCGTGCGGCGGAGGTGCTGGGCATAAGCCGTACAACGCTGTGGCGCTTGCTGAAGGACGGTTGATTTCCGATCTCAGCCGAACACATTGAGCGGATAGGCCGTTCCCGCAGT
>CALGZX010000097.1 GCA_937934165.1 uncultured Collinsella sp.
GCGTGGAACGATATATAGGGACCTCCCACGGGTGAACGGACATTACAATACGCCGCTAGAACCGAAACCGCCGACTCCTCGGTCGGTTTTATCCAGTTCGTCTACCTCTATGAGGTTGACCGTGGGGACTTCTTGGATGACGAGTTGGGCTATGCGGTCGCCTTTGTTGATTTGGATGTTGTTGGAGGGGTCCAGGTTGATGAGGATAACCTTGAGTTCTCCTCGGTAGTGGGCGTCGATGAGGCCAGGTGTATTGACTATAGACAGGCCCTGTTTGATGGCGAGACCGCTACGGGGCTGGACGAAGCCGGCGTAGCCATCGGGCAGGGCGATGGCCAGCCCAGTGGAGACCAGACGGCGTTCAAAGGGCTTCAGGACGCAGTCCTCGTTGGAGCGCAGATCCAAGCCGGCATCGGTGGGATGGGCGTATTTGGGAAGCACGACGGTGGGGTCGAGACGCTTTATGTTAACGGTAATGTTGGACATGGAATCACCTTAGCTTGTCGAGCTCTTGCAGAAACTCATCGACGTCTTTGAAATCGCGGTAGACCGAGGCAAAGCGGATGTACGCCACCTTGTCGATCTTTGCCAAGCGCTTGAGCACCATGTCACCCAACTCATGGGACGTGACGGCCGTCAGCGTGCGAGAGCGCAGCTCGACCTCGATGTCGTCGATAATCTCATTGAGCTTCTTAGTGTCGATATCGCGCTTGATGGTGGCGCGCATCAAGCCGACGAGCAGCTTATTGCGATCGAACCGCTGCTTGGTTCCGTCTGACTTAATGACCTCGATTGGGTCTTCGCATCGCTCAAACGTTGTAAAGCGATAGTTACACGAGCAACATTCGCGACGACGCTTAATGGTGTTATTTGACTCCTGCATACGGGAATCAACGACGCGGGTATGTGCCTTGCCACATTTGGGACAGCGCATGGTACCTCCTCTTAAACGATAACAAGGGTACCATGCGCAGCGCGATAATGATTACGAACGAGCAGGAACCTTAAGATGCGCACCGGCGGCGAGCGAACCATGCTCCAGATGATTGACGTTACGGATCATGTCGGAAGTCTCTTGCGTGGAAAGGCCTTCGATTGGATATTCCTCGGCAAGCGACCAAAGAGAATCACCAGGCTGAACGCGAATAGTCTCGTAGGTAACGTTGGAAACGGACTCGGCATACGCGGCGTGACGAGCGCTAAAGACCGACGTAGCGAGAACAAAAAAGAGCGTGAGCGCAACGGCGACGGCAACAATCGTCGAGACCTTCAGGGCAGCGGGAGTCGGCGCGGCAACAGCATACTGAGTGCGAGCAGACTTTACGGGCAAAGGCTGATAACCGGAACGTCCACCCTTGACAACAGTAAAAGCGGGCGCGGCAGGCGTCTCGAGCTTAAGGGCGAGGTTTCCCTGGACCATATTCGTTGCGTTCATCATGTTCTCCTTTCGCGTGTTTTGCTGAGAACAGTTTTATCAAGCTGCGCGGACAAAAATGTCTAGCGCGAGAACGAATGTTCGGTTATTATTATCTTCGAACAGTTGTTCCTGTCAAGCAAAATTCGAACATTTGTTTGACATGGGTAGAGAGGACGCCCTGATGGCTCGCAAAATTACCAAGCGTCAGCAGCAAATTTACGACTTCATCAAGGAATATCAGCAGGAGAAGGGTTATCCGCCCAGCGTGCGCGAGATGGCTTCTGCCGTGGGCCTTTCCTCCCCCAGCACCGTGCACGCCCATCTATCTGCCCTGGAGGCGCGCGGGCTACTCAAGCGCGATGCCACCAAACCGCGCGCTCTGGAACTCTTTAACGAGGACGGTTCCTCTGTCTCAATTTCTAAATCTGACGAGCCCACCGCACCTCGCGGAACGGTCTCGCTACCGCTCGTTGGTCGCGTCGCGGCTGGGATTCCCATTCTGGCCGAGCAGAATATCGAAGACACTTTTACTATCCCGACCGAAATCGCCACCGATCAGGGTTCCTTTATCCTTGAGGTGCATGGGAGCTCAATGATCAATGTCGGCATCTTCAATGGCGATTACATCATCGTCCGTGAACAAAAGAGTGCCATGAACGGCGAAATTGTCGTGGCCATGATTGATGGTTCAGCGACCGTCAAGACGTTCTACAAGGAGCAGGGACGCGTACGCCTGCAGCCCGAGAATGACACCATGGAGCCTATCTATGCAACGAATCCCGTTATCTTGGGCAAAGTCGTCGGCTTGATGCGCCGATTCTCGTAATGCAAAAACGCATCACTATCTTTGATACCGTCCGCGGGTTTACGATGATTTCAATGGCAAGTTTTCACGCTTGCTACGATTTCGCCTACCTGTACGGCTGGGATATGCCCTGGTTTTCCCAGACTGTCTTTCAAGACATCTGGCGCGCCAGCATCAGCTGGGTATTTTTGTTTATCGCGGGTTGGATGTGCACCCTTTCGCACAACAATATCAAACGTGCCGCCAAATACGCCTTAGCAGCACTCGTCGTCTGGTTGGCAACAACACTTGTCTCAGTAGACGATTCGGTTAATTTTGGCATCATCTACTGCATGGCCGCATGTACCGGCATCGTGGCGTTGACCGATCCCGTCCTTAAGAAGATATCGGCGAGATGGGGCATGTCCCTATGCCTTGTGTTGTTCGCCCTCACCTGGAGTATCCCCAAAACGATCTATCCTGTCCCCTACCTGGCGTGGCTGGGATTTCCGAGCCCTGGGTTTGTTTCAGGTGATTACTACCCCATCATCCCGTTTTTCTTTATGTATCTTGCAGGATACTTCGCCGCACACATAGCGCAGGGAATCGATAAGACCATCCCAAGCTGGGCCTACGCCAATCCCATCCCGGCGC
>CALGZX010000098.1 GCA_937934165.1 uncultured Collinsella sp.
GCGCCCGCGTGCTCGCGCTCGATCCGGGCTACCGCACCGGCTGCAAGGTCGCCGTCATGGACGAGACCGGCAAGCTGCTCGACCACGGCGTGGTCTACCCCACCAAGCCGCGCCACGACGTCGCCGGCACCAAGCGCGAGCTCGCCCGCCTCGTCAAAAAGGACAGCGTCAACACCATCGTCATCGGCAACGGCACCGCCAGCCGCGAGACCGAGGAAGTCGTCTCGGAGTTCATCGCCGAGCAGGCGCCTGGGCTGCGATACACCATCGTCAACGAGGCCGGCGCGTCGGTGTACTCCGCCTCCGAGCTCGCCAGCCAGGAATATCCCGACCTGGACGTCACCGTGCGTGGCGCCATGAGCCTGGGCCGTCGCCTGCAGGACCCGTTGGCAGAGCTCGTCAAGATTCCGCCCCAGTCTATCGGCGTGGGCCAGTACCAGCACGACCTTGACCAGGCCGAGCTCTCGCGCACTCTGGGCCACGTGGTGGAGGACGTCGTCAACCGCGTGGGCGTCGACGTGAATACCGCGAGCGCAAGCCTGCTGGGATACGTATCGGGCATCACGCCGAGCGTGGCCAAAAACATCGTGGCCTACCGCGAGGAAAACGGTGCCTTTACCGATCGCCGCCAGCTTAAGAAGGTCCCCAAACTAGGACCCAAGGCATACCTCAACGCCGCGGGCTTCCTGCGCATCAGCGGCGGCAAGAACCCGCTCGACGCGACGAGCGTCCACCCCGAGAGCTACGAGGTGGCCACGTCCGTCCTGGAACGCGCCGGCGTTAAAGCCAGCGAGCTCAGCCGCGGCGGCGTGCCCGACATCGAGCGCCGCCTGGGCAGCATCTCGGCGCTGGCAAGCGACCTGAACTGCGGCACCCTCACGCTCATCGACATCGTCAACGAGCTCAAGAAGCCCGGCCGCGACCCGCGCGACGACGCACCCGAGGTGGTCTTTAGCCGCTCAGCGCTTTCCATCGACGACCTGGAACCCGGCATGGAGCTCAAGGGCACGGTGCGCAACGTCGTCGACTTTGGCGCCTTCGTCGACGTGGGCGTGCACCAGGACGGCCTCGTGCACATCTCCAAACTGGCCAACCGCTTTGTCAAGCACCCCAGCGACGTGGTGCGCGTCGGTGACACGGTCAAGGTGTGGGTCGAAAAGGTCAATCGCGACCGCAAGAAGATCTCGCTCACCATGGTGCAGGGCAAGTAAACCGCCAAAGCAAAGGTACCCCCTGTAGCGATGTGCAAAATCGCGAGTATTCTGCAAATTCCACCGTTCCGGGTGCCCCTCAGAGACGAAAAAGCAAAAAACAGCCCCCGTTTTAGCGTCGTCAGAGCCAAAACGGGGGCCGTTCCATGCTTCGGTTAACTGATAAAGACCTTTACGTTGCTGAATACTCTCGATTTTGCACGGCGCAGGCGGGGGTACCTTTGCTTACGGCAGAATATGAAAGCCGAGCGAGGCGATATCCTTGGCAAAGCCGCGGACGGTGTCGAGCGAGACCTCGTACGGGTCGCGGCCGATGTTCTTGCGCTTGGCCAGGATGCTGTTGGGCACCGTGATGATCTGGCAACCGCAGGCCTCGGCCTGGTAAATGTTGATGAGCTCGCGCGTGGACGCCCACAGGACCTCGCAGTTGGGCTTTGCGGCGGCCTTCTTGACCGACTCCGTCATAAACGGAATGGGGTCGACGCCGGTGTCGGCGATGCGGCCGGCAAAGAGCGAGATGATGGACGGCGTCTCGGTGTCAACGGCCTCGACCATCTCATCGACCTGCGTAGGCGTAAAGATAGTAGTGACGTTAACCTTGATGCCGTCGGCGGAAAGCTTGCGGACCAGCTCGGCGGTGGACTCGCCCTTGGTGGTCACGCACGGAATCTTGACGTAGACGTTCTCGGCCCAGGTAGCGATCTCGCGCGCCTCGACCTCCATGGTCTCGACGTCGTCGGCAAAGACCTCAAACGAGACGGACACATCGGTAATGTGGGTCAAGACCTCTTTGGCAAACGCGCGGTAATCCGTCACGCCGCCCTTCTTCATAAGGGACGGGTTGGTCGTGAAACCCTGAACGTTGCCGTTCTCGTACATGTCGAGCATGCCCTCGAGGTTTGCACCGTCAGCGAACACCTTGATTGCCATCTGCCTGATTCCTTTCGTTTGCATAAGGCCGGTAAACTGATAAACACTTTACCTACGTTTATCAAGGCTTGAGCTGCGGTTTTTTATCTTCTCGGCGAACGGTATAAACACCTCAGTGTTTGGATTGATAAATCGATTGAGCATGCAAAAGCAAAGAGTCGCAGTTTGGGCAAACGTCAGAACGCGGGATTCATTAGATGAGGCCGAAATGCTGCATCGCTGTGACGGTGCCGTCGTGTGCGACATCGTCGGTCACGTAGTCGGCAACCGCCTTGACCTCAGGCATGGCGTTGCCCATGGCGACAGCCGTCTCGACCGCAGCGAGCATGCCCAGGTCGTTGCCGGAATCACCAAAGCCAAAGGTGCGCGCGTTGCCGGTGCGACCCAGGTATTCCAGCGCTCGCGCCACGCCCACGCCCTTGTCAATGCCCTTGGGGCTCAGCTCGCGATTCTGACCACCGGTGTTGCACAGCTCAAACTCGCGATCGATAAAGCCGTCATCGTTGGCTACGCGAGCCAGGTAGCTCGCGACGATGCACACCTTGCCCACGCGCAGACGGCCGTCGACGCGCATCTCCTCGGCGCTGTGCACCACAGAAGTGCCGATCAGAGACGGCTGCTCAACACCCGCGGGTTCCAGGGCAAAGGTAGCCACGTTGGTCTCGAAAAAGGCTTCAATCCCTGTCGCGGCCATACGGCGTGCAAGCTCCTCGATAACGTCCTCATCAAAGCAGTCCTCGTGTACCACGCGGCCCTCGACCTCGAGCGTCGCTCCCGCCATGGCAACGACACCCGCCGGGTTCAGCGCGCGCAGGCCATCGGCAATCAGCCACAAGGGACGACCCGTGCAGATAAATGCCTGGTGACCCGCATTGCGCAGGCGACCAAATGCATCGACAACAGCCTTCGACGGATGGACTGCATTGAAGTCCTTATCGGTCATATCGTCGGGATCGAACGACGTCAGCGTGCCGTCCACGTCAAAAAAGAGCACGGCGGAATCGGGGCACGCATCAATCATATGGGTTCCTTTCGGGGGCGAGAGTAAACGAAGTATCCATCATATAATGGAGCGACGCAACCAGAGAGGTCACCCATGGAATTTTACGCAAGCTGCCCCGAGGGCTTTGAGTCCGCACTCGCCGATGAGCTTAAACGCCTCGGGGTTTCACATGTTCGCCGGCTGAAGGGCCGCGCTACATTTGAGGGCGAGCTCGAAGAAGGCTACCGCGCCTGTCTGTGGTCACGCCTGGCGAGCCGTGTGTTCGTGGTACTCGGACGCTTTGAGGCGCAGGATGCCGACGAGCTGTACGACAGCGTTTACGACATCGCCTGGGAGACCATCATCCGCCCCGGCGCCACCATCGCCATCACCGCCCGCGGCGTGACCGAGCAGCTGCGCAACACGCGCTTCTCTGCCCTGCGCGCCAAAGACGCGCTGTGCGACCGCCTGGCCGAGACCACGGGCCGTCGCGCCGATGTCGATGCCGCCGACCCCGACGTTCACCTGCTGCTTTCGCTGCGCCAGCGCCGCGCGAGCATCAGCCTGGACCTTTCGGGCGACCCGCTGTTCAAACGCCTGCCGCCTGCCGCGACCCGCGCCGGCGAGGGTACGCACGTGCTGCGCCCCGACTACGCCGCCCTGGTGCTGGCGCAGGTCGGCTGGACCGCACTGTGCGAGCGCGAGCTGACGGCCGACGATTACGAGAACGAGGCTCTGCCCACGCTGATCGACGCCTCGTGCGCCGGCGGCGGCCTGCTGCTGGAGGCCGTGAATATCCTGACTGACCGCGCCCCGGGCGCCGCACGCGAGCGCTGGGGCTTTGAGGGCTGGCAGCTACACGACGCCGCCCTGTGGGAGCAGCTGCTTGCCGAGGCGCGCGAGCGCGAGGCGGCAGCACGCGAGCGCCAGGCACGCATCGTTGCCGTGGATGTTGACCCCGCCGCCCGCAAGACCGCCGAGCGCATGGTCAAGTGTGCCGGCTACAAGCGCTTTGTCGATTTCTGCGCCGCCAAGTCCGCCACCGTACTGGACCACGCGGGCGCCGTCGCCGGTGCCGCCGTGGTCGCGGATACGACCGAGACACCGCTTTCGCTCATGCACGACGCCATGACGCTGGTCGGTGAGCTGCGCCGCGCGCCCGAGCTTGCCGCGGCGCCGGTCGCCGCGCTCACCCGCGATGGCCTTATGGCCCGCGCGCTCCATGCCGAGCCCGCGCGCTCCATCGCCGTCATGCCCAATAACGAGGAGGCGACTATTGAGGTTTGGCCCTCGCTCGACCACGCTGCCGCGGCGTTTGAGGCTGCGACCAGTGCAGGTGCTGAGGAGCAGACCGCAGGTGCCCAAGACGAAGCCGCCGACACCCTCATGCCCGAACCTGCCGCCACGCTCGACCTGGGTGACGGCAAGCCGCTGCCCGTGCTCATCCCCGAGTCCGAGCAGTTCGCCAACCGCCTGCGCAAGAATGCCCGTCTGCGCCGCAAGTGGGCCAAGCGCGAGGGCGTGAGCTGCTACCGCGTCTACGATGCCGACCTACCCGACTACTCCGCCGCCATCGACCTGTACGAGGGCTGCCCGCAGACGCCGGGCCGCTGGCTCGTCATCGCCGAATACGCCGCGCCCAAGACCATCGACCCCGCGCTGGCCCAGGCCCGCATGCTCGACATCTTGGCCATTGCGCCCCGCATCCTGGATGTTCCCGCCGAGCATGTGCACGCCAAGGCCCGCATGCGTTCGCGCGGCGGCTCGCAGTACGGCAAGCAGGGAGCCGGCAAGGGCGGATCGGGCGAGCGTGCCAACATCGCTCGCCGTCGCCTGCCGCTCATCGAAGAGGGCGGCCTTACCTTTGCCGTCAACTTTGACGACTATTTGGATGTGGGCATCTTCCTGGACCACCGCGTCACCCGCAACCTGGTGCGCGAGCACGCCAAACAGGCGCGCCGCTTCCTCAACCTGTTCGCCTACACCGGCACCGCCACCTGCTACGCGGCCGATGGCGGCGTCGAGGAGACCGTGACGGTCGACCTCTCCAACACTTATCTGGACTGGGCCGAGCGCAATATGCGCCAGAACGGCTTTGTGGGTCCGCAGCATCATTTTGTGCGCGACGACGTGCTCGCCTGGATTCGCGATCAGCGCCAGACGCGCAACCGCTGGGACCTGATCTTTGTCGATCCGCCCACGTTCTCGAACTCGTCCAAGATGGGCCGTCGCACCTGGGATGTCCAGCGCGACCATGTTGAGCTTTTGGCCGGCGTATCGCGCCTGCTCGCACAGGGCGGACATGCCATCTTTAGCTGCAACCTGCGTGGCTTCCGCCCCGAGACGCGCAAGCTCGCGCGCGCGGGCGTCGTGTTGGAGGACATTACGGCGCAGACCATCCCCGAGGACTTCGCGCGCAACCAGAAGGTGCACCACTGCTACATCGTGCGCCGCCTGCCCATCGAGGACGCCATGGCCGAGGTCGGCTTTAGCGCCGAGGAAATTGCCGAGCGCGTCGAGGAACTGCGCAACCCCGAGGCCCGCAAGCCCCGCACAACGTCGCCCGCGCACGCGCAGGCAGGCGACCGGGGGCCGCGCGGCAACGGCAAACCCTCCCCCGCCGGCAAGCCCAAAAAGAAGAAGTTCTACGCCAGCAAGCCCAAGGGCAAATAAACAAAGTTGCGGTGGAATATGGACTGCTTTGCCTGGAATTAGGCAAATTTAGACCGTATTTCACCGCAACTCATATTGGGATGGTGGTTGGCGATCTAGCCTTGGGTGACCAGGCGATAGCCGATACCCACGTGCGTTTGGATGTAACGCGGATGCGCGGGGTCGGACTCTATCTTTTTACGCAGCGTACCCATAAAGACACGCAGGCTTGCCAGGTCACTCTTAGTTGCCGTGCCCCAAATCTCGTGCAGGATAAACTGGTGCGTCAGTACCTTGTCGGCGTTATGTGCCAGCAGGCACAGGAGCTTGTACTCAATCGGCGTCAGATGCAGCTCCTCGCCATCCATCGTGGCAATGCCGGCATCAAAGTCGATATGCAGCTCACCGGTATCGAACGAGCCCTCGGAGGCAACACCGCCCGTTTGCGCATACGAAAGGCGCCTGAGCGTCGTGCGAATACGCGCGAGCAGCTCCTCGACCGAAAACGGCTTGGTCAGGTAGTCGTCGGCGCCGGCATCGAGCGCGCGAATCTTGTCCGCATCCTCGCTGCGCGCCGAGACCACGATAATCGGCATGCCCGACCATGCGCGCACCGACTCCACCACCTTGACGCCGTCCATATCGGGCAGGCCCAGATCGAGCAGCACAATGCTCGGCGCCTGCGATGAGGCGGCGGCGATGGCGGCATGGGCGGTCTCCACAGCCATATGGCGCAAGCCGTGCGCCTCGAGCGCGGCAACGATAAGGTTGCGGACAGCGGGGTCGTCCTCAACGACCAAGATGAGCGGTTTTACGGCAGAGTTCGGCACGGCGCTACTCCTTATCAAACGAAACATCGGCGACGGGAAGCTCAATCGTAAAGACCGAGCCGTGCGGGTCCGCCGCGGCAACCTCTATGCTACCGCCATGCGCCAGCGCAATGGAGCGGCAGAGCGAAAGCCCCAGGCCCACACTACGGTGGCTGTCGGCCAGGCCATGGTTGGCGGTATAGAACGACTCAAAGATGCGCTCGCGATCCTCGGGTGCGATGCCCGGACCATCATCGGCCACCGAGCACGCCACGCGTCCATCGTCGACGCCAATCGAAATCATGATATGCGAGCCTGCGGGCGTATAGGTGATGGCGTTGTTCACCAGATTGACCACCAGCTGCACCATCAGGCGCGCATCGACGTTGACGAGCGCCGGCTCATCGCACGCCACCACCTTAAGGTCGTGCTCGCGCACGGCAGGGTTCACGTGGCGCAGCGCCTCCTCGACGATATCGTCCATGAGCTCGAGCGTTGTCGACAGATGCATGCCGCCGCCCTCGAGCTTGGTGATGGCGAGCAGGTTCTCGACGGTGGCGTTGAGCCATTGCGCATCCGAGCGAATGGATAGAAGCAGGCCGCGGCGCGTCTGGGCATCGAGCACCGCGGTGCCGGTCGAGCCCTGATCGAGCAGCACGTCGGCATTACCCGAAATACTGGTAAGCGGTGTGCGCAGATCGTGCGAGATGGAGCGCAGCAGGTTGGCGCGCAACTGTTCGTTTTTGGCGAGCACCGCCGCCTCCTCGCGGGCCTCCATGGCGCGGGCGCGATCGAGTGCCAGCTCGCCTTCGCTCACGATAGCATCGGCAAGTGTCCGCTCCTCGTGCGTCAGCACGTCGGGCTCGGCAACGATAGCCAGCACGCCCACCACCGAGGCGGGGTCGCCCGAGCGCGCGAAGCCGTCGCCTGTGCGAACCGTCAGGTAGATGCCATAAAACGCCGAGCCACCATAGGTGGCATCGAGCGGCGTTCCCACATAGGCGGACGCCGAGAGCCGCGGCGGCATCTGCGGCGCCAGTTCGTGCACCGGCGCGGCATCGCCCACGGCCGTGTATGTCGCACGCGGCAGCAGGTCATCGCCCTCGGCGTCGGCGCTGTACCACACGACCGGGCAGCCCGAAAGACGCGCAAGCTGCGTTGCCATGGCATGGACAATCTGCTGCTGATCGGCGCACCGCTGCAGCATGCGGTTGGTCTCGAGCACCATATGCGTGCGGCGGTCGCTGGCGGCAGCCTGTGCCAAGGCACGGCGCAGGGCCAACGCAATCGAGCTCGACACAAGCGAGACCACGAACATGATGAAGAACATGCCGGGATAGCCGCGGTCGATAAGTGACAGCGAGTAGCGCGGGTCGACAAACAAGAAGTTGTAAAGCGCCACGGCGGCAGCCGAGCTCAGCAAGCAATACAGGCGACTCCAGGTAAAGAATGCGCACAGCTGAACGGCGAACACATAGACGATCATGATGCTCGGCGCGAGACCCGGATGGTCGAGCAGCGCGCCCATAATCGTCGCCGCGACCAGCAGCCCCACCGATACGCAGGCGTCATACAGAGGAGTGCGGCGCGTCAGCGTTGTGCGCCGCCACCAAAAGCTATCGGCAATATCGCCGTCCGTACGGACGTCCATCAGTGCCCCGCCCCTCTCTCAAAAACAAAAACCACCACAGGGGACAGGCACCTTTGTGGTGGTTTCCCTTGTGGTGGTTCCAAGTGTATAGCCTTTGCAACCGGCGGTCGCTAGACAAACAACACGTGCGCGAGCAGCGCGCAAACGCACGCCGCGACAAGCAGCGTAACCACGATCGAGATCACGCGATCGGCCATATCCATGTTGGCACGGTTCGTCAAAAACCGATCTTCGGCGGCGTCGGCGCGTGCCTCACGTACCAGCTCGGCAACAACCTCGCGGCCATCAAGCATCTTTGCATCCATGTTTGCCTCCCCGGTCTCAATCTTGTCCATCGAAAACCAACTCCGTGCAACCCGTCGGCGCCTACGGCCGCTCGTTGGGGGCCAGGCGCTGCATCTTGTTCACGGCCTTGAACTTGGTGAACAGCGGCACGTACTCAAAGCTCACGTTGGAGTTCTCCAGGCCGTACCAGCGTGCAGGCGTGCCGGCGGCGCGGCGGATGATGTACTTGAGCGTGATGGCCGTACGCTCGCTCGGCTCCACATCGCTTTCGGGCGCCAGAAGCTTACGGATCAGGACGAACTTGAACGTACCGATGTTGCCCGGATCCTTGTAGACCGAGTAGTCATGCGTCTGCGCAGGCAGTTCGCCGGTGGCAGCCAGGTCCTGAACGACCTGACGCAGGTAGGCATTGACGCGCTGGTTGATCTTGTAGCCCAGGTACAGATGCACGCGGAACACGTAGTCGGTGCCGAACGTCTCGACCGAATAGGCAAAGGTATGCGGCTCGTCCATGGTCTCGACATTCACGAACCACCAGGCGCGAGCGCGCTTGGGATGCTTGTCCAAGATCGAGTAGACGATATCACGGTCGATGTAATCGGTATGGGTGTCCTTGGTCAGGTACACGATGTTGTCGCTCATGCGCTCATAGCGATCGTCGTCGCGCAGGCGCTTGAGCTGCGGCAGGTAGCTGCGCAGCGGCAGCAGCGTAAACTGGCGCTGCTCGACCGCCGTGCCGTTGTACCAGCACACCATAATGCCCATGATGAGTGCAGCCATGAGGATGGTGAAGTAGCCGCCGTGGAAGAACTTGGTGAGCGAGCTCACGAAGAAGAAGCCTTCGAGCAAAAGGAAGAAGGCCGCGAAGATCCACGGAGCAACCTTGAGCTTGCGCTCCTCGTGCAGGTAGAAGAAGAGCAGCAGCGTGGTGCACATCATAGTCAGCGTAATGGCAAGGCCGTAGGCGGCTTCCATATGCGCCGAGTTCTGGAACAGCAGCACCACGATGACGCAGCCCACGAGCATGACGTTGTTGACCATGGGGATGTAGAGCTGGCCCTTGGTCTCGGCAGGGTAGAAGACCTGCATGTGCGGCATAAGGTCCAGACGGCTGGCCTCGGACACCAGCGAGAATGCGCCGGTGATGAGCGCCTGCGAGGCGATGATGGCCGCAACGGTGGAAAGGCCGACGGCAAACGGGCGCAGGCCCGGGGCGAGCATCTGGTAGAACGGGTTGAGGTCGGCAATGCCCATGAGCTCGGGGTTGGCAGCGTTGTTCATAAGCCAAGCGCCCTGGCCCATATAGGAAAGCAGCAGGCAGCACTTAACGAACGGCCAGGTGGCGTAGATGTTGCCGCGGCCGACGTGGCCCATGTCGGAGTAGAGCGCCTCGGCACCGGTGGTGGCGAGGAAGCAGCTGCCCAGAATCATGATACCCGCGTGGTTGTTGGGGCTCAGCAAAAAGGCGATGCCACGCACCGGGTTGAGGCACAGCAGCACGGCGGGGTGCTGGAAGACAAAAAACAGACCCGTGCCGCCCAGGAACAGGAACCACAGCGTCATGATGGGGCCAAAGGCGTGACCGATCTTGGCCGTACCGATGCGTTGCACCAAAAAGAGCGCGATGATGATGGCGAGCGTAATGGCGACGACGCGGCCCTGGTCATCGCCCAGCACGGCATGGACCGCCGGGATGGTGCGCAGGCCCTCGATGGCCGTGGTAACGGTAACGGCCGGCGTCAGGATGCCGTCGGCGAGCAGCGCGGCACCACCCAACATGGCGGGGATGATAAGCCACTTGCCACAGCGCTTGACCAGGCTGTACAGGGCAAAGATGCCGCCCTCACCATGGTTATCGGCGCGCAGCGAGATGAGCACATACTTGATGGTGGTCAGCAGCGTGACCGTCCACACGACAAGGGAGAGCGCGCCAAGCACGAACTCCTCCGTCACGCTCCCGATGCCGCCGTTGCCGGCAACGAGCGCCTTGGTTACATACATAGGGCTGGTGCCGATATCGCCGTACACCACGCCCAGCGTGACGAGCATCGCCGAGATGCTCACAGGAATCGCAGCGTGCGAGGCTGCCTCCTTGGCCTTTTGTTCCATAAGCCGGTTTCCTCCCAACTTTAACGTTCGAGGGGATTATAGGTAATCGGCCCATGTTTTAATGCACTGTTTTCCCAGCTAGATAAACATTTATACGGCCTTTAGGCCACCACGGCGATATGGAATGTGCCAAAGGGACTGTCCCTTTGGCACATCGCCGCATTCGTTACTTGCCGAGCCAGTTTTTGAACCACCACTCCATGGAACGGCTCATCTCGGCCATAAAGGGGCTCGTGTGCTTGCGGGTGTAGATATCCACCACGCGCTCGCCTACCTCGCGGGCATGCGGACGGAACATCGCGTCCATCTCAGCCACCTGCGCATCCATAGTCGCAGCATCGGCGCGGCAGTAGCGCTCCTCGTGCACCAGGTTCACCACGGGATGCGCAATGGCCGGACGCTCCTTACGGGGCGTGCCGATGATGAGCATCGACAGCGGCATGGTATACGGAGGCAGATCGAGCAGCTCGGCCACTTCCTCGGCATTCTCGACGATATCACCGATGTAGCAGCTCCCCAGGCCCAGGGCCTCGGCGGCGACCACGGCGTTTTGCGCAGCGATCACGGCGTCCTGGGCCGCGATGGCAAAGTCACCCAAACCCGGTGCACGGCGGGGCGCCTTGCCCGTGCGCTCGACAAACTCGGGCTCAAAGCAGCCCACGTGCTCAAACAGATCGATCCACTTGGCATAGTCGACCACAAATATAAGTGCCCAGGGCGCCTTGGCGATCATGGGCTGGTGGTCGCACAGGTCGGCCAGACGATCCAGCGTAGCCTGCTCGCGAATGCTCACGATGGAATACATCATCATGGCGCCCGCCGACGGCGCGCGGCTCGCCGCATGCAAGATCGCCGCCCGCTGCTCGTCGGTCACCGCCACGGGGCGGTCGTCGTCATCACGCGCGAAGGCACGCGTGGAGGAACGGTGCTCCAACGTGTCCAGCACCGCATTGCCCGTCGTCTCGACCGGATAGCCGCACGTATCCACGCCTGCAGCTCCGCCGCAGTACTCGGCACCCGTCATACAAACCCGCTCGCTCATCGCCCTACCCTCGCCAATTCTTTAAGAAGCCTTTACGTTTCCGTGTAATTCCCGTCCATTATCGCGCAGGCCGCCACTACATTGCGCCACACCGCCGCACGTGCGCGTTAATATGGCTGGTTGTTGTGCGCAGCCACCAATTGCAGCGCATATCTTGGTAACAATCGGGTAAACCCCCGCTTTCGTACGTTTTAGTTTGTGAGGAGTCTCAGCATGTTCGCTGCCGCCATCTCGCTCGTCGGTCTTGCGGCGACCGTCTACCTTGTCTTGCGCGAGGCCAAGGCCATTCGCGCTCAGTCGGGCACCGTTGCCAAAAGCGCTCTTGGGTGGAGCGTCGTCTTCGGCCTGTTCCAGGTCTTTTTGACTATTTGGGGCGCCATTGGCCTCGTCGCCCAAAACGAGCCGCTCGCCTTTGTGATGCTCATCCTGACCAACGCCATCCTCACCGGATGCGCCTGGGCCAGCATCGCCCGCGATCGCATCGCCCCGCGCGTCTTTGCGTTCGCCAAGCCCGACGCCCCCGCCCCCACCGGCAAGCTCGCCCGCCTGTGCGGCGCCTTTGTGGGCAAACCACTCGTCGCCGCCGTCCTGTGCCTGCTGCTCGCCGGCGTCTTTGCGCTGCTGGGCATGGAGGTCTCGTCCAACCACGACTTTACCTGGGTCTACCCCCTGTGCATCCTGCTCGAGTGGGCCATCATCACCGTGCTCATGATCGGCTTGTTCTTCCTGTTCCAGCGCCACGGCGCAGCTCCCGCGGTCCTGGCCTTTGCCCTCTTTGTCCTGGGCATTGCCGAGTTCTTCGTCATCACGTTTAAATCCATGCCCATCCAGCCGGGCGACCTTTCGGCCATCTCCACCGCCGCCGCGGTCGCCGGCACCGGCTACACCTTCTCCATCTCGCTGTTCTGTGTGCTGTCCATGGGCTTTACCGCCATCGCCATGCTGCTGTGCGAGTACGCCGGCCTGGTGGCACCGCACCGTCAGAAGGGTGCCGCCAACGCCAAGCGCATGCTGCTCACCAACCTGCTCGTGGCAGTGCTGTGCCTGGGCGGCGTAACCGCGCATGTCACGCTCATCGACTACTACAACACCCTCGGCATCACCGTCTACACCTGGCGCCCGCTCGAGAGCTACTGGCGCGAGGGCTACCTGCCCGCCTTTATTAGTGCGGCGCAGTCCATCAAGCCGCCCAAACCCGCCGACTACTCCGTCGACGATGCCAAGGCCACGCTCAAAAAGTACGCCAAGGCCTACGACAAGTCCGACGCGGCCAAGAGCGACGAGCGCGCCGCCGCAAAGGAGCAGTTCGACAGCGAGAAGCCCACGGTCATCGCCATCATGAACGAGACCTTCTCAGACCTTTCGATCTACCAGAACATGCGCGCCGGCTACGAGGGCCCGCAGTACTTTAAGAACCTGTCCAACTGCCTCAGCCACGGCAAGCTCTATGTGAGCGCCTACGGCGGCGGTACCGCCAATACCGAGTTTGAGTTTATGACCGGCAACTCCATGGCCAACCTGGGCTCGGGCGTGTACCCCTACACCATCTACAACATGGAGACGACCGGGAACCTGGCAGAACAGTTCAAATCGCTCGGCTATTCCACCACGGCCATGCACCCCAACCACGCGACCAACTGGAACCGCGAGAACGTCTACAAGGACTTTGGCTTTGACCAGTTCCTGTCTATCAATGACTTCCAGGGAGCCGACACCCTGCGCGGCATGGTGACCGACCAGGCTACCTACGACAAGATTCTTGAGCTGCTCGACCAGAACGCCGATCCGCAGTTTATCTTCGACGTGACCATGCAGAACCACTCGGGCTACGATACGGGCCTGCTGCCGGTCGACAAGCAGATGCACCTGAATATCGACACGACCGATTTGGACGCCAAGACCGTCGAGGACGGCACGCTCTCCGATGTCGACGAGTATGTCTCGTGCATCGAGCAGTCCGACCAGGCGCTGCGCTACTTCCTCAACGCCCTGAGCAAGCTCGACCGTAAGGTGGTCGTGGTGTTCTGGGGCGACCACCAGCCGTTCTTCCCGTCCAAGTTCAATGACAAGTGGTTTACCGGCGAAGACGATGCTACGCATCAGGAGCGCCTGTGGCAGACCGACTACATCATCTGGGCCAACTACGACGTTGCCGGCTGCGACCAGACGAGCGAGACCGACGACCTGTCCACCAACTACCTGTCCACCCAGCTGATGCAGCTGATCGGCGCCCCGCTGACCGACTACCAGAAAGCGCACATGACGCTGCGTAAGTCGCTGCCCGCCATCAACTCGGTGGGCTACGAGGACGCCAGCCTGCGCTGGGCGCTCTCCTCCAACGTCACCGGTGACGACGCCGCTGCCGCAGCCGCAACCAAGGCGCGCGAGGATTACGCCAAGATGCAGTACTACGAGATGTTCCGCGACGGCAAGAACGTCTACACCGAGCACTTCCAGACCGAGGCCAACGAGACCGACCCCAACCTGGCACCGGGTACGACCAAGATCAAGTAACGGGACGCATCCCGATTCGCCTACCCGGGCAATCCCCAACGAGGGCGGACGGGCGCCGGGTAACATCTGCTGCTCAGACAGTCCTGCGCAAGACGAAGGCCACATTAAGTGGCCTTCTTTGCGTGCGGAACT
>CALGZX010000099.1 GCA_937934165.1 uncultured Collinsella sp.
AATGTCAATCCTGGTCTAACAGAGCCAAAAATAATGCACGATATTGGTAAAGCGATTTAGCAAAGAACTTGCATTTGACCTGCAATTCTCTTACAGTGGTATCTTCATAAGGTAACCACCTTTACCTACCGTTTACCGCCAGTTTTAGCACGTTTACCAAACCGCGCATCCTCTGCTTAAGCCTGCTCAAAACCCGCCGTATAGTTCCCTCACGGCCCGCATCCGGTGGGTCGATTCGTTACCACGGTCGTGCGCGTAAGTGCATGGAAGGGGAAGTATCGTGAGCGATTGCAAGAGGGTTTACCGTTTTGGAACCGACGCCCAGGGCACCTGTGTCACCGAGGGCGACAAGTCCATGAACTTCGTGCTTGGCGGCAAGGGCGCAAACCTTGCCGAGATGAGCCGCATCGGCCTGCCGGTTCCCGGTGGCTTTACCATTACCTGCCAGACTTGCGTCGAGTACTCCGGTGCCGGCAACGTGTGGCTCGGGGGCGCACTCGATGAGATCGTTGCTGCCGAGGCGGACCTCGAGGCCCGCTGCGGCAAGAAGCTCGGCGACGCCTCCGATCCGCTGCTCGTGTCGGTTCGCTCGGGCGCTCCGTTCTCCATGCCCGGTATGATGGACACGGTCCTCAACTTGGGCCTCAATGACGATTCCGTCCAGGGCCTCATCGCGCAGACGCAGAACCCGCGTTTTGCCTGGGATAGCTACCGCCGCTTTATCCAGATGTTTTCCAATGTCGTCATGGGCGTTGACGCCGACCTGTTCGAGAACGCCCTGACCCAGGCCCGTCTGGTCGCCGGCGTTCGCGTCGATTCCGAGCTTTCGGCCGAGGACCTGCAGGAACTCGTCGAGACCTTTAAGGGCATCTTCTCCGAGAACGTCGATGCCTCCCTGTATCCCGAGCTCGAGGTCGCCGACGGCAAGCCCGTTTTCCCGCACGACCCGGAGCTTCAGCTACGCCTTGCAATCCAGGCCGTCTTTGGCAGCTGGATGAACGAGCGTGCCTGCATCTACCGCAAGCAGCATGGCATTTCCGACGACCTCGGCACCGCCGTCAACGTACAGGCCATGGCCTTTGGCAACAAGGGCGAGACCTCTGCGACGGGCGTCGCCTTTACGCGTAATCCGGCCGACGGCACCAAGGAGTTCTACGGTGACTTTTTGGTCAACGCCCAGGGCGAGGACGTCGTCGCCGGTATCCGCAACACCGAGCCCATCGCCGACCTCAAGGCCACCCCGGGCCTCGAGTCTGCAGGTGAGGAGCTCGAGCGCGTGTTCCTGACGCTCGAGGACCATTACCGCGATATGTGCGATATCGAGTTTACCATCGAGCAGGGCAAGCTCTGGATGCTCCAGACACGCGTGGGTAAACGCACTGCCACCGCCGCCCTGCGCATCGCCATCGAAATGGTCGAGGAAGGCCTGATCACCCGCGAAGAGGCCGTGAGCCGTATCGATCCCGCGCAACTCGACCAGCTCCTGCACCCGCAGTTTGACGCTTCCAAGAGGTACGAGGCGCTGGCCAGCGGTCTGAACGCCAGCCCCGGCGCCGCCGTGGGCGAGGTCGTGTTCTCGAGCGATGACGCCGTCGCGCGCGCAAACGAGGGTCATAAGGTTATCTTGGTCCGTTGGGAGACCAACCCCGACGACTTGAAGGGCATGGTCGCCGCCGAGGGCATCCTGACCAGCCACGGTGGCAAGACGAGCCATGCCGCTGTTATCGCCCGCGGTATGGGTACGCCCTGCGTCTGCGGCGTTGAGCGCTTCCACATCGATGCCGCCGAGAAGGTCGTGCGCATCGAGGGCAGCGACCGCGTGCTGCACGAGGGCGACATCATCTCCATCGACGGCACCCAGGGCATCGTCGTCGACGGTCCCGTCGACCTGGTCTCCGCCGAGCTCACTGGCGATCTGGACACCATCCTGTCCTGGGCCGACGAGATTCGCCTGGACGAGACCTGTGGCCACGCCAACCATGTGCGCGTCAACGCCGACAACCCTGAGGATGCCGAGCTCGCACTCGAGTTTGGCGCCGAGGCTATTGGCCTGTGCCGCACCGAGCACATGTTCCTGGGCGACCGTAAGAACATCATCCAGAGCTTTATACTGTCCGACGATGAGGCCGTGAAGCAGCAGGCCCTGGCCGACCTGCTCAAGGTTCAGACGGAGGACTTCCTGGCCATGTTCAAGACCATGTCCGGTCGCGATGTGGTCGTTCGTCTGCTCGATCCGCCGCTTCATGAGTTCCTGGATAATCCTCGCGAGTTCGAGGTTGCCATCACCAAGAAGGAGGCCGCTGGCGCCAGCGAGGAAGAGCTTGCCGCCCTGCGTGCCCGCCTGCGTCGCATCGACGGCATGGTCGAGTCCAACCCGATGCTCGGCCTGCGCGGCGTGCGCCTATCCGTCGTCTTTAGCGATCTGCCGCTCATGCAGGTTCGCGCCGTCGCCACGGCTGCTGCCTGCCTTATCAAGGAGGGCGTCGACCCGCGTCCCGAGATCATGGTTCCGCTCGTCTCCATCACGGCCGAGCACGTCCAGACCCGCGAGGTCATCGAGCGCGTGATCGCCGAGGTTTCCGTCGAAGAAGGCGTCGAGCTCAATATTCCCGTGGGCACGATGCTCGAGCTGCCGCGCGCCTGCATGGTCGCTGACGAGATCGCCCACCATGCCGACTTCTTCTGCTTTGGCACCAACGACCTCACCCAGATGACCTTCGGCTTCTCTCGTGACGATGCCGAGGCCAAGTTCATCCCGCTGTACATGCATAAGAAGATTCTGAAGGACAACCCCTTCGAGACCATCGATACGGCAGTACTCGAGCTGGTACGCATGGCCGTCGAGAAGGGCCGTGCCACCAACCCCGACATGCACTTTGGCGTGTGCGGCGAGCACGGCGGCGACCCCAAGTCCATCAAGGGCCTGTTTAACGTGGCCGACGTGGACTACGTGTCCTGCTCGCCCTACCGCGTGCCCCTCGCGCGCTTGGCTGCCGCCCAGGCCAAGCTCGAGGCCAAGCGTCCCGCCTAACGTTTTGGGCGTAGACGCCTAGTGTAGCCCCCCCCTTCATGCCGCCCGTCTCATTTGTGAGACGGGCGGTTATCATGTGCGGGTTTTGTCTTTTTGTCTGCGTAAAAAATTGTTCTTGCAGCAGAAACCCGCGCGTGTATACTCGAATACGTTTGTTCAACTACGTGCCGGCCATGGTGGTACGGCACCTCTAGAAGAGTAAGGAATTGCACATGGATTACATCCGCGCAATCGAGCGTCAGCAGATCCGCGAGGACATTCCTCAGGTTCGCGTCGCCGACAACGTCAAGGTTCACTACCGCATTAAGGAAGGCGACCGCGAGCGCATCCAGGTCTTCCAGGGCGACGTCATCCGCATGGCCGGCGCCGGTGCCCGCGAGACCTTCACCGTCCGCAAGATGTCCTTCGGTGTCGGTGTTGAGCGTACCTTCCCGCTTCACAGCCCCAAGATCGCCAAGCTCGAGGTCGTTCGTCATGGTCGCGTCCGTCGCGCCAAGCTGTACTACCTCCGCGACAAGGTGGGCAAGGCTGCTCGCATCCCCGAGAAGCGCTAAGAAGATCGCAGCGTCTGTCCACTCGTTTGGACACAAGGGTCACCTTCGGGTGGCCCTTCTTTTTATCTGATTTGCATGCAAGGAGGGCCTGGTATGGCCAATATGACGAGCTCGGTTTCGGCATCGCAGGTTGCCGGAGAGCTGGCGAGCGCAACGTTTGAGGAGATCCCCGCCCTCGTGGAGCATTATCGCGAGGACCCGCGCCAGCAGGTGATCAAGGCTTGCGAGCGTGCCCTCAAACGCCATTCCAAAGAGGTTGCCGAGCGCGAGCGCGTCAATGGCATGTACGAGCTTATGCATGAGCTTGGCGGCGATGGGGTGGTCGTTGGTGTCGACGAGGTGGGTCGCGGATCGGTGGCCGGTCCTTTGACGGTATGCGCCGTCTGTCTTCCTATGGAGCCGCGCGTCTGGGGTATCAACGATTCCAAAAAGCTCACGCCCGCGCGCCGCGAGTTGCTCTCTGTGAAGATTTCCGAGGTGGCGACGGCGATCGGTTTTTGCCATATCGCGCCGAAGGATATCGATGAGATGGGTATGGCCCGCGCTATCCGTACCGCCGTTGCGGGTGCCGTGGCCGATACGGGGCTTGAACCCGACTGCGTCCTCATGGATGGCAACCCCTTGGGTGCCGTTCCCAACGAGCGCGATGTGGTGAAGGGCGATGCCAAAATCGCCTGTATCGCCGCGGCGTCCATCATGGCCAAGGTCACGCGTGACGAGATGATGGTCGAGTACGACGCCGAGTATCCCGAGTACCATCTGGCCGAGTCGAAGGGCTATGCAAGCCCCGAGCATATCGAGGCCATTCGCAAACATGGACTTTGTCCACTGCACCGCGTGAGCTTTTGCGGAAACTTTCTGCAGACTGAGCGCCTTTTCTAGGTCAATTGTGGAGACAGGGACCTCAAGGGTTTTATAAACCTGCTGGTAGCGGGCCGTATGCAACACCATTGCTGCGTACGGCCCGTTTTTTGACGGCATTTGGTCAGCTTTTGGTTTGCTTTCGGTACTTACCCGCATGAAAGGTGCCCTCATCATCGGGGCAATGCAGCGTGCGGGAAAGGAGACCCCATGAGTGCCGCAAGCAAAAAGAGCAAGACGCAGCAGCTCAAGGAGCGTTGGGAAAACGGCGAGCTCGACTGCGGGGCGATGACGCCCGAGTTTATCAAGGGACTCAGTCCCCGCGAGCTGGGCATGCTGGGCGAGCTGATCACCATCGACTACTTTAACGAGCGCGGCTACACCTTGCTGGAGCAGGGTTATCGTTGCACCGAGGGCGAGGCCGATCTGGTGCTGCTCGATGAGCTCGACGATGTCGTGGTGATGGCCGAGGTCAAGACCAGACGCGTCGCACTGGATTGCAACACGCGGGTCTTTCCCGAGGAGGCCGTGGACGCCCAAAAGCAACGCCGCTACCGCCGCATCGCAAGTTGCTATCTCATGGAGCATTATCCGCTCAAGGCGATTCGCTTCGATGCCGTGGGTGTCACCATTCGCGGCGGGCATATCGCCGAGATCGAGCATCAGTACAACGCGTTCGATTGGCAGGTGTCGTGATGGCGTTCGAGACGTTTGCCGTTCACGCGGCCTGCATCCGCGGCGTCGAGGCGATTCACGTCACGGTCGAGGTCTCGCTTGCCGGCGGCGTTCCGGGCATCCAGATGCTCGGCATTCCGAGTATGGAGGTGATGGAGTCGCGCGGGCGTATTCGCTGTGCGATGCGCTCCGCCGGGTTCGAGATCCCGCGCTCGGGCATTACGGTCAATCTGGCGCCAGGCGATATTCGCAAGACCGGTAGCGGCTTTGATCTGCCCATCGCCATCGCGGTATTGGCGGCCGATGGACAGATTCCCCGCGACAACCTCGATCGTTGTCTTATCGCTGGTGAGCTTGGCTTGGACGGTACGGTGCTTCCTGTCAAGGGCGAGGTGGCGTTTCAGCTATTGGCTCGCGACATGGGGCTGTCTTTTATCGCCGGCAGGTCCGACCAGCATGTGCCACTCGCGGGCGTGGATTGCGGCTTTATCGATCATTTGTCTCAGCTTGCCCATGGCATGGGCGAGGCGGCTCGGCACTATCTGGATTCCGAGGGTGTTGAGGCTACTTTTGAGCCTGAACTCGACTATGCCGACGTGCTGGGGCAGGAGGTTGCCAAACGCGGCATGGCGCTGGCGGCAGCGGGTGAGCTCGGTTTGCTTATGATCGGGTCCCCGGGATCGGGCAAGACGATGCTCGCCCGTCGTATGACCGGCATCCTGCCCGAGCTTTCCGTTGAGGACCAGCAGGAGGCGCTGTGCATCCATTCGGTTTTGGGTGAGAACATTGATGGCTTGTTGGCGGGGCACCGCCCCTTCCGCAGTCCCCACCACAGTATTTCGACCGCAGGCCTTATCGGCGGCGGGCGCCCGGTGCACCCGGGTGAGATCAGCCTTGCTCATGGCGGCGTGCTCTTTTTGGACGAGCTTGCCGAGTTTCCCACGGGTGTGCTGCAGACGCTGCGTCAGCCCATCGAGCGCGGCTATGTGAGGATCGTACGCGTCGACGGGGCCTTTACCTTCCCGTCGCGCTTTCAGCTGCTGGCTGCGAGCAATCCCTGCCCCTGCGGTTTTTTGGGCGATCGCGAGGTACCGTGTCGCTGCTCAGCGGCGATGGTCGAGCGCTATCGGTCTAAACTGCGCGGTCCTTTGGCCGACCGTATCGACATGATGATCGACGTGACCCGTCCCGACCCCCAAGTGATTATCGAGGGTGCGGAGGGTATGTCGTCTGCCGAGTTGCGTGACTACGTTGTGCGCGGTCGCGCTTTTCGCGCTTGGCGCGAATCCCGTATGGACGATGCGGATGCCGAGGCCGAGGATGACGAGACGCGGTCCATTGACGGTGTCGTTTCGACCTTTGAGCTCGATGATGCGGCGGAGAAGTGTGTGCTCGGCCTGTCGAAGCGCACGCATCTCACGGGCCGCGGCATCGTGCGCCTGGTTCGCATTGCGCGTACAATCGCCGACGTCGCCGAGAGCGAGCAGGTGACGCAGGACCACGTGCTCGAGGCGGCGATGTACCAGGGAAGGAGGGACCAATGATGGCCGAGGGGACCTTCGAGCTGCATCCAGGTGACGCGTTGTATCCCGAGACCGTTTTGGAGCTTTCCGATGTACCCCAGACGCTCTATGTGCGCGGCAACCCCGAAGTGCTTTCGACGCCCGCGCTCTCCATCATCGGCGCGCGCAAAGCCTCGCCGTATGGTCTTACCGTGGCAGAGCTTGCGGCAAAGGTGGCGGTCGAGGCGGGAGTGACGGTAGTTTCGGGCGGCGCGGTCGGTTGTGACCAGGCTTCGGGTTGGGCTGCGGTCAACGCTGGCGGCAAACACGTCGTGGTGCTGGGGACGGGCGCCGACGTGGTCTATCCGCGCTCGAGCGCTGGCCTCATCACGCGCACGCTCGATACGGGTGGCGCGGTCGTGTCGATCTCTCCGTGGGGCATGGGTCCGCGCAAGTTTGCCTTTCCGCGCCGCAATCGCGTGATCGCGGCCCTGTCGCAAGCCCTCTTTGTATCCGAGGCGGGTATGCCTTCCGGGACGTTTTCTACAGCCGAGGCTGCTATGGATTTGGGGCGAGAACTTCTTGCCGTACCGGGGTCGATCCTATCGCCCGAGTCGCGTGGCACGAATTACCTCATTGCGAACGGTGCCTGCTGCATCATCGACGAGGAATCTATCGAGATGGCTATCTCACGTATCTATGGAACCCTGCGCTACTCGCGCCCCGATGCTCCCGGCATTGCCGACCTGGATTCAACGCAGCAGACCGTGATGCATGCGCTCATCGCCTCTCCGCTCAAGGTCGACGACATCGCGGCGCTCGTCTCGCTCGATGCCGTCGGCGTACTCAAACTCCTGGGCTCGCTTGAGTTCGAGGGTCTTATCGAGCGCATGATGGATGGAAGGTATGCGCCCTCCAAGTTTGCCCTTCACGCCCAGACACCCTTCGGTCACAATGGAAAACGTGTCAATTAGAAAGGTGTTTGCAGATGCAGTTCGATCAGGTGACGGTTATCGGTGGCGGTCTGGCGGGTTCGGAATGCGCGATCCAGCTGGCAGACCGCGGGTTTGCCGTAAAGCTGTGCGAGATGCGCCCCCAGGTGAGCTCCCCGGCTCACCATACCGATCACCTGGCAGAGCTCGTCTGCTCCAATTCGTTTAAGTCGACCCGTCCAGATTCCGCTGCTGGCCTACTAAAAGCCGGGCTCGAGCGCATGGGTTCGGTGCTGCTCGATTGCGCCCATCGCGCGGCTGTTCCCGCCGGTGGCGCCCTGGCGGTCGACCGCGTCAAGTTTTCCGAGCTTGTCGAGGCCGAGGTTGTCGCCCGTCCCAATATCGAGATCATTCACGGCGAGGTCACGCAGATTCCCGAGGGTCACGTGGTCATTGCCGCCGGCCCCTTGTGCTCGCCGGCGCTGAGCGAAGAGGTCATGAAGCTCGTCGGTGGCGACGCCCTTGCGTTCTTCGATGCCGCGGCGCCGATCGTCGATGCCTCCACGCTCGATATGGACGTGCTGTTCTCGCAGTCGCGCTACGAGGAGCAGGGGAGCGGCGACTATCTCAACGCTCCGCTCAATAAGGAGGAGTACGAGGCCTTTATCGAGGCGCTTACCACGGCCGACCGCGTGGTGCTCAAGGATTTTGAGGGCGGCGATCTGTTCCAGGCCTGCCAGCCTGCCGAGGAGGTTGCGCGCACCGGCAAGGACGCCATTCGCTTTGGCGCCATGAAGCCCGTCGGCCTCACCGACCCTCGTACCGGACGTCGCCCTTGGGCGGCGATTCAGCTGCGTGCCGAGAACAAGGAGAAGACCGCCTATAACCTGGTGGGCTTCCAGACCAACCTGACCTTTGGCGAGCAGAAGCGCGTCTTCCATATGGTGCCTGGCCTGGAGAACGCTGAGTTCTTCCGCTACGGCGTCATGCACCGCAATACCTTTGTCGACGCCCCGCACGTGCTCGATGGCACCTTTGCCGTGCCTGGTACCGGCGTGCGCCTGGCCGGTCAGATCACCGGCACCGAGGGGTACATGGAAGCCGTGGCGACCGGTCTGCTCGCGGCGCTCAACACCTATGCCGAGGCTATCGGCGCCGCGGGCGTCGAGTTGCCCCGCGTGGGCGCCCTGGGCGCGCTCGTGGGCTATGCGACCGATCCTGCCACCGTGGGCTACCAGCCCATGCATGTCAACTTTGGCCTGGTGCCGCCACTCGAGGATGGTAAGCGCCGCAGCAAGCGCGACCGCTACCAGGCCTATGCGGACCGTGCGCTCGAGGCTCTTGATGCCTATCTGGCCACTCGCCCCGATCTGTTTGGAGGCGACCGGTCATAGCCTTTGACCTGTACGATGTCGTCGACTCGTTTATCGCCTATATCGCACGTGTCGAGGGTCTTTCTCCCAACACGGTGACGGCCTATGGCTCGCGGTTGGAGCGCTTTGCTGCCTGGTGCGAGCGCGAGGACGTCGACGCTCGCGCCGCCGACGTGCGGACCGTTCGCTCCTATTTGGCCGAGTTGTCGCGTGACCAGGTGGCGGCTCGAACCCTTGCGGCGCATCTGTCTGCCATTCGCTCGTTCTATCGCTGGATGGCTGCCGAGGGGATTGTCGAGGGCGATGCGGTCTCGGCGATCGCATCGCCCAAGCTGCCGCGTGACCTGCCGGGCGTCCTTACGACCAAGCAGGTCGAGGCGCTGCTCAAGACGCCTGATACCTCAACACCCGCGGGACTGCGCGATGCGGCGATGCTCGAGCTGCTCTATGCCTCCGGCGCGCGAATCTCGGAGCTCGCAGCACTCAATGTGGAATCCATCGCTTGGTCCGAACGCACGCTGCGACTTTGGGGCAAGGGGAGCAAAGAACGTATCGTCCCTCTGTATCGTCGTGCGCTCGAGGTGACTCGTTTCTATATTGAGGAGGGGAGGCCGGTGTTGCTCGCTCAGGCAAAGCGCCGTGACCCCGCCACCGGGCCGCATCCGCTGCTTATATCGGCGCGCGGCAATCGCATGAGCGCCGCCATGCTCCGGCGGCGGTTCCATACGCTGGCGACGCTCGCCGGCATTCCGGCCGACATCGCCCCGCATGCGATGCGCCATACCTTTGCGACCGACTTGCTCGAGGGCGGTGCGGACCTGCGCTCGGTCCAAGAGCTGCTGGGTCATGCGAGCCTGTCCACGACGCAGATCTACACGCATCTCACACCCGATCGGCTTAAGCGGGCTGTGGCTCAAGCCCATCCCCGCGGCGAATAGTTGCTGGGACGTCCCGCGCCGCACTCAGGTGTGTGGTTTTGATTGCGGGTTGGCAGGAAGAAGCATTCCTGCTATCATTCATCGGGTTGCTTCACGGCAACATGTTTTTATCACGCACGCGCGGCTACTTCATACCGTGGTGCCCGGGCTTTGGTAGCACATGTCCGGGTTGGTTTTGGAGGATGACCCCGCGCGGAGGCAAACCACAGGAGGTTTAACATGGCTACCAAGATTAATATCCGCACCCTGCTCGAGGCCGGCTGCCACTTCGGTCACCAGACCCGTCGCTGGAACCCCAAGATGAAGCCGTTCATCTTCGGTGAGCGCAACGGCATCTATATCCTTGACCTCAAGCAGACCATCCTCGACGCCGATCAGGCCTACACCTTCGTCAAGAACGTCGCCAAGGGTGGCAACGTGCTGTTCGTCGGCACCAAGAAGCAGGCTCAGGAGGCCGTCAAGAACGCTGCTGAGCGCGCCAACATGCCTTACATCAACCAGCGTTGGCTCGGCGGTATGCTGACCAACTTCGTCACCATCCGCTCCCGCATCAACCGCATGGAGGAGCTCGAGGCTATGGTCGAGGACGGCCGCATGGCTGTTCTGCCCAAGAAGGAGCAGGCTGTTCTCGGCAAGGAGCTCACTAAGCTCCAGACCAACCTCGGTGGCGCCCGCGACATGAAGGGTCTGCCCCAGGCTCTCTTCGTCATCGACACCAAGCGCGAGGAGAACGCCATCAAGGAGGCCCAGCGCCTGAACATCCCCGTCGTCGCCCTGATCGACACCAACTCCGATCCCGACGAGGTCGAGTACGGCATCCCCTGCAACGATGACGCTATCTCCGCTGTCACCCTTATGTGCGAGCTCATGGCTGACGCCTGCCTCGCTGGCTCCGGCAAGGAGCAGGTCTCCGAGGCCGAGATGGCCGCTGAGCCCAAGGCCGAGTAAATCAGTCTTAGTTAATTCTTTTTCATCTCTTTGAAAGGAACCACAATGGCCCAGATTACCGCCGCTATGGTTAAGCAGCTCCGCGAGATGACCGACTCCCCGATGATGGAGTGCAAGAAGGCTCTCGTCGAGGCTGACGGCGACATGGACGCCGCTGTCGACGTTCTGCGTAAGAACGGCCTTGCCAAGGCTGCCAAGAAGGCTGGCCGTGAGACCAACGAGGGCGCTGTCGCCGCGTTCGTCTCCGAGGATGGCAAGACCGGCGCTCTGCTCGAGCTCTCCTGCGAGACCGACTTCGTTGGCTCCAACGCCAAGTTCACCGGCTTTGCTTCCAAGGTCGCTGAGGTTGTCGCTACCACCGAGCCTGCTGACGTCGACGCTCTGCTCGAGAAGCCGATGGGCGAGGAGACCGTTTCCTCCGAGCTCACCGAGATGATTCACATCATGGGCGAGAACATGAAGATCTCCCGCTTCGCTGCCCGCAAGGTTGAGAACGGCGCGCTCGCTTCTTACATCCACATGGGTGGTAAGATCGGCGTCCTCGTCGAGTTCGCCTTCGAGAAGGCCGAGACCGCTCAGGCTGAGTCCTTCAAGACCTTCGCTCACGACGTTGCCCTTCAGGTTGCCGCCGTCGCCCCGATCTGTGCTACCCGCGATCAGGTTCCGGCCGAGACCGTCGAGCACGAGAAGCAGATCTACATGGCTCAGGCTGCCGAGTCCGGTAAGCCCGAGGCTATCCAGGAGAAGATGGCTGTCGGCCGTCTGGAGAAGTTCTACAAGCAGTCCGTGCTCACCGAGCAGGAGTTCATCAAGGACAGCTCCCTCACCATCAAGAAGTACGCTGAGCAGGTCTCCAAGGAGCTCGGCGACACCATTACCGTCGTTGCCTTTGACCGTCTGGTTCGTGGCGAGTAAATAAGCTCTTGTAGCTGGTAATGAGCAGGCTGTGGGTTTTACTCACAGCCTGCTTTTTCATGGCTCTTCTTAGAGCCTTTGATAGAATGTTGAGAGTTCAATCTAAAGGAGGATCGCTTTGTCCGACATCCGATATAAACGCGTGCTTCTTAAGCTTTCTGGCGAAGCACTGATGGGCGACGGCCAGTATGGCATCGACCCCAAGGTTACCGACCATCTTGCCAAACAGGTCAAGGAGCTGCTCGCCGTTGGCCATGAGGTCGGCGTCGTTGTCGGCGGCGGCAATATTTTCCGCGGCATGGCCGGCGCTGCCGGTGGCATGGAGCGTGCTCAGGCCGACTACATGGGCATGCTGGCAACCGTTATGAACGCGCTCGCCCTGCAGGATGCCTTCGAGCACAACGATGTTCCCTGCCGCGTTATGAGCGCTATCCAGATGAACGAGATCTGCGAGCCCTATATTCGCCGTCGCGCCATCAACCACCTTTCCAAGGGCAACGTCGTTATCTTTGCCGCCGGTTCGGGCAATCCGTACTTTACGACCGACACCGCCGCGGCTCTTCGTGCGTGCGAGATCGGCGCCGAGATTCTGATTAAAGCCACCAAGGTTGACGGCATCTACGACAAGGATCCCGTCAAGTGCGCCGACGCCGTCCGTTTTGACAAGATTACCTATCACGAGGTGCTCGTCCGCGGTCTGCAGGTTATGGATTCCACGGCTACGGCACTGTGCCAGGACAACCGTATGCCGATTTTGGTCCTCAACATCGATGGCGAGGACACCGTCAAGCGCGCGCTCGCGGGTGAGCCCGTCGGCACGCTCGTCTATCAGGAGGATTAAGCATGGCAGAGAACATCACCGCCCATATGGACAAGTCGCTCGAGTCCCTCAAGCATAACTTCTCCAAGGTCCGTACCGGCCGCGCCAATGCCAACATTCTGTCCGACATCACCGTCGATTATTACGGTGTTCCCACGCCGGTCACGCAGATTGCCGCCGTCAAGACCCCCGAGGCCCACATGCTGCTCATCGAGCCGTGGGACAAGGCACTTATCAACGCTATCGTCAAGGCCATCGGCGCTTCCGATCTGGGTATTACCCCCAACTCCGATGGCACCGTCGTTCGTCTGCCGTTCCCGGCTCCCACCGAGGAGCGCCGTCGCGAGCTCGTCAAGGAGTGCCGCGAGTACGCCGAGCAGGCCAAGGTGTCTATCCGTAACATCCGTCGCGACTTCAACAACAAGCTCGAGCGCGATGAGGAGCTCACCGAGGACGATGTCCGTCGCGAGCAGGCCAAGGTCCAGAAGCACACTGATGAGTATGTCGCCAAGGTCGAGGAGCTTCTGAAGGAAAAAGAAGCCGAGGTCATGGAGATCTAAGGTGCAATACGACGAGCATAAACTGGTCGAGTACTTTGCCGACGCCCCTGCGGGCGTCGGTTTTTCAGACCTTGACCTCAATAACATTCCGCACCATATCTCATGCATCATGGACGGCAACGGTCGTTGGGCCACGTCGCGCGGTCTTGCACGCACTGAGGGCCACAAGGCGGGTATCGTCTCGCTGCGCGAGATCATTACCGCCTGCGTGCGCCTGGGCGTCGACGTGCTTTCGGCCTATGCGTTTTCTACCGAAAACTGGAACCGCCCGCAGCATGAGGTCAACGTCTTGATGCACCTGTTTGCCAAGACGTTCATCGACGAGTTGCCGCTTCTGAAGCGCGAAAACGTGCGCGTTGTCTTTTTGGGTGATATTTCCGCGCTGCCCAAGAAGACCCGCGACGTTTTTGAACGCGGTCTTGCCGAGTGCGCCGATCACACCGGTATGACGCTGGCGCTTGCCGTCAACTACGGCGCACGTGCCGAGATTACCCGCGCTGTCCGTCAGATCGCACTCGACGTTGCCGCCGGTAAGATCGATCCTGCCGCAATTGATGACGACATGGTGGCTTCCCACCTCTATACCGCCGGTCTTCCCGATCCTGAGCTTGTGATTCGCACCTCTGGTGAGCTGCGCCTTTCGAACTATCTGCTGTGGCAGGTAGCTTATTCCGAGTTCTACGTCACCGATACCTATTGGCCCGACTTTGATCGTTGGGGCCTTGTCGACGCCATTTTGGCCTATCAGGGCCGTGACCGTAGGTTTGGTGGACTGAGCAAGACCGAGGAGGCTTAATCGTGTCCGATCGTCCCAAGGCATCTGCTTCCAAGACGCCTGCGCGCAAAGCTACCGCTGCGGGAGCGCCTGCAGCGAAGAGCGGCACCGGTTCGTGGCTGGCGGGCTTTATTACCCGTGCCGCCGCTGGTATCGTCTACGCCGTTGTCTTTATCCTGTGCCTGGTTTTGGGTATCGTGCCCACGGCCATCTTTGTTTCCGTCATGAGCGGTCTGTGCTGCTATGAGTTTTTCCGTATGACAAGGCTCGATGGCAAGATGGCTAACGAGCGCATGGGTATCGCTGCCGCCGTACTCTTTCCGCTGTCGGCGCTGGGCGATTCGATGTTGCTGAATGCCCTGCTTTTTGCCCTGATGCTCGCTGTGGGCATTTGGTATGTTTGGTCGCCGCGTACCCGCATCTCTGATGTGGCCGTGACGCTCATGGGTCCCATCTACACTGGCTTTATGCTGTCGGCTATCGTGCTGCTGCGCGATGCTGTGCCCGGTTTTGCCGGCGCCCTGCTTTCGGTGGGTGTTTGCGCGTCCCTTTGGGTCTCCGATTCGTTTGCCTACATCGTGGGCAGCCGTATCGGTAAGCACAAGATGGTTCCCAAGATCTCTCCCAAAAAGAGCTGGGAGGGGTTTGCCGGCGGCATCCTGGGCTCGGTTTTGATTTGGCTCATCCTGTGGGCGACGCACTTCTACAAGCTCAGCCTGCCCTATGCACTGCTGTGCGGCGTGGTAGTGTCCGTCCTGGGCGTTATCGGCGACCTTATCGAGTCGCGCATCAAGCGCGGCGTGGGCGTCAAGGATTCCGGCAACCTTATCCCGGGCCACGGCGGCATGCTCGACCGTAGCGACTCGCTTATCTTTGGCTGCATTACCGCGCAGCTGCTATTGATGATCGGAGGCGTGCTGTAATGTCATTCCAGACGACGTATGGCCCCGATGGACGCCTTCGCGTTGCCATTCTGGGCTGCACGGGCTCTATCGGCACGCAGGCACTCGATGTGTGCCGTCAGCATGCCGATCGACTGCAGGTAACGGCGCTGTCCGTCAATTCCAGCACCTCGGAGCTCGTTGCCGCCGCTCGCGAGTTCTCGGTTCCGGCCGTTGCCGTGGCCGATGTCGCTCATGGCGATGACGCCGTGCTGCAGGAGTTGCCCGAGGGAACGAAGCTCGGCGTTGGCGCGCAGGCGGTTTGCGAGCTCGCGCGTCGCGACGATGTCGACTGCGTGCTCGTCGCTATTGTGGGCGCCGCCGGTCTCGAGGCGAGCCATGCGGCTTTGACCTCGAATAAGCGCCTTGCCCTTGCCAACAAGGAGTCCCTCGTCGTCGGTGGCGACTTGCTTATGCCGTTGGCGCAACCGGGCCAGCTTATTCCAGTCGACTCTGAGCACTCCGCCATCTACCAGTGCTATCTGGGGGAGAACCCGCGCGAGGCTCATTGTATTTGGCT
The DNA here is from genome assembly GCA_937934165.1 of uncultured Collinsella sp. GTDB lineage: Bacteria > Actinomycetota > Coriobacteriia > Coriobacteriales > Coriobacteriaceae > Collinsella. The sequence goes on from CALGZX010000099.1 coordinate 15,346, forward strand.
TACCTGCTCGGGCGGTCCGTTCTTTGGCCGCACGCGCGACGAGCTCGATTGTGTGACGCGTGCCGACGCCCTCGCGCATCCCACGTGGGCCATGGGTGCCAAGATCACCATCGACTCCGCCACCCTCATGAACAAGGGCCTGGAGCGCATTGAGGCCATGCATCTGTTTAACTGCAACCTCGATTTCATTAACGTGGTCGTGCAGCGTCAATCCAAGATTCACTCTATGGTCGAGTTCGCCGACGGCTCCGTGATGGCGCATCTCGGTGCTTCCGACATGCGTATTCCCATCCAGTTCGCGTTCTCGTATCCCGAGCGTTGGGATACCCCGGCGCCTCGTATCGATTTCCGCGAGCTGGGGCAGCTCACGTTTGACGCGGCCGACATGGATACTTTCCGCTGTCTGGCACTGGCCGAGCGTGCCGGCAAGACGGGTGGCACCATGCCGTGCGTGCTCAATGCCGCCAACGAGGTCGCCGTCGATGCCTTCCTGCACGATGGCTGCAGCTTTACCGATATTGATCGCATTGTGGAATCCTGCATGGATGCCCACGATATGCAGGCGGTCGATTCGTTTGAGCAGCTTCGCGACATCGACGCGTGGTCGCGTGAAAAGGCTGCGCAGGTGCTCGACGCAACCCGTTCCTAACCCATAAGGATTGCTTTTTCGTTTTATGGATACTGTTCTGAGCGTTCTCTCATCTGTCTTTTGGGGCCTGCTGATGCTTTCCGTCCTCGTGTTTTTGCACGAGGGCGGCCACTTTTTGGCGGCGCGTGCCTGCGGCGTCCGTGTGACCGAGTTCTTTTTGGGCCTGCCGTGCCGCTTTGACATCCATTACACGTCGCGTCGCATTGGAACCAAGTTTGGCGTGACCCCGCTGCTGCTGGGTGGCTACGCTGCCATCTGCGGTATGGATCCGACCGACCTCTCGTGCGCTGATCGCGTGCTCGCGGCTATCTATCGTCATGGTCGCGTGACCGTGGCCGACCTTGCCGCCGAGCTCGAGCTATCCGAGGAGGATGTGCTCGAGGCATGCGCCTTGCTCTTGGGTTGGGGCTCTATCGCGCCTTGGTATGAGGAAGGGGAGAAGCCCTCGCCGAGCTACTATCCCACCAAGTATCAGACGCTGCCGCGAGACGCGGCGGGTTACACCACCTTTGACGGCCGCCGTTTCGATCGAGAGCATGCGACTACCGAGGGCGATGTGTGGGAGCTGCCGTGCGGCGAAGCCGAGTTCCTTGCGCAAGAGCGTTCGCATACCTATCTGGGCCAGGGTTTTCTCAAGCGCGCCTTTATGCTGCTCGCGGGCATTCTCGTCAATATCCTGACGGGCTTTTTGCTGCTTATGAGCATCTACTCTATTGCGGGTGTCACCGTGCCGATGGATACCAACGTGATCGGTCAGGTTGACGAGGGGTCTATTGCCGCCAAGGCGGGTATCGAGGGCGGCGACGCGATCCTTTCGGTTGACGGAGTATCGTGCTCTACCTGGATGGACGTTTACGATGCCATCGGTAAGGCTGCCGGAAAGGACGATATCGCCATCGAGTACGAGCGTGACGGCAAGCAGCATTCGACCGCGGTTGCGCTCAAAGAGGACGAGCGCCTAGGTGTGTATGCCTCTACGCAGGTGGTCCGTTTAGACCCCATCACGTCGGCTCGCCTTTCGTTCTCCTATGTCGTGCAGACAGCGGAGGGCGTGATGCGCCTGCTCCAGCCGCAGCATACGATGGAGATTCTCGATCAGTCTTCTTCGATCGTGGGCATTAGCGTTATGTCCTCACAGGCTGCTGCTGCCGGCCCTGCCACGTTCCTTTCGTTTGCCGCCCTCATTTCGTTCTCGCTTGGCTTTATGAACCTGCTGCCCATCCCACCACTCGATGGCGGCAAGCTGGTCATCGAGATCATTCAAAAGATTGCTGGCCGCGAGCTTCCGCTCAAGGTCCAGACGATTGTGAGCTATGTGGGCATCGCGCTCTTTGCGCTGCTGTTTGTCTATATGCTTCGTTCCGACATCCTTCGATTTATCCTGTAGGGGAGTGTTTGGATTGTCTTTATCCCATCCTTTGCCTCGCGAGTTGACGCGCCCCGTGCATGTGGGCGGTGTGCAGATCGGTGGCGGCGCGCCGGTGGTGGTCCAATCCATGACCTGCACCGATACCGCTGACGCCCAGGCAACGCTTGCGCAAGTGTGCGCGTTGGCGCAGGCTGGCTGCGATATCGTGCGTGTGAGCGTGCCCACCGAGGCCGCGCTTGAGGGTTTCCGCACCATCTGTGCCGAGTCTCCGGTGCCGATCGTCGCCGATATTCACTTTAACCATAAGCTCGCCATCGGCGCCGTCGAGGCTGGTGCCGCCAAGCTTCGCATCAATCCCGGCAATATCGGCGATTGGGCCAAGGTCGATGCCGTGATCGATGCCGCGGGCGCCGCTGGGTGCGCGATTCGCATTGGCGTGAACGCGGGCTCACTCGAGCAGGATATCGCCGAGCGCGACGAGCTTACGCAGCCCGAGAAGCTCGTGATGTCGAGCGAGCGCTTCGTCAAGCACTTTGAGGACCGCGGCTTTACGAACATTGTGCTTTCTGCCAAGGCCCATAGCGTGCAAACGACGCTTGATACCTATCGAGCCCTGTCGCGTGAGATTCCCCACGTTCCGCTTCACCTGGGCGTGACGGAGGCGGGGACCAAGCTCCAGGGCACCATCAAGAGCTCTGTAGGCTTGGGTATCTTGCTTTCCGAAGGCATTGGCGACACCATGCGTGTGTCGCTCACAGCCGATCCGGTTGAGGAGCCGCCGGTTGCCTGGGGTATTCTCCAGTCGCTGGGCCTGCGTCGCCGTGGCCCCGAGATTGTTTCGTGCCCCACGTGCGCCCGCTGCCAGGTTAACTTGATTCCCATTGCCGAGGAGGTTACCGAGCGGCTTAAGAACTACTCCGCGCCGCTTTCGATCGCTGTGATGGGATGTGCCGTTAATGGCCCCGGCGAGGCTTCTGATGCCGACCTGGGCGTTGCTTGCGGACGTGGTCAGGCCTTGCTCTTTTCGCATGGCCAGATCATTGGTAAAGTAGCTGAGGACCAAATTGTCGACGCGCTTATGGCCGAGGTCGACAAGCTTATTGAGGAGAAATAAATGACCCGAGCAATGTATATGTCTAAGCTTTATGCGCCGACGCTTAAAGAGGATCCGGCGGACGCTGAGCTCGCCAGCCACCGCCTGCTGCTCCGTGCCGGCATGATCCGCAAGGAGGCCGCCGGTCTGTATTCCTACCTGCCGCTTGCTTGGCGCTCGATCCGCAAGATCGAGAACATCGTGCGCGACGAGATGGACGCCGCCGGCGCCCAGGAGCTTATGATGCCTATCATGGTCGACGCCGAGTTGTGGCGCGAGTCCGGCCGCATCGACGCCTATGGCAAGGAGCTTGTGCGCTTTGACGACCGTCATGGTCGCGAGTTCGTCCTGGGCCCCACGCACGAGGAGACCGTCACGGCCCTGGTGCGCAATGAGCTGCGCTCCTACAAGCAGCTGCCTGTTAACCTCTACCACATCCAGGATAAGTTCCGCGACGAGTTCCGCCCCCGCTTTGGCCTGATGCGCGGTCGCGAGTTCATCATGAAGGACGCCTACAGCTTCTCCGCCACTCAGGAGAGCCTGCAGGAGGAGTATGACAAGATGAAGCAGGCCTACGCTAACATCTGCGAGCGCTGCTATATCAAGGCCCTGCCCGTTGTTGCCGACTCCGGTGAGATCGGTGGCGATACCTCCGTCGAGTACATGGCTTTGGCCGACGCCGGCGAGGCTTCGCTCGTCTACTGCGACGATTGCGGCTTTGCTGCCGATGACGAGGCGGCAAGCACCAAGGTCGTCGTGACCGAGGGTCCTGGTGACGGTACGCTCACCAAGGTTGAGACTCCGGGCATGGGCACCATTGAGGCTGTTGCTAAGTTCTTTGGGTTCCCCGAGAACGGCACGCGCAAGTCGCTGGCACTCATCGACGCCGAGGGCAAGCCAGTCGTGGCCATTGTTCCGGGCGATCACGAGCTCAACGATTGCAAGGCCGAGCACGTCTTTGGCAAGGGCTATCGCATGATGACCGACGAGGAGCTTCAGGCGAACGGTCTGCACAAGGGCTTTATCGGACCGGTTAACCTGCCCGATGGCATCCGTCTGGTGTGCGACGAGAGCCTGCGCGATTCCAAGCAGTGGGCCTGCGGTGCCAACGAGGTCGATTATCACTTTACCGGTGCCTGCCCCGAGCGCGACTTTACCGTCGATGAGTGGGCCGATCTGGTCACCGTTGTCGCCGGCGACCCCTGCCCGCACTGCGGCAAGCCGCTCTCCGCTGCCCGCGGCATCGAGGTCTCCCAGGTCTTCCAGCTGGGCACCAAGTATTCCGAGGCCATGGGTGCCACCTTTATGGACGAGGACGGCAAGGAGAAGCCGCTCATCATGGGTTGCTACGGCGTGGGCGTGTCCCGCTCGCTTGCTGCCGTCGTGGAGCAGCACAACGACGAGCACGGCATCGTCTGGCCGGTCTCCGTTGCCCCGTACGAGGTCGCGGTGATTCCGCTCGATCCCAAGAAGGAGGAGTGCGCTACCGTCTGCGAGCAGATCGTTGATGGCCTGTGTGCCGAGGGCATCGAGGTCGTCGTCGACGACCGCGACGAGCGTCCCGGCTTTAAGTTTGCCGATAACGACCTTATGGGTTTCCCGTATCAGGTCGTTCTGGGTAAGCGTGGCCTCAAGAATGGTACTGTGGAGCTCAAGGACCGTGCTACGGGCGAGCGCGAGGACGTGGCGATCGACGAGGTCGTTGCCAAGGTTGCCGAGCTTGTTAAGGCAGCCCGCCGTTAATCGACGATTTCGCTTGTAGTTCGATATGTGGGACGGCCCCGCATTTCTCCAATCGGGGAGATGCGGGGCCGTCCTATTATCTTGTAGCATCCTCGATATCTAAAAGGAAAACCCCACAGCCCATGCGAGCTGCGGGGTTTTCCATTGTGCCTCCGATGCGAAATAAATCGCTCAGATATTACTGATAATCGACGACGTCGATCCAGTTCTTCAGGAACTCATCGTTCACGTTGCGCTTACGAGCGAGCTCGGAAGCGGCGACGATGCTCGTCCACTGACGCACGACCTGCATGGGCATGTCGGCACGGTCGCAGTAGAGCTCCAGGTAGGCCTCGGCCTGGTCCTTGCTGTTGAGGGCAAAGAGCAGGTAGGTGGTGGCAACGTCGGCAGCAGGGGAGCCCTGGGTGGCGTGTGCCCAGTCGCACACATAGAGCTGACCGTCCTCGCCGACGATGACGTTGGAGGGGTTGAAGTCGCCGTGGCAGACTTTGAACTCCTTGGTCATACCGTCCAGACGCTCCTGAAGGTTGTAGCGCGTGGTGGCATTGAGCTGATCAAGGCTGTCGATCATGCGGGCGAACTTATCGCGCTGACGGTTGAGCAGCGGGGAGGTGTAGCCGTGGATCTCGATCTGGAGGTCGACGAACATCTCGAGGTACTCACCAAAGCGCTGGGGCTCGGCAGTCATCTTCTCGGCAAGGGTGGTGCCCGGAACCTTCTCGGTCACGAGCGCCCAGCCGTTGGCGTTCTCGAGCTGGGAAACCTCGAGAGCCTTGGGGCTGCGGATGCCGCACTCATTGATGCGGGCAAGATTCAAAGCCTCGTTGAACACGTCGGAGACGGGCTTGGTCTCGTTAAAGACCTTGACGATCTTGTAGCCCAGGTCGTAAACGACCTTGTTGCCGCGACGGACGAGCTCGGTCTTGGAATCGGGTAGCAGCATGGTTGCATCCTTTCAACGATGCGATAGAAGCGACGGCGGGGGTGTGTGAAACACCCGTGCACCCCCGCCGTTAAAAACCGTGCTAAAACTAGCAGACGGCGTAGTCCTGGGGCTCGCGGCCGTAGTAGGCGTCCAGGTAGAGCTCCTTGATCTCGCTCATGAGCGGGTAGCGCGGGTTAGCGCCGGTGCACTGGTCGTTGAATGCCTGCTCGGTCATCTCATCGAGGGTGTCGAGGAAGTACTGCTCGTCAACACCGTAGTCGGCGATGGTCTTCTTGACGCCGATGAAGTCCTTGAGCTCCTCGAGCTTCGTGATGAAGTTCTCGAAGACCTCCTTGTCGTCCTTGCCCTCGATGCCGCAGTACTTGGCCATCTCGGCGTAGTTGTGCAGCGCGTTGGGGTAAGGATACTGGGAGAAGGTGCCCATCTTGACGGGAGCCTCGGCGGCGTTGTAGCGCATGACGCGGGTCAGGATGACGGCGTTTGCGAGGCCGTGAGGCAGGTGATGGAAAGCGCCGAGCTTGTGGGCCATGGAGTGGTTGAGGCCCAGGAAGGCGTTGGCGAAGGCCATACCGGCCATGCAGGAGGCGTTGTGCATCTCCTCGCGGGCATGCGGGTCCTTGGCGCCGTTCGTGAAGCTGGAGGGCAGGTTCTCGAAGACGAGCTTAGCAGCGCGCTCGGAGAGGCCCTTGGTGTAGTCGGAAGCCATGATGGAGACGTAGGACTCGATGGCGTGGGTCATGACGTCGATGCCGGAGGCAGCGGTCAGGCCGCGCGGGGCGGTCATGCAGTTGTCGGCGTCGACGATAGCCATGTTGGGGAGCAGCGCGTAGTCGGCGAGCGGCCACTTGATGCCGGTCTCCTTGTCGGTGATGATGGCGAACGGCGTGCACTCGGAACCGGTGCCCGAAGAGGTCGGGACGGCGACGAAGTAGGCCTTCTTGCCCATCTCGGGGAAGGTGAAGATACGCTTGCGGATGTCCATGAAGTCCATGGCCATGTCCTCAAACTTGCACTCGGGGTGCTCGTACATCATCCACATGATCTTGCCGGCGTCCATAGCGGAGCCACCGCCGACGGCGATGATGACGTCCGGCTCAAAGAGAGCCATCTGCTTGGCGCCGCGACGTGCGCACTGCAGCGACGGATCGGGTTCGACGTCGTAGAAGCAGTCGTGGGCGATGCCCATCTCGTCGAGCTTGTCGGTAATGCACTTGGTGTAGCCGTTATGATACAGGAAGGAGTCGGTTACGATAAATGCTCTCTTCTTATCCATTACATGTTTTAATTCGTCTAATGCAACTGGCATACAGCCTTTCTTAAAGTAAACCTTTTCCGGTGTTCTCATCCAGAGCATATTCTCTCTCCTTTCAGCAACGGTCTTGATATTCAGAAGGTGCTTGACACCAACGTTCTCGGATACGGAGTTA